>PMBY01000321.1:1383-4256 GCA_003153875.1 Myxococcales bacterium | reverse complement strand
GCGAGCACCAGAACGCCAAGGCATAGAGCCAGGATCTTGAGGATCTTGAAGACGCGTTTCATGACGATGTGCGATTCTATCACTGTCCGATTGCAACAGGCTGCAACTGCTCCGTTCCCCCATTTTCCCATCCGGCCCGAGTCAAGTTCTCTTCGAAACCGGCGATGTTGGGGTCACCAGCACGTTCTCGTTGGAGTGCGCGTTTGAACACAGATCGCCTGAATTCATGGTTCGCCCTCTCGCTTTTGCTCGCGGCGGGATGCGGGGAACGAAAAGGGCTCGCGCTCGCGGCGCAAGCCGGTGCGGGTGGCCAAATCCCCCAAGTCGCTGGAGCAGGCAAGAACACCGTTCAATTCAGCCTGCTCGAAGGACAAGTCGTTGACATCTCGATCAGCACACCGGGGCTCGCCCTTGCGGTCATGGTCATCAGGGACAGCAACGGCAATGCCGTTCGTACTGTCAAGGGAACCACCTTACCTTCGGAAGAGATTCCAGGCACAGGAGCGGAGGCCATCGACTTCTTGTGGGAAGGATGTGACGACGATGGACGACCTCAGCCGACCGGAATCTACACCGCGGAAATTACCGCCACGGATGGATCTCCCTTGCAGGTCGCTTGTGCGTTCGCGCCGGCCGCAGCGACCGAGAACATCACCATTCGTGGCAATCTGGATCCAAGCTCGCGGCCTGTGACTTTCAATCCCCTGATGGGGACGTCGAACTTCAGCACCAGCATAGTCGTGTACGGCTCACTCGGCGATCCCATCCAGCTGGACATCTACTTCTCCAAGAACGATGCTGCCAACACGCAAGCCGGAGATTTGGGCGACTGGACCTATCGCTTCGTGACCGACGGAGGAAACCTGGATACCGAAGGCGACGGCACGACCCCTGCCACGATGCCAACAGTGGTCGCGGGCGGCGCACTTCGCTTTGGTACCTGCGGCGTGCTCATTTCAAACGCGACGACCCTCAACGCGTTCAACCCCAAGGGTGCGGCGAACCCGCAACCTCTTACTTTCAATTTCGGCACAGGCACGGCCGCTGGCGGTACTGGGGTCGACGGGATCACCCAATTTGGAGGGCTCCCCGTCGTCAGCTTCGTGAGCCAGGACGGGAATGGTGCCCTCATTACTTGCGTCGCAACAGATGCTGGAGCGGACGCTGGATCGAGTGCCCCAGCCAGGTCAGACGCGTCGCCATCACCGTTCGCGCCGACCACAGGCATCACGATTCGTGGCAATTTGGATTCGACTGCGGTGCTTACCACCTTCGATCCCGACCACGTGCAAACGACGTCGACCTTCAATACCGCCCTCACGGTATACGACAGGCGCGGCAAGGCCATCGATATTGAAATATGTTTCTGCAAGAACGAAGTTGGCGACTGGACCTATCACGTGATGACCGCCCCGCAAAACCTGGCCAGCGCGGGCGATGGCACGAGCCCAGACCTCTGGTGTCGTCCAGGAGAAATCGCCACTGGCACGCTTCGCTTCAACTCAGAAGGCAGACTCATGTCAAACGTAACATCGGCCACCTCGTCCTTTGTCCCCAAGGGTGCGACGACCCCACAACCGATCATCTTGAATTTCGGCACAGGCACAGCCGTTGGCGGCAGTGGACTAGACGGCATCACCCAATACGCTGCGACCTCCGCAATTAGCTTCATCAGCGAAGAGTCGATGTAGCACGGTGTCTTGATTGGCCGAACGAGGAACACCCATCGGGGAGTTCGATGTCTTGATCGCGGCGCATGCAGTGGCTCTGCGGTGCACGCTGGTGACGAACAACGTCCGACACTTCTCGAAGGACTACCTCGGTGTTGCGTCGGGCAGGCCGCCGTCGACGGGAATGGTCGCGCCTGTGGTGGGGGTCTGGCGGGTGATGAAGAAGAGCACGGCGCTGGCCACGTGTTCGGCGGTCACGGCGGCCTTGAGCAGATTGCGCGAGCGGTAGTATTCCTCCAGTCCGCGCTCGTCGAGGCCGCGCGCCTTCATGCGGTTGGGCCCGACAGCGGCCCATAAGCCAGAGCGTTTCTGTCCGTGGGAGAAGACGGCGTCAGGGGCGACCATGTTGACCCGCACGCCGAGTGGAGCGAATTCCAGGCTGGCAATGCGCGCCAGTTGATGGGCAGCAGCTTTGGTCGCGCTATACGCGCCGAAGCCTGCGCCCGGGGCAAAGACGTTCTTGGTCGACACCAGAACCACGTCGCCGCCTGTGCCTTGCAGGGCGAAGTGACGACCCGCCTCGGCCAGCACCAGCAGCGTGCCCTCCACGTTGACGCTTTCGAGCCTGCGAAAGGTGTCGAGGCCGAGCTCGGTCAGGGGAGCCACGTGGGCGATCCCGGCGTTGACGATCACGCAGTCGAGGCCGCCCCAGGTGCGGATGACCTGGGCAAAGCCCGCGGTCACCGAGGCTGGGTCGGTCACGTCCATGGTCACGGCCGCAACCCGCGACGGATAGCGCTGCCCGAGTTCGGCGACGAGACCGTCGAGAGCGGGGCCAGGAAGATCAGTCGCGGCGACATGGCAACCCGTAGCGAGCAGGGCTTCGCAGATGCCCGAGCCAATGGCCCCGGCCGCGCCGGTGACCAGCGCGACGCTGCCGCGCAAGCTGTGGGCAGTGTCGTCAAGTCCGCGCGAGCCCAGCTTGGCCTGCTGGTAGGCGCGGAATTCCATGTCGAACAGGTGCTTGTCGTCGAGCGATAGATACTCGGCGCCGCCTTGGTAGATGGTCGCCTTCACGGCCAGCCCCTGCCGGGTGATGTCGCGAACCATGGCCGCGTCGGCCGCGTTCGCCCCGACGCACACGACGCCGAGCCCTGGAATCATCAGAACCCGCGGCAAGAAATCGCGCTCGTTGGCGATCTG
>PMBY01000321.1:0-1358 GCA_003153875.1 Myxococcales bacterium | reverse complement strand
TCGGGTGCTTCGATCCATTGCACGACTTCGGGATCGAGCAAAGGCTCGAGGATGACCCGATCGCCGAGCGCATCCGGCGTCGCTGGACCCAAGACCCCGCGAATGACTGGCGCAAGCTTGAGGTATTTCTGCTCGCGGTCCGCGGTGGACGACGGCGTCCCCAGGCTGCGAGTGCGGTGCTTCTCCAGAAAGGTTTCTGCGCGGCTGACCAGTTCAATGGTCGCGTCGTACGCCGCGCGGGCCGCCGCTCCCCAGGTCACCAGCCCGTGGTGCATGAGCACGAGCGCGCGGGCCTGCGGATGGCGGGCCATGGTGTCGCGCACGGCACGGCCGAGATCCAGCCCGGCCAGTGCATAGGGAACCATGGCAATTTCCGACCCGAGTGCCGCGGCGATGGCCTGGGCGCCGTCGGTGCGATTGGTCAGCGCGAGGATCGCGCTGGGATGCGTGTGCATCACGAATTCGTGGGGAAGTACAGCGTGAACCAGGGTTTCCACCGAGGCGCGACGAGAAGAGGCGCGCAAGCAATGGCAGGCGAACTCGCCGGCCATGGCTTCATCCGACAAAGCGGCCAGGTCGAGCAGCCGCGGCAGGTACGCGAGGTCCAGCGCAACGAAATCGCTGGGCTGTGCTGTTGCAAGGTTGATCCCAGACGCCTTGATGAAGAGCGCGGACTGCTTTTCGCCGAGCACGTTGGGAAGTAAGCACTTGCACGAAGTGTTGCCGCCACCGTGCAGAGCCAGGTCAGGGTCAGCGCCGAGCAGGCGCGTGGCATAGGCAAGGACAGCGAGGTTGCTTTCGCAAGCCGCGCCTTGAGCGGCGGCTGCGGCGTCTGACTCGGACCAACGGTTTTGCATGCGCGATGGAACGCTAAATGACCGGCTGTAATCCGCGGACCGCAGTAGCTGAGATGGGCCTCAATTGCCGTGCTCTCTGTCTCCCTCTCCCGACGGGAGAGGGCTGGGGTGAGGGTACTGTGCCGGACGCTAACCCGTGCCGCGGACTCGAGGCACGACACCGGTGTCGCTTCAGCGTCTGGCCCAGGGGAAATATCGCCCTCACCCCCGGCCCGTCTCCCGACGGGAGAGGGGAGAAGAAAGTGCTTGTCCTCGAATTGCGACCGGTCATTTAGCGCCTCTGGTGCTCTGGTAGAAATCGAAGGCGTGCTGCGGGCTCATGTTTTCGTGAACCACCTTGCGCACGGCCTGGATCATCGCGACCGGCGCGTCGGCCTGGAAGATGTTGCGTCCCATGTCCACTCCGGCTGCACCTTGCGAAATAGCGTCGTGGGCCATTTGCAGCGCCTCTAGCTCCGGCAGCTTCTTGCCGCCGGCAATCACGATGGGCACCGGGCAGGA
>PMBY01000140.1:672-3663 GCA_003153875.1 Myxococcales bacterium | reverse complement strand
CCCGGGTGCTCCACCCGCCGCGGCTCAAGCCGGCGCGGGGCGGTCACGAGTTGTCGAGCCGCGGTTCGCAGGAAACGCAAGGACAGGGCCAGGCCGACCGTCGACTGCCAAAGATCGCGCGGCCGGCGTCGGTGCTCGTGGTCAAGCTCCTTGGCCCGCTCGATCACGCGGCGTTGCCAGTCGTGGTCCGCGGGAAGGAGCATAGGCATGAATGAGAATCCACGTTTGATTAGGGAGATGCGGGAGCATCAGCCATTGCTGCATCACCAGTTGGTCCTCCAGCGGAGTCTGAATTCGTCTCTGGGTTGTCGAGGTCGCTGGTTGCCCCCGCGCGGAGGTCACGTAATTGGGGGACATCCGGAAGATTAGCTGCATCTCGTCCAGCGTCTGTTCTGCCCTGAATGCACGCGCCTGAGTGTGCCCAGGCGGCGTTTGCGCTGATCCGCGCACAGTCGTTGGCGTAGGTCACTCCATCGCAGCCGCATACAGCTTCGATCTGTCCACTGCACTGTGCGCTGGTTGGAAGCGGCCTGCACGTGCCCNNGTCGGACAGGGATTGTTCTGAGATCCCCCGCAGGTTTGCGCCTGTGGGACGCATGCCGCGGCGACGTAGGTTGAACTCGGTGTCGGGGTTGCGGTCGGATATGCGCACACTGTCCCGACAGGACAGTCTTCCACCGCCATTCTGCATCCGCCCCCTGAGCAGCAGGGCGTTCCACAGACTTCCTGGCAGCTGACGTCGTGGCCGGAAAGGATCGAATTGGGTTTGTCCAAGACGCATTTCTGAACGTCGTTTCCGTAGTACCCACAGGGAAAGTCGACGAAGCACATGGTTGCGCATCCACTGGAACTGGCCGTGCTTCGGATACCGCCCGAACCCCCCGAGCCGCCGATGCCACCAGAGCCGCCTGTACGACTGATGCCACCCGAGCCTCCCGAACCGTCGATCTCACCCAGCTCACGAGTGTCGGCATCAACGCGGAAACCTGGCTCGACCACCCGCTCGGAGCCTGCGTCGGGAGCAGGGGTTGATTTCCTCGCTGTTCCACTGCACCCGAGAGCCGCCAGCAACACGACCAGCCTCAGTCTTGCCACATTGACTGTGTTCATGACAGCGATGATACGACGAAATGCAAACCAGCGGGTGACCGAAGGGGCTCCCGAAGCGACGCCAAACGGCGAGCCGCTAGGCTGGTAGCGGGGCGCCCCGTCAGTTTGCATGGGTGAGACTAGGATCGGGCTCCCTTGGCACGGGAGGCTTCGGTTTCAACGCTGGCCTAGAGGGCGTGCGGAGGTCGACGATGCCATCTTGGATTTCTTCGCATGCGCTCGTTTGGCGGTACCCGTATATTGCCGAACCAGCAAACACCGTTGCGAGGACCAGTTCTGAGGCCAACAGCAAGTTCTTGTGCACAAAGCGATCTTCGGTGGCGGCCCAGATAGCCCCGCCGAGATTGCTGAGCCCCAAGATGGTGTCCACGATCGGCGGGATACGGCTCCTGCTACATTCGACATCCGGTGTGCTCCACTTGGCCGGTGCGGACTTGGTGAATATCAGAGAGCAGCCCGACAGAAACAAGGCTCCGATGAGCCATAGGGCAACCAATCTTGCGGCAGGGTTGGACCGCTTCATCTCGTTGGCGTCATCGTAGAGTGTATCGCGCGCTCGGTCAACGCGATCCGAGAAACCGCCCTCCCACGTGCCGGGGCTGACCCGACTTCCGTCCCCCACCCGGTTCAAAGGGGCGAAAATCGTCGACTGAACCGGCTCGCCGGATTCACAAATCCCTTCCTTGCGGTATTCTCCGCCGCATGACCAAACCACTTATCTCCTGCGCGTTCGTTGTTGCTGCTCTGGCCAGCTTGGGTTGCAAGAAGCCAGCCGGGGAGCCGCCCGCCCAAATCACCCAACCAGCGGCTGCCGCGCCTGCGCCCAGCCCGCCGACCGAGAAGGCGTCGCTGCTCAAGGTCGATGGGTTCAAAGAACAAGCACCGGCGATGTATCGCGCCAAGTTCACCACCTCGAAGGGCAACTTCGTGATCGAGGTACAAAGAGACTGGGCACCGCAAGGCGCGGACCGTTTCTTCAACCTGGTCAAGAACGGCTACTTCAGCGACGCTCGCTTCTTTCGCGTCATAAAGGGCTTCATGGTGCAGTGGGGCATCCACGGTCAGGGCGAGGTGAATGCGGTCTGGCGCAACGCCAACATCCCTGACGAGCCGGTCAAGCAGTCGAACAAGCGTGGCTTCATCACCTTTGCCACCGCCGGGCCCAACACGCGGACCTCGCAGGTCTTCATCAACTACGCGGACAATGGGCAACTGGACGGGATGGGGTTTGCCCCCTTCGGCAAGGTGGCCAGNNCTATGGCGAGGGCGCGCCCCAGGGCCGGGGCCCCAGCCAGGGCCGCATGCAGAGCGAGGGCAACGCCTACCTGGCGCGTGACTTCCCCAAGCTGGACTACATCATTGAAGCGAGCATCGTACGCTGAACTGCCCCGAACTACCAACACTTGCGGCAACTCAAGCCGCTTGCTACCGTCCAGCCATGCTGCCCCGCTTGCCGGTCGGGTTCGGGCTCGCGCTCCTGGCCACGCTGCCTGCGCTTGGCGGCTGCTCGTCCTCGAACCGGCGCGATCAGTTCTATGGTACGGACGCCGGGGCGAACTACCAGATCCCTGACGCCGCCGTCTTCTCCAACCCAACCGGGGGGGACGCTGACGTGGTAGAGGCCGCAGCCGACGCTGATGGAACCGCAGCCGACGCTGATGGAACCGCAATCGACGCTGAGGAAACCGCAATCGACGCTGAGGCCAAGGATGCGACCGCTGATGCGTCGGCTGAGGAGTCAGACTCTGGGTTCGATTCCTAGCGTGGGGTCAGAAGAATGAACGCACCATCAGGCGAACGCGTTACCGAGTGGGCCGGCGGCTCGCTTGGTGAGCTCATGAGTGTACTCTCAGCGGCGGCTCTCCCGGCCCGCATCCGCGT
>PMBY01000140.1:361-557 GCA_003153875.1 Myxococcales bacterium | reverse complement strand
GCCCGCATCAGCTACCGGCGTGGCGAGTTGGTCGGAACCTCGGTAGGAGGCAGCGAAGCTCCCGAACGACTCCCCGAGGTGATGGGCTGGAAGGAGGGGTTCTTCGAGATCGACCTGCCCTTGCCAGTGACGCCGCCTTCCCCCGCGCCCTCCAGACGCACCGCTGGTTCGGCCGTGGTGGGAGACAGCGCAGGCA
>PMBY01000140.1:0-222 GCA_003153875.1 Myxococcales bacterium | reverse complement strand
CACGGTTGTGGGCCGCGACGCGCGACGGGCCCCTGTACCGCCGCTTGCTCCAGTCCCGTGGCCCACGTCCTCCGCCGCACAACCCACTGTGCGGCCGATGTCCACTCCGGCGCCAAGGGCCCCTGCTGGTTTCACGACGCCGGCACAAGGCTCGGCGGTCACTCCACCCCCGTCTTCTTTGCCAGCTTCCCTTCTGGCACGCGCGCCCGCGGCGCACGTTCA
>PMBY01000256.1 GCA_003153875.1 Myxococcales bacterium | reverse complement strand
AGAAACAGTGCCTCGACCGGATAGGGCTTGGAATAGATGATGGCCGCGGGAACGGCTTGCACGCGGCTGCGCCCGAGCGGACAAGCCGCTGTGCCCACGCCGTCGATGCGCAGGGCCGCGCTGCCGGCGGCCGCGACCGCATCGACCACTGGCGCTTCCCAGTGCGGAATTGCGGACGCTTGCGGTGCTGCGAGTCCGCCTGCTTCCCGATTTCCGAGCAGCACATTGAGTGCAGCGATGGCCATGCCCGTGGCCAGCCCATTGCTCGCGGCAGTCGCGCTGCCGTCGCCGGCTACCACCACGGGGCGCTGTTTGACCAGCGCGCGGGCCAGCCGTTCGACAGTGGCGGCGGCAATGCCCGTCACGTCCTGCGTCTGGTCCGGCGAATACGCCGCCCGAATCAGCGCCTCGAATCCCGGTTGCTCGACGCCGGCTCGGTCCCGCCCCGCGGAAAAGCCCGAGACGAAATCGCGGAGGTAGTCCCGGTCGATCAGGCCGTCGCGAACCAGCACATGGGCCAGCGACAGGGCCAGCGCACCGTAGCCTCCGGGCGCAATCGAGATCCATTCGTCGCAACGGCAGCTCGGCCGGCGCGGCGAGACGCAGACGACGCGCGGGCGCCCAGTCCCGCTGGCCGTGCGCCAGAAATGCATCGTCTGGCCAGAGGATTCGAGCTGCTCTGCGCCCATGGCCAGGACCACGCGCGCGCGGGCCAAATCGTGCGCGGGCAGTCCGTAGCTGCCCATGGTGTACAGGCTGGCCAACTTGACGCCAGCGGCGCGCGCTGATCCCAGTCCGATGTGGTTCGGGCTGCCGAAGGCCGCCAGGAAACGCGTCCACAGCTCGTGGGTGAAAGTGCCTGTCTCGCCGTCGATCAGCACCAAGCGTTCGGGGTGGCCGGCGGCGCGCAGCTTCCCCAGCTTGGTCACTATTTCACCGATGGCTTCGTCCCAGGAAATCAGCTTCCACGAGCCGTCGCCGCGGTCGCCCATCCGCCGCAAGGGTGAACGCACACGCTCCGGGTGATACAGCGCCTGCAGCGCCGCCTGGCCGCGGCTGCACAGACCGCCGCGGTTCACCGGGTGCTCTGGGTTGCCTTCGATCTTGACCGCCCTGCCCTCCACCACGCGCACCTTGATCCCGCAGCCGGCGTCGCACAGGGCGCAGGTGGAAAGCACCCAGCGCTCTTCGCCAGCGCGCCCGCGGCCTCCTGCCACGGACGGCTTGTCGATGCGATAGGGATCCTTGCCCGGGCGACAACCCAAAGCCGCGGCACCCGCCAGCGCAGCGCCACTCAGAAGTTCACGTCGGCCAAATCGACTCATGCATCACTTGTGGCAGGCGAGGCAGTCCAGGCTGGCCCCTCCCTCGCGATGGCAGGCCACGCACGCGCCCATGTCCAAGTGGACATCGGCCTCGGTCGGCGCCTGATCGACCTGGCTCATGTCGCGGTGACATGCCTCGCACCTCACCCGACCCAAGGTGACATGCGCCGCGTGCGAGAAGTACACATGCCCGGCCAGGCGGTTGAGCCGCACCCACGCGAGATCCTGGACGCCCGTTGCAAAAGCGCGCACCTGGGGTTCGGAGGGTACCTCGCCCTGCGGCGTCTTGTGGCAATCCATGCAATCGGCCAGGGTGGGAAACGACGCCGCGGCCTCGCCCTCCACGCCCTGGTGGCAGGCTCGGCACTTCATGTCTTTGGCGATGTGGCGCTTGTGGCTCATGGGCAGGGGCTGCCGCGGGCCCACGGCTGGTGTGCGGCGCGCGCCGGCCGCGCCGGCGAAGAGAGCAGCGACGGCTACCAGCAGGACTATTCTTCCGCGGGCGGATGACACGACAGCGCCTGTGGCCGCACTCTACAACTTCGGCGGCCGGTTGGGTGGCCAGGATAAACTCCCTAGGAAGTTGGTGTCTTTGGGAACTCCCACGATGGGATGCTCGGGGCGGCCATGCGATCCGGTCCCCTCGCCCGCGAAAGCGGGAGAGGGTTAGGGAGCGGGTGATCCCGGGAGACAAAGCTTCAAGCACGGAGCCTGAGTTCCGAGGGCGCTGGCCCTCACCCGCCGACCTTCGGTCGGCGGCCTCTCCCGCTGCGCGGGCGAGGCGATACGGCCGCTGCCGCGGCCGAAGCGTTTGAACCAGGTTTCAGAGGACCGAACAATTCACATTGACAGTCGAATGGTCATTCGACAAACTGAATTCTGGTTCGCCCCTGCGAACCGAGGGTTCAAAATGAAGGCACCTCAAAGACGGGAACGAGAGATCGCGCGAACCCGCGAGGACATCGTGGACGCGGCCAGCCGGGCCTTTGTGGAAATCGGCGTGCACGACGCCACCATGCAGGACATCGCGGCCGAGGCTGGCTACACGGCGGCGTCGCTCTACACCTATTTTCGTAGCAAGCAGGAAATCGTGGAGGCCGTGCTGGATCAACTCACGACCGAGTTCCTGCAGGTGTTCGAGCAACCGCTGCCCAGCAATCTGACCTTCCCGCAGCGCTTCGAGATCCTGCTGGTGCGACACCTTGAATTGATCGAAAAGCGGCGCGCGTTGATGCTCACCTTTCACTCGGCGGAGGCCGAGAGCGGCCACTGCCCGGGCGACAGCCACGGTCAATCCTTTCACGAAAACTTCGAGCGGCGCATCCTCGGCCTGGCTGACTGGATGAAAAGGAACGCCAAGCCCGAGGAGCTTGGCGGTCACGATCCAGAGGTGGTGGCGCGGCTACTGGTCGGCATGGTGTTCGGCCTCTTGCACGGCTGGGTGGCCAGGGCGGAGCAGGGGAATCTAGCCGACCGCGCGCCCCTGGTGCGCGATTTCTTCTTCCACGGCGTGTCGGGAAATTCCAAAGCGGGAGCCAAGAGAAAATGAGTGCGACCAAGATCACCTTCACAGTGTTGGCGCTGTCGCTGTTGGCAGTCGGGACTGCGGCCGCTGAACCCATGACCCTGGCCAAGTGTATTGACGTGGCCTTGCAGGGCAATCCGGACATCACCAGCGCGAACCTGGAAGTGGAAGCCACAACCGCGCAAAGCAAGAGCGCGCGCGGCGGCTTTGGGCCGCGACTGCACCTCGATGCCGGGATCCAGCGCTGGGACAAGGCGTTGCCGTTCAACCTCGGCAGCTTGAACAGCCTTCTCCCTCCGTCCGCAACGTTCCCGAACATCCGGGACCAGTGGACCTGGTCGGTGGGCGCAACCCTGGCCCAGCCCCTCACCTCGCTGTGGACTATCAAGGAAGGATATGTCTTACGCCAGATGGGCGTGGACGTGGCTGAGATCCAGCGCAAGAGCGCCCGACGCGACGTCGCCTTCCAGGTGACTGAGGCCTACTACCGGGTACTGCAGGCCATGCGCCTAGCCGAGGTCGCACAGAAGTCGGTCGAGAACGTCGACGCCCAGGTCAAACGCGCGCAATCCTTCTACCGAGCAGGAACCGTGGGCCGCAACGACTTGTTGCGCGCCGAGCTGGGTCTGGCCGCAGCCAAGCAGCGCCTGATCCAGGCCAATGGTGGCGTGGTGTTGGCGCGTGGTCAACTGGCCAGGCTCATGGGCTTGCCGCCTGACAGCCCCATCGATCCGGCAGACAAGACTACTGAGGTTGCTGTTGGTCCCCTCATTCCCGCCAGCGAGGCCGAGAACCGCGCCGTGGCCGACCGCTTGGAAATCAAGGAAATCGCCAAGCGCATTGATCAAGCCGAGGCGGGCATGAGTCTGGCCAAGTCCAAGATGCTCCCCCAGGTCAACGCGGTGGCCAACTACACCCACACCGTTGGATCCCAGTTCAACCCCACGAACGCGTGGTTCATCGGCGGCACCGCATCCTGGGACATCTGGGAGGGTGGCGGTACCTACTATGGCATCGACGAGTCCAAGGCGCGCATGGCGCAGGCCCTGTCAGCGCGACGCAAGGCCGAGGACATGATTCGCCTGGAAACCCGCAGTGCGCATGTCAACGCGACCACCGCGGCTCAGGCTCTGACGGTAGCTCGCGACGCCGTCGAACAAGCCGAAGAGAACTTCCGCATCGAGCAGAAGCGCTACGAGAGTGGGGACAACACTTCGTTCGACGTGCTCGACGCCGAGAACCAGCTCACCACCGCGCGCGGCCAGCTTCAGGCCGCCACCTACGACAGCCTCATCGCCCAATCTAACCTGGCCCGCGCCATCGGCCAGCAGAACCCGCTCGAAGGCCGTGCCCTATGACTCGCAGAATTTTCCTTCGCTTCAATTCCACCCCGCAACCGAGGTCCATCATGACGGCTCGCCTAATTCCCGCTGTACTCTTCTCTCTCGCCACCCTCTCGTGCCAGGGCAACTCCGAGGTTGCTCGTCTGCCCCAGCCGGCAGCGATACCGGCTCAACCGGCTGCGGCCAAGCCACCGGCCGCGGCCCCGACGCCCGCGCCCACGATCCCAACGCCAGCGCTCGCGGCTGCCGCTGATCCATCCGCTGCCCCCGCCGAAAGTGCCAGCCCGTTCCTGTCAGGCACGACTGAAGCCCACCGCAAGAGCACACTCACCCCCAAGGTGTCGAGCGCGGTCACGCGCGTGCACGTGCGCGAGGGCGACATGGTCAAGCAGGGGCAACCCCTGGTGACCCTCGACACACGGGACTTCGTCCTGCGCTCTCAGCAGGCCGAGGCCGCGCGCGACGGCGCCAAGGTCCAGCTCGACGCTGCCAAGCTGGACTGGACTCGCATCCAGTCTCTGTTGGCGGAAAAGGCTGTTCCCCAGAGCCAATTCGACATGATCGACGCCCGCTACAAGGGCGCCAAGGCCGGCCTGGCTGCCGCGGACACGGCGGTGGCCATGGCCAGGAAAGCCTTGAGCGACTCGGTGGTGCGTGCGCCCTTTGACGGGCTCATCGTCAAGCGCTTCGTCAACGAGGGCGAATACGCCTCGGTCATGCCGGCCACCCAGCTGGTCACCATCGAGGAGATCGATCCCATGGACTTGCGCATCCAGGTACCTTCTACTGATATGGCCCAGGTAGCGGTGGGCTCGCCCGTGCATGTGCGCCTGCCGGCCATGGGCCAAGAACTGGACTTGCGCTTGACCCGCGTGGTTCCCGCATCCGATGCGCGTACCCGCACCTTCTCCGCCATTGTGGAGATCCCCAACCGCGACCACAGCCTGCGCTCCGGCCTGTACGCCGAGGTCACCCTGCGCCCGCGCATCGCCCCTGCCCTCACGACCACTGACACTGGCAAGATCAAGAGACGCGTGCGCCTGCCAGGGGAGTAGCCATGAAACTCGCTGATGTCTCAATAAAACGTCCGGTCTTCGCCACCGTGATGGTCGGCGTGCTGGCCGTGTTCGGCGTCTGGGCCTATCCCAAGATCCCGCTGGACATGACCCCGGAGGTTGAGTTCCCCATCGTCACTGTGACCGCGGTGTACCCAGGCGCCGATCCGGAAACCATTGAGTCGCGGGTCATCGACAAGCTGGAGGANNCGCTCCACCTCGATGGAAAGCGTGGGCCTGCTCTTCGTGCAATTCGAGCTGGAACGCAAAGCCGACCAAGCGGTGCAAGACGTGCGCGACAAGGTATCGAGCGCGCTGAAGGATCTGCCCAAGGATCTGGAGCCACCCATTGTCGAGCGCCTGGACATCAACGCCGCGCCGGTCATGTCGCTGGCGCTGGCTGGTCCTCTGGCCAAGCGCGATCTCACCTCGTTGGCCAAGGACAACCTCAAGCAGAGGTTGCAGGCCATCAACGGCGTGGGCGGCGTGGACATCATCGGCGGCCAGGAACGGGAATTCCACGTGTGGATCGATCCGCGCCGTCTGGAATCGTATGGCCTGGCCGTGGGCGATGTGGTGCAGATGTTGGCCGCACAGAACGTGGAGATCCCGGGCGGCCGCCTGGACGTGGGCAAGACCGAGCTGTCGGTCAAGACGCGCGGCCAGGTGTATTCGGCTCACGAACTGGAGAACATCATCATCACCGCGGCGGGTGGCGCCCCGGTGCGTATCGGGGACGTGGCCCGGGTGGAAGACGGCGCGGAAGAGCGTCGTTCCCACTCCACCCTCAACGGCGCCTCGTCCATCACCATGCTGGTGCGCAAGCAGTCCGGTTCGAACACTGTCGAGGTCGCCCACCGAGTGAAAGCCCTGGTGGAAAAGCTCCGGCCCCAGCTCCCCAAGGGCGTGACCATCTCGATTCCCGTCGATAACTCGATGTTCACCGAGAACATGATCCACGACGTCAGTTTCGACCTGGTCTACGGCGCCATCCTGGCAATTCTGATCATCATGTTCTTCTTGCACGACTGGCGCGCGACCCTGATCAGCGCCACGGCCTTGCCGGTCTCGGTCATTGCCACCTTCGCCTTCATCAAGGCCATGGGCTTCACCCTCAACATGATGACCATGCTGGCGTTGTCGCTCTCCATCGGCATCCTGATCGACGACGCCATCGTCGTGATCGAAAACATCCACCGCCATCTGGAGATGGGCAAGTCACCCATGAAGGCGGCTGGCGAGGCCACCGGCGAGATCGGCCTGGCGGTCATGGCTACCACGGCATCGATCTTGGCCGTGTTCGTACCCGTGGCCACCATGAAAGGCATGATTGGCCGTTTCTTCGTGCAGTTCGGCCTGACCGTGGCGTTCGCCGTGAGCGTGTCGCTGTTCGTGGCCTTCACCCTCACACCCATGCTGTCCTCGCGCTTTCTGCGCGTACACACCGGCAAAGGCCGCATCGGGCAGGCCATTGAACGCTTCCTCCACGCCATCGACGCCGTCTACCGCAAGGTACTGGCGGGCGCCCTCAATCACCGCGGGCTGACCGTCCTGGTCGCGGTCCTGGTTTTCGCGGCCAGCATTCTGCTGGTCTTCGTGGTGCCCAAGGAATTCATGGCCACCGAGGACCGCAGCATGTTCTCAGTCAAGATCGAACTGCCCAGCGGCTCCTCGCTGGAGGCCAATGAAGCCTTCACCGAATCGATCGCCAACAAGCTGCGCACAGTGCCGGGGGTCAGGGAGACCCTGGTCACCATCGGCGGCACCTCGCAATCCGAAATCAACCGCTCGGACATCCAGGTCAACCTGGTCAAGCGCCACCAGCGCAAGTTCACCCAGACCCAGGCCATCGAGTACGTGCGCAAGCAGTTCCCCAGCTGGACCGACCGCAAGGACGTCAACTATGCGGTCGAGCCGCTCAACTTCATGGGCGGCGGCAGCGCGGCCTTCCGCAGCGCCATGCTGCAGTTCAACGTGCGTGGCCGCAACTACGACGAGATCAGCAAGGCCACCGACGAACTGACCGCCTGGATGAAAACCCAGCCCGGCTACGTGGACGTGGATGTTTCCTACCGCGGTGGCAAACCCGAGGTGGCCATCAACATCGATCGCGACCGCGCCGCCGACCTGGGGGTGCCCATCGCGTCCATTGCCAGCACGGTACGCAGCATGATGGCCGGCGACAAGGTCAGCGAGATCTCCAGTGACGGCCAGCGCTGGGACGTACGCCTGAGGCTGGACGAGGTCTTCCGCCAGAAGGCGGATGATCTGCTCGCCTTCAAGATCCGCTCGACCACGGGTCAACTGGTCAACATGTCCAGCGTGGTGTCCATCACGCCCGGCACAGGGCCGGCCAAGATCGACCGGCAGAACCGACAGCGCCAGATCACTGTCTACGCCAACCTGGCGGGCGGCAAAACCTTGGGCACCGGCGTGACCGAGGTCGAGGCCAAGGCCAAGAAAGTGGTTCCCTCCACTATGAACACCGACTGGGCCGGCATGGGCGACATCATGCGCGAGTCGTTTGGCTATCTCATCGAGGCACTCATACTCGCCATCATCATCGTGTACCTGGTGCTGGCGGCGCAGTTCGAGAGCTTCCTGCACCCCTTCACCATCATGCTGTCGCTCCCGCTGTCCATGGTGGGCGCGCTGGGGGGCATCGCTCTGGCGCGGTCGACCATCAGCATCATTACCCTCATCGGCATCATCTTGCTCATGGGCCTGGTGACCAAGAACGCCATTCTGCTGGTGGACTACACCAACACGCTTCGCCGCCACGGCAAGAACCGGCGCGAGGCGCTGCTGGCCGCGGGCCCAGTTCGGTTGCGACCCATTCTGATGACCACTGGAGCGATGATCTGCGGCATGATGCCAGTGGCCCTCGGGCTTTCCGAGGGCAGCGAGATGCGCTCACCCATGGCCATCGCGGTCATCGGCGGCCTCATCACCTCCACCATGCTCACCCTGGTGGTGATCCCCGTCGCCTACGACATTATCGATGGCCTCGCAGAACGCCTGCTCGGCCATGCCACGGTCATGCACGAAGGCGAGGAGACGCCACTTGAAGCCAAGGCCAAGGGCCACGTGGCGGCGACTACGTAATCAAGGGGACAGGGCGGTGGCGGGGGCCAGCCTCACGGCATCGTGAGCGTCAGAATCGTCCCGCCGGTGCCGACGAGGTAGAGCGGGCCGATCTCCATGGAACCAACTCAGGCGCGCAGGTAGAATACCGACCATGAAGCTGGTGGTCACTCTCGAACGAGACGAAAGCGGAATGGTTGTCGCCGAGTGCCCGGCGATCCCGGGCTGCGTGAGCCAGGGCCGGACCGAGGAGGAAGCCTTGTCCAACATTCGTGAGGCGATCCTCGGGTGCCTGGCAGTCCGGGCAGAACAGGGACTCCCGCTCACGGTTCGGACGGCAGAGGTCGAGGTCGCGGTTGCCTGACCTGCCAGTGATTTCTGGTCGAGACGCCTTGCGCGCCTTCGAGCACCAGGGCTGGGTCTTTCGTCGGCAGACGGGCAGCCACATGATCCTGACAAAGGCCGGGAGCATCGTCTCCCTCTCGATTCCCGACCACCGGGAACTGACTCCTGACACCCTACGGAAGCCATTCGACTCGCCGGTCTTGACGTCGATGAATTTCGAGCGTCGCTGAAGTAGCTCGTACCTAGCGGCGGGCGCCCAGGCCAGCTACGAGCTTTCGAGAAGCAGTACTAGGGCCTGTCCCCAAATTCG
>PMBY01000518.1 GCA_003153875.1 Myxococcales bacterium | reverse complement strand
GTGGGCCAGAGAGGCCGTTTTCTGTTTCGCACGCGCTCGTACATGGCGCCCTGGCGTGCGGCCAAATTGGAGCGCGACATTCCGGCGACCGTGCGCACGCTCTTCCACCACGTACCCGGCCTGGCCGACGTGAACACCTGGTTCGTGCGCGGCTGCCCGTCACGCGCGCGCATGACCCGCTTTTCCAAGGGCGCGAGCTTCGTGAAAGCGCTGGCCACCACCGACTGGTACGCGTCGAATTTGCAGGCGGAGGCGGCGGTGGGGCGCGCCTGGCAGCGCGGTTTCCCGTCGGTGTATGCCGTGTTTCCTGCCATCGACGAATTGGGGCATCGCTTCGGACCACTGACTGAGCAGAGCTACGAAGCCTACCGCCGCTTCGATGCTAGCCTGGGTCGGCTGATCGAGGAGTTGCACCGGCGTGGCACGTTGGCGCACACGCTCATCGTGATCACCTCGGACCACGGCCAGACAGGAACTCACACCCACGTGGACATCGACGACCTCATGCGGCCTTTGTATCCGCGCACGTTGGTCTATCCCAAGCTGTGGCGTCACCTCTTCTCGGCGCAGGCAGCGGCCATGGTTTCGGGAAATTCGATGGCCAACCTCTATTTGCAGGGCGAGACCGGCTGGCAGGAACGACCTGACTTCGAGGCGGCCGGCAAGAAGCCCGCTGATTTGGTAGCCGCGCTGCTTGCCCATCCCGCTATCGCGCATGTCATATACCGTCGCGCGCCCGAGGTCTATGTGCTGGCGGGAGGAGCGGGCAGGGCGGTGGTCGATGCGCGGGGAATCTCCGCCGCTGACGCGACCCCGTCGGCCCCTATCGGGTTTTCGGTCGAGGGTGAGAATCCGCTGGGCTACGGTGTTCTGCCAGACCGCATGACCCGGGACGAGGGTGCCGCCCTGACAGCCGATACCGGGTTTCCCGATACACCCTGGCAGTTGGTGGAATTCTTTCGTTCGCCCCGTGCCGGCGACCTGGTTGTGTGCGCCCGGGCTGGGTTCGACCTGCGCTCGCGCTTCGAGTACCAGCCGCACAACGGTTCGCACGGGGCGCTGGAACGCGACCACATGCTGGTGCCGGCCGCGGTCAACGCGCGTTGGGTGGGTGATCGCCCTTTGTGCACGGCCGACCTCTTTCCCACGATACTTTCGGCGCTGGGATTGCCTGTGCCCGCGGGGCTTTCTGGTCGCAGCGTCGAGCTGGCTCGCTAGATCCGCCTGCAACCGTCGGAAATTGCACTGCAGCCCCGCCTCAGCTAGCGTGAATCCCCAGATGCAACACAACGCCGCAGCTTGGGCACTGGGCTTGTCGTTGCTGTTCATCGCGCCCAGCGCTGCGGCCGAGCGTCCATCGTACAACCGCCGCACCGGCTTGCTTGAGGTGCCCTTACTGGGTCTGCGCAAAGCGGCCGAACGCGGCGATCGGGCCGAGCTGGGCCGTTGGGCAGCGCGCATCGGTGTGGCTCGACTGGCGAAGGCCTTGGCTGACCCGGATCGCAGCCTGGCCCTGGCCGCGCTCGACAGCGTGGTCTACCTGCCGGAACGCCTGCTGCTGCTCGACGGCGTGCTGGCTCAGTGCAATTCGAGCGACGCGCAGCTTGGCGAGCGAGCCCTGCGCACCACAGGCGCGCTGCTGGGTGATGCCGATGCAGGTCTTCTCGACGCGTGGGAAGTGCCCGATGAGGTCGCTGAGCGCGCGTGTCGGGTTCTGGCCGCTGCGGCTGGCAGGCAGGATCGCGCAATTGCGGTGCGGCTGGCCGCTCTGCAAAGCCTGGCCGACGCCAACGCGATCTGCGCTGGCAGGAACGACATCATGGTTCTCATGCATGATCCTTCCTCTGACATCCGCCGCGCTGCCGTCCTGGTCCTGCCGCGCAGCGGTGCGCGCACGTCGTCGGCCCTGCGCGAGGCGAGCAAGGATGCGAACCCAGGCGTGGTGGCGGCCACGGGCGTGGTCCTGTGCCGGCAGCAACTCGCCTCGCGTGCCAAGCCAGCGCCGACGTCCACACCGGCCCGGCCTTGGCGGGAGCTGGTGCTGGCGCCGAGCACGCCGGCAGAAGACGCAGCCGAGATGCTTTCCTGCCTGGCCGATTCTAGCGATCCGACCGACGCCAGGGCCCTCGAAGAGCTGCGCAGCAAGGGAAGCCCGCTGCTGCGCGACCTCGCCAAGCCTGCGGGCGATCATCCCTGATGCCGGCGCAGATGGCGACGGGGCTCAAAATTCACTTGTTCACGCGGCGGCCGGGAGTACGCTGAATCCCGGCAAAGCATGGCGCTGCAGGCAGGTGAGCTCTTTGGCAACTACCGCATCGTGCGGCTGCTCGGCGAAGGCGGTTTCGGGGAAGTCTACCTTGCGGAGAACCCGCTCATTGAACGTCGCGCTGCCGTCAAGGTTCTGCACAAGATGCTGGCGCAGGATGCGGAGCTGGTCCGGCGTTTTCTCAACGAAGCGCGGGCGGCCAGTGCCATCCGTCATCGCAACATTATCGAAGTTTTCGACGCTGGGGTGACGCCCGAGGGCGCGCCCTACATCCTGATGGAGTTTCTGGAAGGCGTGTCGCTGCAGAAACGTCTGGCGGACCATGGCCGTTTCACCCTGCCGCAGGCCATGGAAATCGCGCGCCAGGCAGGATCGGCCTTGGCAGCGGCCCACGCCGCAGGGATCGTGCACCGGGATCTGAAGCCAGAGAATCTGTTTCTGGTGCCCGATATTGCGGCGCCCGGTGGCGAGCGGGTGAAGATACTGGATTTTGGGATTGCGAAGATCAAGCGCGCGGGCGGCACGGGTGGAACCATGCGGACGCAAGCTGGCCTGATCATGGGCAGCCCGGCGTACATGTCGCCGGAGCAGTGCAAGGACAGCGCGGACGTGGACTTACGTTCGGACATCTACTCCTTCGCGACCATCATGTACGAGATGCTGGCAGGACGGACGCCATACGTGGCGGCATCGGGGACGGAGATGCTGGTGATGCATCTGACGGCGACGCCAGCGCCCATACGCGAGTTGGCAGCCGATGTGCCCGCGCATGCGGAGGCGGCGATCAATCGCGCGCTCTCGCGGTCGCGCAATGACCGCTTTGCCAGCATGGAAGCATTCCTGGGCGCGCTGCGGGGCGAGGCTGGTGCGGGCCTGTTGGGTCGGCTGTCGCCGTCGGGAGAGCTGCTGGCGGTTGGCGGAGGCCCTGTGCCGGGTGCCGAGCGAACAATCGCTGCCCCGTCGATCACGACGTTTTCGCATGCCACCGGCGAGGTGAAGGCGGCAGAGGGCGAGGATGTGCTGTTGCAGGCCTCGCGAACGCGGCGCTGGCCGATTTTCGCAATTGGGGGAGCGGCAGTGGCCGGGCTCGCGCTGTTCTTGTTGGTGCGACCCAGCCACGAATCTGCGCCAAGACCGACGCCAGGCACGGTGAGGGTTGAAGTCCCGGACGCCGCAGTGGTCCGGGCAGCCATTGGCGGGGCGGCCCCAACTGAGCTGACTGGGGCGCCGTCTGCGGCAAGGCCTCCGGACGCGGCCGTGCCCGCGGTCGTAGACGGGGTGCGGCCCAGCCCGAAGCGACGCGTGCACGCGTCTCCTGTACCAACCCCCGTCAACAACAGAAGAACGGAAAACCCCTGGGTCGTTCACTAGGCTGGCCGTTCGCTTCGAGTCCCGCCGCCTGAAGGCCCAGCGGCACCCGATCCAGCCCGGAGAGAAGCCCTGGCGCCGGTTTTCGGAGGGCGAGGCCGACGAGAATCAACTTGTCGGAGCTGCCTCCAGGAGTAACCTAGCCAAGAACCATCCATGGCGCTCGAAGCAGGCCAGCTCTTCGGCAACTACCGCATCGTCCGGCTGCTCGGTGAAGGCGGTTTCGGCGAGGTGTATCTCGCCGAGAATCCGCTCATCGAGCGGCGCGCAGCCGTCAAGGTTCTGCACACGGCGCTGGCGCGGGACGCGGAGCTGGTGCGGCGGTTTCTCAACGAAGCGCGGGCGGCCAGTGCCATCCGTCATCGCAACATAATTGAAGTCTTCGACGCTGGTGTGACAGCCGAGGGCGCGCCCTACATCCTGATGGAGTTTCTCGAAGGGGTGTCGCTGCAGAAACGCCTGGCGGACAGGGGCCGTCTCCCGCTGCCGCAGACCATGGAGATCGCGCGCCAGGCCGGCTCCGCCCTGGCAGCGGCCCACGCCGCCGGGATCGTGCATCGCGATCTGAAGCCGGAGAATCTGTTTCTGGTGCCCGATGCTGCCGCGCCTGGTGGCGAGCGGGTGAAGATACTGGATTTTGGAATCGCGAAGATAAAGCGCGCGGGCGGCACAGGCGGGACCATGCGAACGCAAGCCGGACTGATCATGGGCAGCCCGGCGTACATGTCGCCGGAGCAATGCAAAGACAGCGCGGACGTGGACCTGCGTTCGGACATCTATTCGTTCGCGATCATCATTTACGAAATTCTGGCGGGACAAACGCCGTACCTGGCGGCCTCCGGGACGGAGATGCTGATCATGCACTTGACCGCGACACCCGCGCCTGTACGCGAGTTCGCAGCCAACGTGCCGGTGCACGTGGAGGCGGCGCTCAAGCGGGCGCTGTCGCGGTCGCGCGATGAGCGTTTTGAAAGCATTGCCTCGTTCATGGGGGCGATGCGGGGCGAGGCCGGCCCGGCGGTTCTGGATCGACCGTCGATATCGGACGACATGCCGGCGGTGGAGGCAAGCCCAGCGTTGGGTTCGAATCGGACAGGGGCTGCCCCACCGGAGACGACCTTGTCGCATGCCAAGGGCGAGGTGAAGCTAGCGGACGGCGAGGATGTGCTGTTGCAGGCCTCGCGAACCCCGCGCTGGCCGCTCTATGCAGGCGGGGGAGCGGCGGCGGTTGGGCTGGTGTTGTTTCTGCTGTTGCGCCCAAGCCACGAGGCTGCGCCCCAACTAGCGCCAGCGACACTGAAAATTGCGGCCCCCGAGGTTGCGGCTGTCGCTGCGGTGGTGCCTGCGCGACAGGAGGCGCCGCGGGACGCGGGCCTAGTGGCGTCGGTTGTTCTTCCCAGCCGAGCTAATAGCGTGGCGGCGCCACCGGTGGTGACTGGGGCGCGGCCGAGTGCGAGGCTGGCACATGCGGGCGCGGGTGCGTCGAATCGTCGGCACGGGCCTGCAGCGAAAGAGACGTTCCCGCATTTCCAGCGTCCAGTGGCCGTGCCCAGTGGCTACAGCCCTCCCCCGGCTTCGAGAAGACAAGACGACCCTGCGGGTTTCTAGACGAGTCCGCTGCCACCAATAGGAGACCGGAAGACCAATGCTTCGTTCTTTAGCCAGATTGTCATTGGGGATCGCGATTGGATCTGCGCTGTGTTTGTCAGTGCCGTTTTGCGAAGGGAGCGCCCTGGCGGCTGGCTTGACGGCGAAGGAAACCGCCAAGGCCAAGCAGGCCAAGCAGCTCTACAAGGAGGGCCAGTACGAGCAGGCGGCCAAGCTCTTCTCGAGTCTGAGCAGCGACCATCCGGAGATGCTGGTGTTCACGCGCAATCTTGGGGCCTGCTACTACTACCTGCGCCGGCCCGAGCCGGCGCTGTCCAACCTGCGCGAGTATCTGCGGCGCGAGCGGGACATCACCCCGGAAGATCGCAGCGAGGTCGAGGGCTGGATGGCTGAGATGGAGAAACTTCGCAGCCATCTCCACGCCCCCACCGCGGCTCCTGTGGCGCCCGAGCCAGCCATGGGGGCCACGCCGCCACCCTATGCTCCAGCGCCGCCATTGATTGCCCCCGCACCTTCTCCACCTCCGCCCGCAACACCACTCCCGCCGGTCACGGCTGCGCCGTTTCAGCCGGCGGCGGCTGCTCCTCCGTCGGTGGTATCTCAGGGGCCGAGCAGCGCCGCTACGTCGGTGGATGTCACGACCACGGCCCAGCCCCCGGCCCGGTCGAGCAACACGCTGGCCTGGGTTGCAGGAGGCATTGGCGTCGCCGGCCTGGTCGCGGGCGGGGTCTGCACAGGGCTGGCCCTGAGCAACTTTTCGTCGACTGAGTCGAAATACAAGCCGAGCGATGAAAGCGCGGGCAAGACTTACGCAGCCTTGCAGTGGGTCGGCTACGGCGTGGGGCTCGCGGGTATCGGAACGGCAATTGTGCTCTTCACCCTCAACGCCAAGCCGACCGGTTCTACGGCGTTGATCCCAATGCTGGGCCAAGGAGTCGCGGGCGCCAGCGTGGCTGGAACTTATTGACCGAAGCGGGAGATGTCATGAAGCGATTAGCGATGACTTTGCTGGCGGTGGCGGCCGCGTGTGGCCCCAACTACCAGGATGGCAAAACCCAGTGCTCGGTCGACCTCACCTGTCCCGGCGGCTTTGTCTGCGGCAGGAAGGCCCCGAACTTGGACGTCTGTTTCAAGACAACCGAGTGCACGTCAGGCCAGTACCGGTGCAGCCCTGGCGTCTGCGTGGCGAGCAAGAATCTCTGTCCGCCATTTGGCAGCGGTGGCTCGACGGGCGGTGGGGGCGGCATGAGCACCGGCGGAATTGGCGGTGCAGGAGGCACCAGTGGCGACCTGGGTGGCGAGACGACTATTTCCACCGGAGGGATGACCAACCCGATTGGCGGCGCGACTACCGGCAGCGGGGGCGTGAGCACCAGCAGCGGCGGCGTCATCACCTTGGGCGGAACTACCATAGTGGGTGGAGTCACCGCCGTAGGCGGCGGCATCGTCGTAGGTGGAGTCACCACCCTGGGCGGCGTGACAACCAGCAGCGGCGGNNATCACCAGCGTGGGCGGAGTCATCACCGGCGGCGTGACCACCAAGACCGGCGGTGTGACGACCACGGGCGGGGTCACGACAGCAGGCGGGACAACGGCTGTTCTCACCCCCGGCCCCTACCAGATGGAGAACTTGGATCGCGGCGTGGTTGCGGTTGCTCTCACGGGAGGCGCTGGCGGCGTCTACGTTGGTTGGCGCATGCTTGGCACCGAGTACACTGGAACGGACAGCGACACTTCGTACAACCTCTACAAAGGCGGCACCCTGCTCGCGAATGTGACCGACAGTACCAACTACCTGGACGCGGCCGGTACGGCCAGCTCGGTGTACGCGGTGAGCGTAGTCAAAGGGGTCGAAGGGGTGAAGTCTGCTGCGGTCGTGCCTTGGTCGCAGCAGTACCTGACCATACCGATTACCCCGCCTCAGGCTGGGCCGAACGGTGGCTCGTACACCACCACCACCGGCGGCGCGAACGACGGCAGCCCGGGCGATCTGGACGGCGACGGTCAATTGGACATCGTGCTCAAGTGGGATCCGTCGAACTCGGAAGACAATGCGAGTTCGGGTATCACCGACGACGTCTATCTTGACGGATACAAGTTGAATGGCACACGCCTGTGGCGTATCGATCTGGGGCCGAACATTCGCGCTGGCGCGCACTACACCCAGTTTTCGGTGTACGACTTCGACGGCGACGGGAAGGCAGAAATGGCGTGCAAGACAGCCCCGGGAACCAAGGATGGACTGGGCAACTATCTGCACACGGGCCCGGCGGCCAACGACGATGACAGCGCTGTGTACCGCAATGCGACCGGTTACATTCTGACCGGACCCGAGTACCTGACGGTCTTCTCCGGAGCCACTGGTCAGGAACTGGCAACGATTGACTATCCGGTGCCCCGCGGGGTGGTGGGCGACTGGGGCGACAGCTACGGCAACCGGGTCGATCGCCACAACGGCGGGTTCGCGTTTGTGAAGGAGGGCGGCGTTGCTACGGGGCTTCCCAGCATCATCCAACAGCGTGGCTACTACACGCGTGTGACCGTGTCTGCGTTGACCTTCCGGAGTGGCAAGTTGGCGCAGAATTGGATCTACGACAGCGTAACCAGTTTTTTCCATGGCACGATAAACGTTGGCGGTGGCAACCACTCATTGATGGCCGCAGATACGGACGGCGACCTTGGACAGGAGATAATCACCGGGCCACTTACCATCGACAGCACCGGAGTCTTGAAGTGCAACTCAGGCCTGGGCCATGGCGATGCCATGGACGTCGGGCCGTTCGTTTCTGGCAAGGGAATGGTCGCGTTCTCGGTTCACGAGAACTCCCCTTATGGTATGGATGCTCACGACGCCGCCACCTGCACGAGCTACTTTTCCATCACGGGCAGTATGTCCACTGATCGTGGCCGCGCCGAATTTGTGGGCCCGGGCAACGAGACCAGCGCAACGTGTTCTTCTAGCGTTGGTTCTGTTTTGTGCGCCACCGGAGCCCCCAGCACGTTCAGTGCTGGGAGCAACTTCCTCATCTACTGGGACGACGACGAATGGCGCGAGCTTGAAGATGCCAACCACATTGACAAGGCTGGCGGCGTTTCAACCTTGTTGACCTGCAGCGATTGCTCGGGGTGCAACGGCACCAAGAACACCCCCGTGCTGAGCGCGGATCTCCTGGGCGATTGGCGCGAGGAACTGGTACTCCGCACATCCGACAACTCGGCCCTGCGCGTGTTCACAACGACCTATGTGACCAGGCGCCGCATCTACACTCTGATGCACGATCCGACCTACCGGGCGCAGGTATCATTCGAACAGTCAGGCTACAACCAGCCGCCCCACCCGGGGTTCCAAATCAGCCCCAACATGCCCAATCCGCCCAAGCCCAACATCAAGGTGAGGTAGACTGGTCGCGAGTCAGTTGAACAGGGAGGAGGCCATGCGATCAGGGCACGCCATTCAACGCCAATCGGTCCGCATTCTTGCGCCGCTTCTGTGCGCCGTCAGTGTGGGAATGCTGCTTTCTGCGTGCCATTCCTCGGGTCTTGGGCGAAGAAGCTCCCCCGATGGAAGCCAGGCCGCCGATGCCGAAGCGGACCAAAGCAAAGGGACGGGAACCGACGGCGCCGGCGGAGCGACAGGAACTGGCGGCACAAACAGCGCAGACGGTGCCACCAGTTTCGGGGGCACCATCAGTTTCGGGGGCAGCAGTTCCGGCGGCATCATCAGCTCCGGCGGCGTGACGAACACAGGTGGTGTCGCTAGTTTCGGCGGCACTACCAGTTCTGGCGGCATCAACCTTTCAGGCGGGGTCACCAACTCCGGTGGGGTGACGAATACCGGCGGCGCTAGCAAGACAGGCGGTGCAATCACCTCAGGCGGCGCCACCAGTTTCGCGGGCACCACCAGTTCTGGCGGCATCACCGTTTCAGGCGGGGTCACCAACTCCGGTGGGGTGACGAATACCGGCGGTGTCAGCAAGACAGGCGGCGCAGCCACCTCAGGCGGCACCAGGTCGACGGGTGGAAGCTCGACCGGGCATTTCCAGATGGAGAACCTGGATCGCGGCGTGGTGGCCGTGAAGGTCGCAACCGGCGTCTATGTAGGCTGGCGCATGTTTGGCTACGAGTACAACAACTCCGGCAGCGTTGCCTACGACATCTACCGGGATGGCAGCAAGCTGGCGACGGTCACCGATAGTACCAACTACTTGGATGCGGCCGGCACCGCGACTTCGACCTATACGGTGACCGCCGCGATCAACGGCACCGAGGGGAAGCCATCTTCCGCGGCCACTGTCTGGGCGCAGAGCTACCTGAGCATCCCGTTGCAACAGCCGACCTCCAGCCCATCGGGAGCCGTGTACATCCCGAACGATGCCAGCCCAGGGGATCTCGATGGCGACGGCCAACTCGACCTCGTGCTCAAGTGGGANNATTCCTCTGGCGCATCGATCTGGGGCCGAACATTCGCGCGGGAGCGCACTACACCCAGTTCGTGGTGTACGACTTCGACGCCGACGGCAAAGCCGAATTGGCGGTCAAGACAGCACCGGGAAGCAAGGACGGGACCGGTGCGTATCTGCACACGGGGCCCGCGGCCGCCGATGACGACGGCGCTGTCTACCGCGATGCGAACGGCTATATTCTCACCGGGCCCGAGTACTTGACGGTCTTCGACGGGGCCACCGGCGTAGAACTGGCCACCGAGAATTTCGATGTGGGCCGCGGCACGGTTTCCGATTGGGGCGACGGCTACGGCAACCGCGCGGACCGTTTCCTGGGCTCGGCCGCCTTTGTCAGCGACACAGGAACCGGCATGGCGGCGACCGGACGGCCGAGCATCCTGATGGCGCGCGGGTATTACACGCGCGCGACCGTCACCGCCTGGAATTGGCGCGACGGCAAGCTGAGCAAGTTGTGGCGCGCGGACAGCGACGCTGGCACCGCGTACCGGGGTCAAGGCTCGCACAGCATGATGGTGGCAGATGCGGATGGCGACGGCGCTCAGGAGATCATCTACGGCGCGTCGACCATCGCCAGCAATGGGACCGCCAAGTGCTCGACCGGCTTCGGCCACAGCGACGCGCTTCACGTGGGCGTGTTTGTTCCCACACGGACGGGCATACAGGTCTTCATGCCCCACGAGGACGGAACCCAGCCTTCGTATGATGTGCACGACGCCTTCACTTGCGAGGTGATCATGCGTGGCCCCGTCACGGGCAGCGACAACGGTCGGGCCGCGGCCGACTTCGTCAGCGCGACCGACGCGGCAACCTGTTCGAGCCTCGCAGCCAGCGTCAACTGCGCCACCGGTGAGCCCGCCACGCCCTCGGCTGGGCTCGGCTCCCTCATCTACTGGGACGCCGACGAATTGCGTGAGACTCAAGTTGGCACGTCGATCACCAAGCCCGGCGGCGGCACGCTGATGAATTGCTCCGGCTGCGGCTCGTCAGAAAGTGCAAAGGTTCAACCGACGCTCATCGCAGACTTGCTGGGCGATTGGCGCGAGGAAATCATCTGGCGCGAGACGAACAACGCGGGCTTGCGTCTCTACACCACGACGGATGTGACCAAGCGCCGGATCTACACACTGATGCACGATCCGCAGTACCGCATGCAGATATCGGCACAGCAGACCGGGTACAACCAGCCTGCCCATGTCGGCTTCCATATCGGCAGCGGCATGGCCGATCCACCCAAGCCCGACATCTATGTGCCGTAGCCCCGTCGTGGGTTGCGTACTCAAGACAGCACCGATCGCCCGGCCTGCCCTGTGGTAGCCTGATGCTGTGATTCCGCAAAAAGCCAGGCATGTCCTTCTTGGCCTGGCGGGTGTGTGCCTGGGGGCTTGCGCCGCCCGGCCGCCCATCACCAAGCTGGTCAACGACCGGCAGATCGTCACGCGTTCGGTGAACGCCAGCGCCTACGAGCACGCCAGCCGGGCGTTCCTCTACGAGGAGGAGGAGCGTTGGCAGGACGCCGCCGCGGAGTTGCAGCGGGCCCTGGTTTTCGACGACGAATCGCCTGAGCTACAGGCGCACTTGGCCGAGATCTTCATGCGTCTGGGGCGTCCGTCCGACGCGGCCGCAGCCATCCGGGCCTCATTCAAGATCGAAGTCACGGCCGATGGCCTGATGGCCGAGGCGCACATGCATGAAGCACAGGGTGACGTGTCAGGTGCGGTGCAATCCCTGCGGCAAGCGGCGGGCACGGTGGATCTGGCCGACCAGCCTGACACGGTCGAGACGGTGTATCTGGAACTGGCAGAGGCGCAGATTCTGGCGCTCGACGTGCCAGCCGCGGCCAGCACCCTGGCCGATCTCTGTCGCCAGGAACCGGCGTCGCTTCAGGGGCACATGCGCCTCATGGCCGTGGCCTGGGCCCTAGGAGACATGAAGCAAAGCGAAGCGCAGCTGCGGCAGACCCTGGCCGAGGAGCCCAACCACATCGAGGCGCTCACGGCGCTAGCGTGGCTCTTGGCTGCCCAGGGGCGCAACGACGATGCCCGGCGGGTTTTTCGCGAAGCCTTGGACAGGGGAGACGGGTCCATGGAGATCGCGGCAGCCTACGCGCGCTTTCTGGTGAGCATCGGCGACAGCAAGGCCGCTGCGCAGTTGGCCGACGATCTGGTGTCTCCCCTGGCCGGCTCGGATCCCGAAGGTCTGGCAGGGAACATCGAACTGGAGCGCTCGGCGCGTCGGCTGGACCGAGCGCTGGCGCTGGTGAAGAAGGCGCAGGAGGCGGGCGTGTCCGACGACGCCAAGACGCGGCTGGCGTTGACCGCGGCCGCATTGCTCAAGGAGCAAGACCACAGCGAAGAGGCGGTGGCAACTCTGCTCGCGGTGTCCAAGACTTCGCCGCTCTTTTTCGAGGCGCGGGTGCGGGCTGCGGAACTGCTGCGCGATGAGGGCAAGTCCAGCGAGGCGGCACGCGCGGCAGAGAGCGCCGCGACGGCGGCAGGCGACCATGCGGACCAGAAGATCGAGGCGGCGATTGCGCTGGCCTTTGTCGACGAGAAACGCGGCGACGCTATTTTGGCCACGCGCAAGCTGGAGGCGTTGCGGGCCAGCCATCCCGACCAGGCACACCTGACCCTGAGCTTGGCCATGATCGAAGAAAGGCGAGGCGCTTGGCAGCGCGCCCTCGAACTGGTGGAGCTGCTCATCAAGAAGAAGCCTGGCTCGGTCGAGGCGCTCAATTTCTGGGGCTTCGTCGCGGCCGACCATGACCATGACCTGGACAGGGCACGCAAGCGACTGCAGGCAGCGGCGGCATTGGATCCCGGTTCCGGCGCGGTGTTGGACAGCCTGGGCTGGGTGAGTTTTCGCGCGGGCCAACTCGACAAGGCCGGTCTCTTCTTGGAGCAGGCCGGGCGGCTGGACCCGGTCGATGCCGAGATCCTGACCCACCTGGGGGATCTCTACGCAAAACGATCGGAGCCCGACCGGGCCGCAGCTGCGTACCGCAAGGCCCTAAGCCAGAAACCCGAGGAGCGCCTGCGGCGACGGCTGGAGGAGAGCTTGGCAGGCATCGAATCCCGGCGTGCGGCAGGGCGGTAGCGGATGCAGCGGCTGAACGTGCATATGTACCCTCCGTCGGGAAACTGCGGGCCGCCCGAAAGGCCGGTTCGCGGGCCGCGCGAGCGTGAGGGTGAGCGAGTTCGTGTGCGTTTTGCGGAAAGGCGAAGAGCGTTCCGCGGATCGCGCTCACGAAAGTCGACCACGCAAACCGGGCCACGCTGGTCGCTACCGCCCACGCTACCGCTCACGGAGCACGCTGGCCGACCTGCGCTGGCGGGCAATCTCCAGACAGGCTGCAGTTGCGACGGATTTCTCGGCCGTTCACTGCTTTTCGTGATCGGTTTCCTACTGATTTCGTGCGCGGCGACTATGCCGGCGCAACGGACCTATCCAGTTCCCACCGCTGATGATTTACTGGCGGCCTTGCGCGCGCGCCAGGCTGCTGTGCGCAGTCTGAATCTGGAGACGCGCACCACGAGCTGGCTGGGAGGCGAGCGCGTGCGCGGCACGGTGCAGATGCTGGTCGAGCGCGGGGGCAATTTGCGCTTCGAGGCCGAGGTGTCGTTGCAGGGCACAGTGGCCGCGCTGGCGGTTCACGACGGTGCCTTCGTCTTCGTTGACCACCCAAAAAGGACCTTTCGCCAGGGCCTGGCGACTGCGAATGATGTGGCTTCCTTGATTCGCATTCCCCTGCCAGCCCAGGCCGTGGCCGCCATCCTTTTGGGCGACGTGTTCTTCCCCGACGGAACCAAGGCGCTCGACGTCGGGTGGGATCGGGGCGCGGACGTGCTCCATCTGGAGGCGCCCGACGGTGTGCAGTTGTGGGTGAGCCTGCACCGGCCGGCGCCTGCGGTCGCCGCTTGGGAGGTGGTCGCGGTCGCGGGTCAGCCGGCGTTGGCCCGTGCCCGTTGGCGTGTGTCCTACCAAGATCAGCAGCGCAACGACGGGCAGTCGTTGCCTGCGCTCATTCGCTTCGCCGAGCCGGGCCGCGATTTCGACGACGGCGTGGAGATCAAGGTCCGGGACCGCATCCTCAACCCGACCCTTCCTGCGGACGCCTTCCTGCTCGCGCCGCCGCCCGGCTATCTGCCGCAAAAGCCGGGGACGTAGTTAGCTTCTTGCACCACGGAGAGCACAGAGGTCACAGAGCCGGAGCGGAAAGGGAAGGGTTGGGTTCGGTCCGGTCCGACCCCTTCTTCCTTTCCGACCTCTGTGTTCTCAGTGCTCTCTGTGGTGAGCAAGCTAACTTCCCTCCGGGATCGGCTCGCTGGGCTTGTCGTCGTTCGAGCGTTGCCCCTGCACATCGGCCTCCACTTTGATCGCGCCGTTGTCCAGATACACGCGTACGCGGCCGCTCGCCGCCTCGGCAAAGGACTCGAAAGCGGCGTCCTCGATGTGGCGGGTCAGGACCTGTTGCAGGCCGCGCGCGCCGGTTTCGTGTTTCAGGCTCTCGGCCACGATGGCCTGAATAACAGGCTCCTCGACCTGAAGCTCAAAACCCTCCTCTTCGAATTCTCGGGTCAAGCGGTCGATGACGTTGGACTTCAGGATGTCGGTCAGAGTGGCCGCGTCCAGTGCCTGGAAAGGCACAAAACGCGAGAAGCGCGCCAGCAGCTCGGGCAGAAAGCCGTAGGCCTGGAAATTGGCCACCTGCTCGACTTCGTCGGGTGTATAGCTGACGGCAACCGCGTCGGGCGAGTTGTTGCCCAGCGGGGTGCGGCCAAACCCGATGGAATCGCCGGCGGCGCGGCGGCGCGCCAGCTGGTGAAATCCGGAAAACGCCCCGGCGGCGATGAACGCCACGTCGGCGGTCGACATCAACACGTGATCGTTGAAGGTCGAATGGGTCATCTCCAGCGGGACCACCACTTCGGATGACTCCAGCATCTTGAGCAGCTCGCGCTGCACGCCCAGGCCAGTGACGTCCTTGGTGGTTCCGGCACCGGCGAACACGGCGTTGTTCTGGCCCGACGCGATCTTGTCGAACTCGTCGAGACACACGATGCCGATGGCAGCCAGCAGGGGATTGTCGTCGGCCGCGTGCAAGAGGCGAGTGAGGATGGTGCTCGGATCCTGGCCCACATAACCTGTTTCCGAATAGGTGGTGATGTCGATGATGACGGTGGGCAGGTGCAGGATCTGCTGGAACAGCAACTCGACCAGAAAGGTCTTGCCGCAGCCGGTGGGCCCGATGAGCAAAGTGTTGGACTTGGGCAGAAGGTGCTCGCGCTTGACCCCGTCGACGTAGATGCGCTTGATGCGGCGGACGTGGCGGTAGGCCATGAGCGCAACCGCCCGGCGCGCTTCGTTCTGGCCGCGATAGCCCAGCTCCTCGAGCCGCCGATAGATCTCACGCGGGGAGGGCGCGGGCAGCTCTTTGGCGAACCTGACCAGGTGCTCGACACCGGACCGCCGGGACTTCTTGAGCTGTTCCACGACTAGCCAAGGCTAGCACAGGGCAACGCGTGTTGGGTGCGGTGGTTCAGCGACGTCGGCGTGAGGGTGTCGGTCCGGCGCCGGTGAGTGGGTTGAGCCATCGCAGGCCCCCAAAACGGATGAAATCCGCGTCGGTCGTGTGAACAACGGCATCGTGTTCGAGGGCAACCGCGGCGATCTGCGCATCGGTCACCAGATTGCCCGCGGTGCCGAGGCCGGTGAGCAGTCCCAGCACGCGCTCGACGTGGTCGGGCGCCGATTCCGGAACCCTCACCACCGGTTGCTCCAACCAAGATCTGACGTGCGCGGCTGCCTCCCCGGCAGTCATGGGGTGACGAAAGGCACGGGGGTTGGTACTGACGCGAAGAAAACCGAAGGCCACGACCTCGGGCATGATGACGGGGTCATCACCCGACAGACACGCTTGCCACCATGCCGTCGCCTTGCCGTGGAAAGGCGAATCGGAATCGTAGGCGTAGAGCAGCAGGTTGATGTCGGGGACGATCATCTACTTGTCCAGGCCTTTTGCCACGATACCGTCGGCTTCCAGTTCGTCAGCCAGCTTGTTGAGGCCGGCGGGATCGATGCCAGGGCGCAACCCCATGGGCCGAGCCTTGATCACGAAACGCGGACGATTCTTGGGCAATGGCGTTGCGCCGAGCCCGGTGCGGATCGCGTCGTTGAGGGTTTCCTTGAAGGACTTGCGACGCTTGTGCATAGCAAGACGCAACAGTTGCTCTGCATCTTTGTCCAGCGTCACCGTCGTCCTCATGTCGGCATCATGATGCTCGCAATTTCTGCTGTCAAGACAGCAACGACTTCCAGGTCGCAACGTTCGGGCTCACCCCTGCTGGACTGATTTCGACCTGCCGATGGAGGCATGGCACCCATCCAACGCACAGATCAGTGAGGGCGAACCGCCGAGAACTGCGACTGGTCATGTCGCAGTCCGGCGCGCAAAGGGAGGACCGCTGCGGCGTCGCCCGATCGCGACCTCACTATCGCGGTTGACGGATCATGCCTCGGCTGGGACACTTGCCGTTTCCGCCCCGAAACCGACAATGGGAGACAAGCCGTATGTCTGAGTACTTGTTCACGTCCGAGAGTGTGACCGAAGGCCATCCTGACAAGCTGTGCGACCAGGTGTCGGACGGCGTGCTCGACGCCATCATCGCCGAAGACAAGACCTGCCGCGTGGCCTGCGAGACCCTGACCAAGACTGGCTTCGTCATGGTGGCCGGCGAGATCACCACCACGGCCAAGGTCGAGTTTCCGGCCATCGTGCGCGACGTGGTCAAGGGAATCGGCTACGAGGACTCGGCCATGGGGTTCGACTGGAAGACCTGCGGCGTGCTGGTGGCGGTCGAGCGCCAGTCGCCTGACATCGCGCAAGGGGTGGATGGCCACGGCGTGTACACCCACGACGAGCAGGGCGCGGGCGATCA
>PMBY01000397.1 GCA_003153875.1 Myxococcales bacterium | reverse complement strand
ACGCCTTGCCGTTCAGCGGCGCGGGCGCCGCACGAGCGGTTCGTTGATGTTACTCCAATTTCTCTGCGGCGACTGCGTCCGCTGCAACGGCTTGTTGGGCAGCGGACCCGCGTTCATTGGTCGAAACATAGGTCAAGTATCTCCTTTGAGGTTGATGCGATCCATGTATACACCTGGCGCTGGTTCACCAAATCCAAACTTTCGGTATAGGCCTTGTGCATCTCGAGTGCCAAGATGCCAACGCTTCACCGAGCGCAATTCCGGCAAGCTTGTGGCAACCTCAACGAGCCATGCGCCAAGACCTTTGCCACGGTGGGATTCCAGAACGAAGACGTCTGCGAGAAACGCAAGCGCGACGTAGTCAGTTAGCACGCGTGCAAAGGCCACCTGCGAGTCACAGTGATATAGACCAAATACCAATGAGCGCGCGATCGATTCAGCAACGCGCTCACGTGAACGCCCTGTCGCCCAATAGGAACATCCAAGATATTCGTGAATGACATCGAGATCGAGCCGTTGCCGGTCAGTACTTATTGTGTATTCTCCGCGCTTCCATTCATGAACCATGTCAGGAACCTTTCGTCGTCTGCCCAACTACTATTCTCCCCCGAAAAATATTCAATATTCCATCGATAGTCGCACCCTTTCGCAGACGGCGTCAACCCATGAACCCCCGCAATTCTGCGGTGTTGTCCCCCTGCCCTTCCTGAAATGCTGCCCCCTATGCCTGTCGGATAAATAGACCCGCAGATGGCGGATAAGCAGATATGGACTCGCACCGCCGGCCGGAGTTTCACGGGTCGAGGGGACTGCGAACGCCACTGGCGCCGCGGTTCAGGACGTGTGTGTAGATCATCGTCGTGCTCACGTCCTTGTGGCCCAGCAACTCCTGGATGGTGCGGATATCGTAGCCTTTCTCAAGCAGGTGTGTGGCGAATGAATGCCTGAGCGTATGGGGCGTGACCGGTTTCGAGATTCGCGCGGCCACAGCGGCTTGGCGGACGACGCGCTGTATGACGCTCTCGTGTAGGTGGTGACGGCGGACTTCCTTGGTGGTCGGATCGGTGTACGTGCGGGTTGCCGGAAAGACCCATTGCCATATCCACTCACGCGCGGCATTCGGGTACTTGCGATCGAGCGCGTCGGGCAGGGACACGGCGCCAGCTCCCAGGCTGATGTCCCCATCGTGCTGCGTCTGAACGGCCGCCAGATGGGATTGCAGTGGTTTGACCAGGACATCGGGCAAAATGGTTCGGCGATCTTTCTGGCCTTTGCCTCCACGAACGACGATCTCACGGCGATCCATGTCAATGTCTTTCACTCGCAAGTGCAGCGCCTCGAGCAGGCGCAGGCCCGCGCCATACAGGACCGCACAGACCAGCCAAACGGGACCGTCGAGGCGGGCCAACAGATTGCGCACTTCTTCGCGCCCCAGCACTACTGGCACGTGCTTCGGCCGTTTAGCGTGAACCAGATTCCCCAGCCATTGCAGCTCGCGCCCCAGCACCTGCTGATATAGGAAAAGCAGCGCGGCCAGGGCCTGGTTCTGGGTCGACGAACTGACCTTTGCCTCGGCCAAGCTGGACAAGTAGGCACCAATCTCGGCCTCGGCCATGGATTCGGGATGGCGCTTGCCATGGAACAAGATGAACCGGCGAATCCATCCGACGTACGCCTTCTCGGTGCGTGCGCTGTAGTGACGGGCGCGCAGGCTTCCTCGGACTTGATCGAGGAGGCGCGGTGGAGGGGCCGGTAGCTCGGCCGGCTGTCCAGAGTTCGGTCGGACCAGGGGAATGACGGCTGCGGATTGGCTTCCATTTCGGACACGGGGTTGCATAGGGCTTTCACCCTGCGAACGCTGTGCCCACCTCCAGCGCTCCGTCCTTCGCCCGCCGCGCCTAGCACCCCGTCTTGTGCGACGGCCACTCAGCCAGCCTTGCGCTGCGGCTTGGCGTGTGTAGACTTCCACACATGGCGACCAACCTTGCTATCGATGAACGGCTGCTAGACGAGGCCCTCAGGGTGGGGGGCCAGCGGACAAAGAAAGACACAGTCACCCAGGCTCTCCAGGAATACGTCCAGCGGCGGCAGCAGGCTCGCATCCTGAAACTGTTCGGCAAGGTCGACTTTGATCCGAAGTACAACTACAAGCAGCAGCGCCGCCGCTCATGAATATCGTCATCGACACTTCGGTTTGGTCGCTGGCCCTGCGCAGACAGCCGTCGTCAAGAGCCTCAGAGGCGCTGGAACTCGCCGATCTGGTTCGGGAAGGCCGGGCTGCGATGCTGGGACCGGTCAGGCAAGAATTGCTGTCCGGTGTCCGAGGAGAACAGCAATACGAAGCGCTACGCAGACACCTTCGCGCCTTCCCGGACATCGCGTTGGAGGCCGAGGACTACGAGGAGGCTGCGTCGTTCTTCAACCGATGCCGCGCAAAGGGCGTGCAGGGCTCGAACACAGACTTTCTCATCTGCGCGGTGGCGGCGCGACGGCGATTCGGGATTCTCACCGCCGACACTGATTTCCTGCACTTCGCCAAGGTGCTTCCGATCGAGCTCCATTCTCCTCGCGCGTCGCTATCTGGCTAGCGCGGAACAGAAGAAAGTAATGAACCCTCCGCCTCGGCCGTTCCGGATGAGTTCCTAGCCCCTACTGTCGTAAGGGGGGAGCCACGGTAACCGCATCGGGCTTCCCGACTCTAGCGGGCGTGCACATTCCAACGGACAGAGGCAGCTCCCGGAATTCAATTTGTAGGGAAAAAAATCTCGTCCGGCTGTCGAACCGCACAGAGGGTTCACTAATAATGTTGAGCCTGCGCTCGGCGACGGTCAAGAAGGAATTCTCCCTACTTGCTCTCTCGCCAAAAAAGTCCGGCGCCTCCTTGACTTGCGCTTGAAATCTCGCCGCGCGAAAGCAGTTCTTCCTTGTCCAAGATCGCATCGGCGCGCCGGATGGTCGGCCAGGAGTGCATCCCGGTGTCCATACGGATGGCGTCGCAGGGGCAGGCCTCGACACACAGGCCGCACACCACGCAGCGAAGCTCGTCGATCTGAAAAATGCGCGGCCGCTTCTCGATGCGCGCATCCTCGGATTCTTCGGGAACGATGCTGATGCAATGGGCGGGGCAAGCGGTGGGACACATCATGCAGGCCACGCAGCGAACCTGTCCGTCAGCCCGCTTCATCAAGCGATGCAAGCCCCGGTGGCGCGGCGGATAGGGTCGTTTCTCCTCGGGATAGGCCAGGGTCACGATGTCGGACTGCGCGCGCCGACCGAGGAGATTGCGTGGCCAGTTGCGCAGGAAATGCCCCAAGGTCACGCCCAGCCCTTGCATGGTTCCCCACAGATAGCTCTGCCGCTTCCATCCCCCGGGCCGGTCAACGATCTTCACCCTCGTGGCCATGGCCTAGACCCCTCCACACAGGCAAGAAATGGGGACAGGTTTCAGATGCCCGACGCCCAGGCAAGAACCGGAATGGCGCTTAGAATGCGGCCGACAAGCCGGCCCGAGGGCAAGGAGGGCCGAGAACCGGA
>PMBY01000420.1:16624-31667 GCA_003153875.1 Myxococcales bacterium | reverse complement strand
GCCAGCCGCATGAGCTGGCCGAACAAGGCATAGGGAGAGATGCCGTTGTCCGGGCTGGTCACGAAACTTCCCAGGAATGCGGGGTGCGCCAGGATGGGCAACCCGAGCGCATCGTCGTCGGCCAAGGCGCGCATGGCATCGAGGCCCGTCAGCCCGGGACAGATCAGCAAGGCACCCGCGCCGGCTTTTTTGGCGAAGCGCGCCCGCTCGTGCACCTCTCCCGCAGGCGCTGTCACGTTGGGGGCATAGAGAATCGTACGTCCCGTCGGGGCTGCGGCCTTGCGCACGGCTTGCGCGCAACGCTCGGCGCGCTCGGCGAACGAAGCAAATGGCTGATTGGCCAGGCCGTGGTCGTCCTTGATGATGTCGATGCCTCCTGCGGCGAAGCGGCCTGCCAGGCGGGCCAATTCCTCGGCCGACAGGCCCATGGGTTTCACGGCGGTGGAAAGCAGGGGCCGCTGCGGCTCGCCTAGCAGGGCCCGGAGACCCTCACGGCCGAAGCGCGGCCCTTTGAACTTTCTCCAGAGAGTCCCGCCGTCCTCCAGACGCGAGAGCCGGAATCCTTTCTTGAGGCTGATGTTGCCGAAAAGGACGTTACATAGCTGGGTGAGTTCGCCGCCGATGGAGTCGTTGAGGAAGGACACCAGCGCTTCACTCGCCGGCGCGCCGGGCGCACAGGATTTCTGCAAGGATTCCAGGCGGCCCACCACCTGCTCGGGGATGAATCCCTTGGGGAGAATATCGGCCGGGCACTCGACGGTTTGCTCCAGGCAAAGGTCTGCGGCTTTGGCGCGGGCCTCAGTCTCGTCGCCCGTGAGTCGGTAGCGAACCAAGAAGCGGTCCAAGGTTTGGTTCGACTTGGTCGTCATGAGACTTCTCTCAGAGTCCTTCGGCTTTGGCTGCGCTGTGCACCGCCTCGACGCGAACTTGGGCGATGTCCTCGGACCGGATATTGAGCTGGGTCCCAAGTGCCTGCTCAGCGGCCTGGATGAGCCCCAGAGCGTCGATTCCATGCTCGCGCATCAGGTACCCCTTGGAAGCTCCGTGCGAAAAAGTGTCCTGGAGGCCCAGACGGATCAGTTTCTTTCCCAGGCCGTTCTCGGCGATTTTCTCGGCCGCGATCGAGCCCAGGCCGCCTGTCGTCAGATGATTCTCCAGGGTCAAAACGCCGTGCTTCGGCTTGGCAAGGGCCTCGAGCAGGATGGGATGGTTGCAGGGCTTGAGGGTCGAGATGTGCAAGTGTTCGACGGAAACGCCCCGCAGTTTCAAGAGGGAAACCGCCTTCAAGGCTTCCTCGGTGCACAGTCCGCTGGAAAGCACGGTCAGGTCATTCCCGCGCGAGAGCACGCGCGGCTGGTCCAGTTTCATGGGCTCGGAGGCAGGGAATAGCCGGGGCAACTCCCCTCGCAACATGCGGATGTACACGGGGCCGTGGACGGCGGCCATCACGTCCAGCACGCTCTCCACCTCGGTGGCGTCGCCCGTCTCCAGCACCGTCATGTTGGGCAGGGTGCGCATGAGCGCCACGTCCTCCACCGCCTGGTGAGTGGCGCCGCCCGGCGTGGTGAGGCCGGGCAAAAAGCCGAACATCTTCACGTTTGCGTTGGCGTAGGCCACGCTCATGGCCACCTGGTCGTAGGCGCGGCGGTAGATGAAAACCGCGAAGGTGTGCACCAGGGGCATGAATCCTTCGCGCGCGAGGCCGGCAGCAAACGACAGCATGTTCTGCTCGGCGACGCCCATCGAGAAGAACCGGTTGGGGTACGCGGCGCTGAAGGCGTCGGCCTCGCAGGAACTGGTAAGGTCCGCCGAGAGCAGCAAGACCTGCGGCTTGTCCTTGGCCCAAGTGACCAGATTCTTGGCGTGTACGCGCGAGAGCATTTCCATCACAGAAGCTCCAGGGCGCGGCGATAGGTCTCGCGTTCGTCGGGCGTTTTGAAACGCAGGTAGTGCAGTTTGGGGGCGTTCTGGCCAAGCAGGGGCAGCCCGCGGCAGGGATCGGTGTCGCAAAGGACTGCCAGGGGCCGGCCGTCGTCTTGCCGAGCGGCGGGCGCCGCTAGCGCCTCGGGATCGTGCCCGTCCACGCGCTCGGCTCGCCAGCCAAAAGCCCGCAGGCGCTCCTGCAAGGGCTCCACGTGCATCACGTTGGTCACCAGCCCGTCGCATTGCTGGCGGTTGACGTCCACGTAGACCGCCAGACGGTTCAGCCGGTGGAACGAGGCGGCCTGCAGGGCTTCCCAGGTTTGGCCGATTTGGAACTCGCCGTCGCTCATGAACACCCAGGTGCGGCCGCTGTCGCCCTTGAGGCGACGGCCCAACGCGATGCCCGCGGCCTGCGACAGGCACTGGCCGAGCGATCCGGCGGTCACTTCCATCCCAGGGGAGTGCTCGGCGCCGATCATTTCCACGGAAGATCCGTCGCGGTTGAAATCGTCCAAGCCGGAAGCGTCCATGCGGCCGGTTTCGATGAGGACCGCGTAGAGCACCAACGCGTAGTGGGCTGGGGAAAGAAAGAATCGATCCTGGTGCGCCAGCGGTCGTCCGTTGAATTCCGCGCCGGTGAAGTACCCGCGGTTGCTGCGCGAGGGGACGCCAGGGAAGGGTTTAGGCCGAAGCGGCTTGTCAACCGGCGCCAGGTTCATCACCTTGAGATACAGGGTGGAGAGAATCTCAGCCGAGGAGCACGCCTGACTCATGTAGCCGCCGTTGTGCTTGAGCGTATGTTCCAGCACGCGACGCCTGATGTGCCGAGCCGCCAGCCGCACCTCGTCCGCCCAAATGGTTTCAGTCATCGAGCAACTCTGGAGAACATTTTCAGCGCAAGACTAGCTTGGTATGCGCCCTGCGCTCGCAGGAAAGAGTACTATCGATCCGAACAAGGGTACACGATGAGACTAAGGTCCGCTCCGCTCTGGATCCTCTTCCTGCTCTGTGCGTGCGGGCGGTCTGGGCTCCTGCACGGCGTGTCCGGGGTAGGCGGCGGGTCGGGAGGGGACGGGACCGGCGAAGGCTCGGCTGGCATCGGCGGTGGCACCGGCACGGCCGGTATCACCACCCCCGGTGGTGTCACCAAGACTGGCGGTGTCGCCAGCACGGCTGTCGCTGGCAATGGCGGCTGCCCAAACACGCAAACTGACAACGACAACTGCGGATTCTGCGGGAATGTCTGCTCGGCGCTCTCGCCGTCCACGGCTCAGTGTACGGCCGGTCGCTGTCTCGTCACGCTTGCCACCGGGAGGTCCCAGCCCCGGCATATCGCTGTGGACACCACCAGCGTCTACTGGACGGATGACTACGACGGCACCGTGATGAAGATACCCAAAGGCGGTGGAACGCCCACCATGCTTGCGTCTGGCCAATTCCCCTCTGACATCGCCGTGGACACTACCAGCGTCTACTGGACCAACAACGGGAGCGATACCGATACTGTGATGAAGGTGCCTGTGGGTGGTGGCGCTCCCACCACGCTTGCCTCCGGGCAGTCCTACGTGGTTGGCATCGCCGTGGACACCACGAGCGTCTACTGGACTAACGGTGACGGCATTGGTCCAGTGATGAAGGTACCGCTGGACGGTGGCACTCCCATCACACTCGCCTCCGGGCAATTCTCCCCCAATCGTATCGCCGTGGACGGAGCCAGTGTCTACTGGACGGAAGGCTACAATGCCGGCACTGTGATGAAGGTACAACTGGGCGGTGGCCGTCCCATCACGCTCGCCTCCGGGCAGTCCGACCCCACCGCGGTCGTCGTAGATGCCACCAGTGTCTACTGGATTGACCGGAGCACGATCTTCAACGGCAGCGCCGAGGACAACTCCGGTTCGGTCATGAGGGTAGCTCTGAGCGGTGGCGCTCCCACCACGCTCGCCTCCGGGCAGGGCCTCCCCACTGACATCGCCGTGGACGCCACCTGCGTCTACTGGACCAACCAGGGGAGTGGGACGGTTGTGAAAGTGCTTCGGGGCGGCGGCACCCTGACCACGCTGGCCTCCGGGCAGTCCGGTGCTTCTGGCATCGCCGTGGATTCCACCAGCGTCTTCTGGACCAACTCCTACAGCGGCACTGTGATGAGTCTGAGTCCCAAGTAGCTACAGCTTGTCGGGAAATTGCGGGCCGCCCGAAGGGCCGGCCCGCGGGTCGCGGGTCGCGGCTCGCGTGAGCGAGGGCGTGAGCGAGTTCGTGGGCGTTTTGCGGGAAGACGAAGAGCGGGTCGCGGGCCGCTCACCCCACAAGGGGGCTTCGGGACGGACAACCCACCCTACCCACCCCTCGCGCTTCGCGCTCGCCCGTCGCGCTCACCCAGGCCGCCCACGCAGGCCGCCATTCGCTGGTCGCTACCGCTCACGCGACCGCTCACGCTGGCCGATCTGTCCAGAGATCGAACGAGAAGAAGGGATTTGGACTGCGCTGTATCCAACCCTTCCCTCCCTCCTCCGCCTCTGCGGCGTCTGTGTCTCTGTGGTGACGAGGGCGCGCGCGAAGCGCGCGGGGCGAGGCGGGGTGGGTTGTCCGTCCCGAAGCCCCCGCAGGGGGAATAGCTAACTTTATCTGAAATCGTGCGAGATGTCTCGGGCAGCCTCGGCGCTGTCCAGGGGCCAGAAGCGATCGGCTTTGAGTGAAGTCACGCCCTGGTTCTGCTGGACCACGCCGCCCATGACCAGGGCGCGGGCGCTGACCAGCAGGGCGCGATGCTCGTCGAACTGAGCCGCAGGCACGACGGCGTTGGCAAAACCGGTTTCGTCCTCGACGGTCACGAACACCAATCCCTTGGCCGTGGACGGTCGCTGGCGCACGATAACCAGCCCGGCCACCAGCGCGCGCTGGCCTTTCGCTGTCCGTTGCAGTTCGTGTGCCGAGAGAACGCCGCGCGCTTGCAAACGCTCTCGCACAAACGACATGGGGTGTGGCCCTGCTGTCAGGCCCGTGCCGCGGAAATCAGCGGCGACCTCCTCGCCGGGATTCATTTCAGGCAAAGGGCTGTCTGTCTGCGCATCCCCGGATTCCACACCCGCGAACAATTCACCCGAGCGCCCGAACGCCTCCAGTTGCCACATCACCTGCCGGCGCGTGCCGCCCAGAGCCGCAAAGGCGCCGACCTCGGCCAGCGTGGCGCGCTCGCCAGCATTCAGTTCCACGCGGCGGCACAGATCGCCCAGCGACGAGAAGGGACGGGCCGCGACCAAGCGTTGAGCCACTTCCGCGCGCAGCCCGCGCAGGTACTTCAGCCCCAGACGAACGGCAGTGGTGTTGCGATCGTCCTCCAGCGTGCACTCCCATTGCGATCCAGTCACGTCCACGGACAGGCAAGGAACCCCGTGGCGTTGGGCGTCCTTGACCAATGTCGCCGGGTGGTAAAAGCCCATTGGAAAATTGTTGAGCAGCGCGCAGGTAAAGGCTGCCGAATGATGCGCCTTGAGATAGGCCGAGGCGTAGGCGATGAGAGCGAACGAGGCCGCGTGTGATTCGGGAAATCCATAAAGCGCGAAAGACTTGATCCCCTGGACGATCTCCTCCTGCGCCCTCTGGGCAATTCCCTTGCGCGACATGCCGGCGCGCAGCTCGGCTTCGATCACTTTCATGCGCTCGACCGATCGTTTGAACCCCATCGCCCGGCGCAGCTCTTCGGCCTGACCGCCACTGAAGCCAGCCGCGGTCATGGCGATGCGGATCAGTTGTTCTTGAAATAGAGGAATGCCCAGCGTGCGCCGCAAGATGGGTTCCAGTGAAGGGTGGGGATAGCGCACGGGCTGCTGACCGTTGCGCCGGGCCAAATACGGATTCACCATCTTCCCGACAATGGGACCAGGTCGGATGATGGCCACCTCGACCACCAGATCGTAAAAGCGTTCCGGTCGCATGCGCGGCAGCGTAGCCATCTGCGCGCGAGACTCGACCTGGAACACGCCCACTGTGTCGGCAGCGCGAAGCATGCGGTACACCGCTGGATCGTCGGGCGGCAAATGGGCGTAGTCGATCTCGATGCCGTGGTGTTTGCGCAACAGCGCGGCTGATTCCTCCAGCACGGCCAGCATGCCCAGACCCAGCAGGTCCACCTTGACGATGCCCAGGTCCGCGCAGTCGTCCTTATCCCATTGCACGACCACTCGACCGGGCATGCGCGCCGGCTCCAGCGGCACGATTTCGTCGAGGCGGCCAGCAGCGATCACCATGCCGCCCGAGTGTTGCCCGAGGTGGCGAGGCAGGTTCAGCATTGATGTAGCGATCTCGGCCAGCAGCTTGGTGCGCGCATCGTCAGGGGGAAAGCCCGCCTCGGCGATGAATGCGCCCAGCGGCCTGTCCTCGGGCACGATCCAGCCCGGCAGGTGACGGGCCATGCGAGCCAGTTGCTCCTCGGCAAAACCCAGGGCGTGGCCGCAGTCGCGCACGGCCAGGCGCGGCCGGTAACAGATCACGTTGGCGGTCATGGCCGCGCCATGCGCGCCGTACTTGCGGTACACATGCTGAATCACCGCCTCGCGCTGTTCGCCTGATGGCAGGTCCAGATCGATGTCGGGCATGCGGTCGGTTGCGTTGCTGGCGCTCTTGACTCGCTCCTCGGACAGAAAACGCTCGAACAGCAGCTCCATGCCCACGGGATCGACGGCGGTGATGCCGAGGGCGTAGCAGGTGGCGCTGTTGGCGGCCGAGCCGCGCCCCTGCACCAGGATGTTCCGCTCGCGCGCAAAGCGCACGATGTCCCAGACCACCAGAAAATACCCGGCCAGATCCAGTTTTCCAATCACAGTCAGCTCGTGTTCGAGCTGGGCCCGCACCTTGGCGCTCACGGGACGGTAGCGTCCGCTGGCGCCCTGCCAGGTCATCTTTTCAAGAAAACTCTGCTGTGTCTCACCCTCGGGCACGGGATAGCGCGGGAATGTGTAGCCCAGGTCGGCCAGGGTGAAGGTGCAACGCTCGGCGATCGTGCGGGTTGCGTGCAGCGCCGCCGGCAGATCGCGAAACAGCGCGGCCATTTCTGCGGGACACTTGAGAAAGCGTTCGGCGTTGCACGGCAGGCGGCGGCCAATCTCGTCCACAGTCAGACCAGCGCGCACGCAAGTCAGCACGTCGTGAACGCGTCGGAGTTGGGCCGAGGCGTAGCGCACGTCATTGGTTGCCACCACGGACAGGTGGTGCGCGGCAGCCAGCGCCAGCACAGCTCGATTGCGATGCTCCTGCACGGCATCCAGGTGGCGTTGCACCTCCAGGTACAAATGCCCGGCAGGAAAGACAGCGGCCAGTTCAGCCACATCGTCGCGTGGGCTCGCACCGGCTAGCGCAATCAGTCCCTCGGCATGTTCGGCCAGCAGCGCATAACTGGCTGCCCCGTCTCCTTTGGGCCGTCCCGCTTTCATGGTCGTGAGCAGGCGGCACAAATTGCGGTAGCCGGTGCGGTTTTCCACCAGCAGCAGCAACGGCGGTACCTGCGCTCCTGGCGCTTCCATCGCGATCTCGGCGCCCACAATGGGTTGCAGACCCAGTTTGCGCGCGGCTTTGAAAAAGCGTGGCGCACCGGAAAGCCCACCCCGATCGGCAAGGGCCAGCGCCCGGTGTCCCAAGCTGGCAGCCGCCTCGACCAGATCCTCAGGCAGCGAAGCCCCGTCGAGAAAACTGAAGGCCGAGCGGCAGCGCAGCTCAATATAGGGTGGAGAAGCGTCAGTCATAGTAGCCATCGAGAAACCACTTCTCGCCATCCTGGTGCATGCGATACACGGCGCCGTCGGAAGCGTGGACGTCCCAGTACTCACGATGGAAGGCCTGGCCGGTCCACCATTCGCCGCTGATGCGGTAAGGACCAGCGGCGATCAGGATGCGCGCCGCAGTTTCCTTTCCGCGAAACGCCGCGGGACCTTTGCGCTCCATGAGCACTTCCACTTCTTGCGGCGGACGGAAACGGCGAATGCCTAGAGCACCCGCATCGCTGGGACCGGCGCAAACCGCGCTCATCTCGCCGGTATCAAGAACCGGACGATCGATCGCCATCGCTTCCTCGCGCCAGGTGTCCGCGACTCGCGGCGTACCCACGTGTTCGGGTCCCACCAAGGCGCTCAGCCGCGCCAAGGTCGCTGCCAGCCGATCCGGTGCCGGGCCATTGGGCCGCAACATATCGAGTTGAGTCGCGCGCACCCGCGCCGGAAGAACCAGGATGGTCATCCCGGTCACGGGCGCCGAGGGAGCCCGGCGCGACAGCTCCAGCCGCACGAGCTGCAAGAGAATTCCCGATTCGCGAGTGGGCGATTGCAGCGGCACTTCGCGAATCTCGAAGCTGCGCGGCTCCACCATGAGACGCAAGGTCAGCCCGGCGCAGGCCAGCCCGCGACACGCCAGCCGTGCCAGCGCCCGATCGATCAGCCCGCGCAACACAAAAACAAGGGGTTCGAGCGAGTCGAGGGCGTAGTCGAGTTCGGTGCCTTCCTCGACGGCATCGGCCGGTGCTTGCGGCAGAAACGCCTCGTCGTCCTGCGCGCGCGCCAGCCGCACCAGGCGCGCTCCGGCCGCGCCCAGTCGCACCGCCACTTCCTCTGGCCGCAGACGCGCGAGTTCCCCGACCGTGCGCAATCCCCAGCGCGCCAGTGCCTCGGCGATTTCAGGGGCTGGTGCCAGCATGGCCAGCGGCAACGGCGCGAGGAAGGTGCGGGCCGCTGCGGGCGCTGCGGGCACGATGGCGATCTCGGCTGTGCGGCACGCGATGCGCGCCAAACCCTTTGAGGCGGCGATACCCACGCGCACTTCCAGTCCCAGCCGAGCAGCGCGCGTCCGCACAGCGTGGGCCACGGCGGATAGATCCGGGTAAAGCTGACCCAGATCTCCGGCCTGAAAGAAGACCCGCTCAGGCTCTGTATCGACCCGTGGAGCAAACCCCAACCCCAGATCGGCCAACGCCGCCGCAGCCGCGTCCACATCAGGCTGGCGCGTCGTCACCACCCGCAGCGACGGCAGCGTGGCCATTGCCTGTGCCACGGTCATGCCGGGACGGACGTTCGCGGCAGCAGCTGTCACGGCCAGCACGGACGCACGGCCTCCTGGTCCTGCCGCCAGAGCAAATGGTCCCGTGCGCTCCCCCGCGTCGGCAAGACCGCGCAGCATCGCCTGCAACGCGATGTCGGGGGCATGAACGCACGCAATGCTGGACACGCACACCTCGCACGAGCACGTCTATCGCTTGCGCCGCGCCATCACCGAAAACTCGATGGAACAATGATCGGCGCCGTCAGCAGGCGCGCGGCCACGGCCGAGCGCGACGTTGCTTCGCAGCCCGGTCAGCAACGCAGGAGTCACGCCGCAAATACGAGTGGCTGGGCGAGCATCTTGTCGCTCGCCGAAGTCCACACCCTGCCGGGACAGGATCACCGCCACCGATGCGAAGGCGCGAACCAGCGGCGCGGCTGCCACCACCAGCGCCACTGTCCGCTGGCGTTCTGCCCCGTGGCGCAGTCGCAGCCACGCAGCGTCGGGCAATCGTGGATTCTTGTCGCCTATGTCCAGCGCGACCAGATCGAATCCCCCAGCGTCGATCAGCAACTCAGCGGCGCGTAGCGCTTGCGTGCCCGGCGCATGCACCCACAACAATCGCGCGAGCGGCACGCCGGCCCGAGCCGCCAGTCGAGCATCAAAAGCCTGCTCGGCGTCCACCAACGCCGCCACGCCGCCACCCTTCAGCGCGCCCGCCAGCGAGGCGTGCAAAATCGATGTCCTGCCTGACGAGCGCGGCCCGGCCAACTCGCTCACCACGCCGCGCGGCCAGCCTCCACCCAGAAGCGCGTCCAGTTGAGGCAAGGCCGTCGCCACGAACCCGCGCTTGTCTCCGCCTTTCTCTTCCAGGCGACGCGCCGGAATGAGATGGGCCGACAACGCAGCCGGGAGCAGGTCGAGCAAGGAGGCAGCAGACACGATCGCATAGGCTAGCTGAACATCAGTTCAGTATCAAGGCGGTCAGAACAGCCGCATCTGGCCGCCCTGCGCTGGCGCCAGACACTCCGGATCGTCGTTGCGAACCGAGTTCACGCGAAAGGAAACCGGAGTTGCCACCAGCAGGTCATCAGGTGCGGGGTGCAGGAGCCGCTGGTCAGGTTTCGCCATCCACTCCACGGCTTCCCTGGCGGACAGCAGCGCCGGCATGCGGTCGTGCACAGCGGCCACAAGCCTGTTCGGTGCCGTGGTCAGAACCCCAAACCGCATGCGCGCCGGGTGATCCGCGGTGACCGGCTCTTCGTCGAACAGCCCAGCCAGCAGCAGCAGCTTGCCGTCAGGCCGGTGGAACCAGAGCGGCTGACGCCCCTCAGGGCCGGTCTTCCATTCGAAGAAACCATCGGCCGGAACCACGCAGCGTCTGCTGACAAACGCATCCTGGAAGGCCGACTTGAACGGCACGGTCTCGGCGCGCGCGTTGATGACGGGGGTCTTGCCTTGCCCGCGCGCCAGCAGTCCCCAGAGGGCGAAGCCCAGCCTCGCTGGCCCAGCGCCCGTACGCAGAATCGGGTGATGCTGAGTCGGCGCCACGTTGTAGCGCGGCCGGTAGAAGGGTGCGGCTCCCTCGTCTGCGCGAATGCCCGTCACGCCCGCAGGCACAAGAGTCTCCGTCAGTTCGAGGAGCACCTCGTCCCAATCAGCGCGCGTCAGGGTCATTCGGCCGCACATGCGACGGCACAAGTATAGCCGGCGCCTGAAAAAATAATCCGGCTACGGCAGACTGTCGCCGAAGTGCAGGCAGATCGTCCCCTCGAAGGTGCCGTTCACCACATTCTGTTGGCCTTGCGGGCCGGTGTCCTTGGCGGCGGAGAACTTGTTGCCGATGGGCGAGATGCCGTAGAGGAACGAGATGTCGCCCGTGGGGTACACGGTGGTGGCGGTCATGGGAGAAGAGCCGTTGGCAGGCGTGTACAGGCGCAGGAACACGTCGGGAGAGTCGATGACGAACAGGATGGCGCCCTCACTGGTGCGCAGGCGTGCCCAGTAGGTCTCGGAGTAGTAACCTTTGAACTCGGGGTAGTCCCAGACCTGGCCGGTGATGGCGTTGTTCTTCTCGCGCTGCCACACATCCAGCCACGGTCCCTGCATGCGGTTCTTGTAGACGCGCGCGGGGCCACGCCCGAGCCAGTCGGCACCGACCACCTGGGCCTCAGGGTACGTGAAGGTCACGCCATGGTGGTCGTAGTTGCCGTTCAGGGCATAGCGATAGGTGAGGCCGAGCCAGCCATTCCCCATGATCCGCCACAGCACTTGCTGAAGATCGCCGGTGTAGGTGACGGTCACGACGTAGTCATTGCCGTCCTGGGCGCCGGCGAACGACTTCAGGGTCCCGGTGCCAGAGGACAGCACAGGGCCATTGCTCAACGAGAATTTCTTGCCGCTGGCAGTGACCGAGGATAGTTGTCCGGACGTCTTGCTGAAGGTGTAGGTCGCGCCGCCAGCTGTGACCGTCACGGCGGTCGCCGCGTCGGTGGCAACTGCGGCAGCCGTGCTGGTGGTGCTCACGATGGCCGTGCGCATTTGTGTCGACGAGGCAATGCCCCACGACCAACGGCCGATCAGCGTGCCCGCAGCATCAGTCGCATCGAGCAGAAGCGCGTGGGCGGTGGACCAGTTGGCCGGCAAGGGCAGGGTCAGCGTGCCACTGGCGCCCGCCGCGATGCTGCCGGTGTGCGCGGTTCCCTCGGCCATCACGCTGTGCCCACCGCCGGTGCCACGCACATCGAACTGGGCGACCTGCCAGTTGAACGACACAGTATTGAGATCCACGAAGGCGTAGTCGTTTTGCACTGGGATGGCGCCGGTGAAGCCCGTGGGCAGCTTGGCCATGGAGATGCGGACCGGCGACCAGAGCTGCCGGATGGTGTAGTAGCTGCCCTCTTTCTGCCGGTAGGGGCCGACCACGCCGTCGGGCGCCTGGTTGCCTTTGGTGTCGATGGTGTTGTTGACGTCGGCGCGCAGCACCCCCTCGTCGATAAACGCCCAAATGAATCCGCCCGCCCCGCGCGGGCTGGCGCGCATGGCGTTCCAGTAGTCCTCCAGACCAGCGCCACCGCCCCCGTCGTACAGGCCGTGCAGGAACTCGGTCGGCATGAAAAGGGTCGAGCCGGCCAGGCTGCTCACGACGGCGGAGTAGGTCGGGTAGTGAGCGTCGTTGATGCCGCTGAAAGTCTGTTGCGGGTGCAGCACGGAGCGTTTCTGGGGATCCCATTGGGCGAAGTCGCCGTCGAGCGCCGTGTTCCATCCCCCTTCGTTGCCGTTGTCCCAGAACAGAATGCTGGGATGGTTGACATCAAAGGTGACCATCTCCTCGATCAGCTTGCGCCCTACAGTGGTGGAATAGGGGGGCGACTGCCAACCGGCCAGCTCGTCGAGTATGTACAGGCCAAGGGCGTCGGCGTACTCGAAGAAGTGCCGGTCGGCCGGGTAGTGCGAGTTGCGGACGGCGTTGACGTTCATGCTCTTGAGCAGCAGCACGTCGTCGAGCGATTGCTGGCGACTGAGGGCGCGGCCCGTCTCGGGCCAGAAACAGTGACGGGTGAGGCCCTTGAGCATGACCTTGGTGCCGTTGACGTAGATGCCGTTGCCGGCCTTCACTTCAATGGTGCGGAAGCCGATGTTCTCGCGCACGGCGTGGCGAACCCCGCTGGCTGTCGCGAGTTCCACTGCCAATCGGTAGCGGGTGGGAGTCTCCGCGGTCCAAGGCTTGATACCCGTGAAGGTTCCCTGCAATGTGACCTTGGTTTGGCTGGCCGTTACCGCTGCAGTAACGGGGGTGCCGACCGCAGTCAGCGAGTCATCGAACAGCCGCGCCGTGAGCTGCCCTGTTTCGGTGGCAGAGCGCAGGAAGACATCCACGGCGAGGCTGCCGTCGGCGCGGGCGTTCACCGCAAGACGCTCGATGGAGGCGGTAGGATAGGCTTCCAGGTACACGGGCCGGAAGATGCCGCCGAACACCCAGTAGTCGGCGCTGCGTTCTGCATCGTTCACGCTGGAGTCAGTCGATTCCTTGGCCACGATGGCCTGGATCTGATTGGAGGCGCCCACGTTCACCAGCGAGGTGATGTCGTAGCGGAAGCGGTAGAACGCGCCCTGGTGCACAGGGCCTGCGCTCTTGCCGTTGATGGTGACCGTAGTATCGGTCATCGATCCTTCGAACACGATGAAGATCTGTCGTCCCGTCCACGTGGCCGGGACGTCGAAAGACCGGCTGTAGGTTCCCTTCTCGGAGCTCCTGCTGCCCTCCGTTCCGTAGGTGAAGGTGCCAAACCCGAAGAATTCCCAGTTGCTGGGAACGGGGATGGTGGACGCCACGCCAGCGCGGCGGCCGCCCGACACGGTGAAGTTCCAGTCGACGGCGTCGTCGCTCCCGGTACCCGACAAGTAGGACACCTCGGTGTGATCGGCATAGCTGGTGTCGCGGTCGATGGGCTTGTCGACGGTGACAGAACTGCCGCCTGTGCTGCTGCTGCCGCCCGAGGCGGTAATGCCGCCCGTGCGGGTACCTCCAGTCGAACCTGCGACCCCGCCCGAGGCGGCGATGCCGCCGGTGCGAGTGCCACCATTCGAGCCCGTGGCGCCACCCGAGGCGACGATGCCACCGGTGCGGATGCCGCCGCTCGAGCCGCTTCCAGCGCCGCCGGCCGTGCCGCCGATCGCGCCAGTGCTTGCGCCGCCCGAGCCGCTTCCAGCGCCGCCGGCCGTGCCGCCGCGTGCGCCAGTGCTTGCGCCGCCAGAACCGCCAGCTGTGCCGCCGCTCAAACCTCCGCCCGAGCCGCTTCCAGCGCCGCCAGTTGTGCCGCCGCTTGCGCCAACGCCTGCGCCGCCGGAGCCGTCAACCGTGCCGCCGCTCAGACTTCCGCCCGAGCCGCTTCCAGCGCCGCCAGGGCCACCGCCGCTGGCCGAGATGCGGCCCGCCGCTGAATCACCACCTCCGCCGGCCCCCGACCGAGATCCGGAGCCGCCGCAACCGACCATCGCCAGAGCCGTCATGACCAGCGCCATCGTGTATACGCGTGTCATTGAAACCTCCTATGACGTGCCGTGGTGCCACCCGCGATCTTCCGTGGCGCTGGATGCGGCGCTAGCCTTCGCAAGAGTCCCGAAAGGCGTTCTAGAACCACTCGATGCAGTGTACCTCAGCCAATAGAATGGTTCATTCGACAGCGCCCGTGAACAGCGGCTCTCCCGAGAAGCCGCTGACGAATGATGTTTCAGAATGGCCGCACTACATCAAAACCAGCGACGGACAGATGTGTCTACGCGCACACTTCTCATCCCGGTCGCCGTTCCCGTTAGCACTCTGGGGTGGTATTCTTCAGTGCTGCCTCCTAGGCTGCAGGCGAATAACCATGTTTCAATCTTCTAATAGCTACCGACGACCAGAAAGTGTGGGAAAAGTCGTGCTCGCAGCGTGGAACGTGACGCGCTGGTTTGGGCTAGGCGCAGGTATGCTCCTTGTCCTGTGGAGTTGCAACTCGCACCCATTTTCCGGATTGAGTCCCCTGGTCACGGTCATCCCGACCCCAGAAGGCGGTGCTACGGGGACCACGAGCGCCAGCGACACCACACCGGTGAACCCGTTCGGGGGCACCCCGACCCCAGCGGGTGGCAGCATCGCTCCGACGGGCGGCGATACCACTCCCACGGGTGGTAACACCGTCGTCCCCTTCGGCGGCGACACCACTCCCACGGGCGGCGACACCGTCGTCCCCTTCGGCGGCACTACGACGGCCTCGTCGGTCCCGACCGCTGGAAAACCGAGTTACGACGCCGCGGTCCCGCCTCCCGTTCCCGATGCCCCGCCGCCGGACCCGAACGAAACCCACTCTTGTCCACCCAACACGGTGCGCATTCACGTACGAGACATCTGGTCGAACACGGTCACCCCGACCATGAACACCATGACCACTCCGCCGATGTCGGTCCTCGTCATCGACCCGACCGGGAGCTGGCCGTCCTACGGCGCGCGCCAAGAGACGGCAAAGTGCGCTTGGTATTCGGTCTGCGCTCCCAACACTCTCACCAAATTCGAGATCAGGCCGGTCAGTGCTGACGGCTGCGGGGGAACATCCAA
>PMBY01000420.1:0-16602 GCA_003153875.1 Myxococcales bacterium | reverse complement strand
GTACCCAGCGGCTACATCAAGGTCCATTTCCGCTATCCTTGGGCCGATCCGCAGCAGACCGGCTTCCCGGGCTCGGCCTGTGGGAAGAGCAAACTGGGCTACGACACGCCCCCCTACCCCAGCAGCCTCAAAGTCACTGGCTTGAGCTGCGAGATGCAGGCCTTGCTCGAATTCGAGGACGGCAAGTGCCCCTGGTACTATGTGCTCATCCCTACGAAGAACTGGACGCAGTCAACCGCCAGCCCGGTGAACATCACATTCCGCTACCCCAATGACAGCTTGGGGTTGTGGACCCCGAATCTGCCTCTGCCCGTGCTCACCCCGGGCGTCACCGAATACTGGATTGGCTACGCGGGAGCGCCGGACAACACCGCAGCATCCATTCCCACGTGCATGGACTGGTCACAAGATCCCCTGAGCTACTTCTTCTACACGGCGAACCCTGGTCCTGGGTATGCCCATTGCGGCGGGTCCGTGAAGCCGGTGGATCCCTGCAGCCCGCCGCTTCCAAACAATTTCCACACCATCCACTTCCGCTATATCTGGGCTGGACAGAAGACGTTCACTTACTTCCCCAATACCGCGCTGATGCCCCCGTGGATGGAGCTGGAAGTGAGCAGCCAGAAGGTCATCTGCTACCGTGAGGCGGATCGCCCCTGGTACAACTGTCCGGTTCCCGACAAATTCTTCGTCGCTGGCGCGACCTGGCGGGCAGTGGACAAGACGCACAGCCCCGAGTGGAATACCGTCGCGCCCCGCCCCTTCCAGAACCCCGACCCAACCTGGTTGCCGGCCGGCCCGCTCAAGCCGGGCGAGTACTGGCTGCGCTGGGAGTACGGCAAACCCGACATCCCCTCCACCAGCCTGTTCAGGTTCTTCGACTACTATCCCGATGCCACCACCGGCGACTGGTCCTCCATGGGCAATTGGGACGATGGCGCCTGCGCGCCAAAACCGCCGGCCACTCCTGTGAACAATATTGGATTCGGGGGCTGGTTCCCCTACGCCAGCACGAACTATCTCTATCCCAACGGCGGTTCGCTCGCGTACATCTATCCCAACGTGGCTGCGGTCCAGGATCTGTTCAATGTGTTCGTGTACGATCGCTACCTGCTCTTTCGAGCCAAATACATCACCACCACGGACACGGTGTGCGGTCCGGGTACGGCGCGCATCAAGACCAACCCACCTTTGACTGTCAGCGAGGGCCAGGGCTATGCCATGGCCATTGCTGCCGCCATCGGCGACAAGACAACTTTCGATCAGTTGTGGAATTTCGTCCGGCACTTCCTGTCACAAGCCGGTAACAAGTACTGTGGCGGGCTCATGGGCTGGATGTGGGACGGCCACATCCCTTGCCGCCCGCTCGATTCGCCCTGCGATCCCGCCAAGGAAACCTGTGACGGCCAGGAAGACAGCGCCTTCGACGGGGACGTCGACATCGCAATCGGGCTGGTGTATGCGGCCCTGCAATGGCCTGAATACACCCAATTCGCCATAGACTGGCTCATGAAGATGGAATGCGAGATCGACACCAACTACGACGGCTGGAACTACCCAACCTCAGGCGACACCGGCGCCAAGAATTGCCAGTACTATCCCGGCAAACCATGCGACTACGGCGTCGGCGATGCGTCCCCGCTGGTTCACATGGACTACTACCCGCCGGGCTATTTCCGGGTGTTCGGAGATTTCCTGGCTGCCAAGCTGCCCAAGCCGAAATACGCCGACCTTGATCGAACGTTCCACCACGACTTCTGGTACAAGACCGCCCAAACCGTCTACGTGATGCTCGAGCGGTGCTACAACCAGGCGGGATTGCAACATGGCTTTGTTGGCTTCTCGGGCAGTCTCGACGCTCCTTGCCGCGACCTTGGCAGTGGCGGCGTCTACGAATGGGAACGCTTCCTGTGGCGCGTGAGCATCGACGCTGCGTGGTTCGGCAACAACACCAAGCTGCCGGAAGCCGCCCCCAACTCGTCACAGTACGAACCGACCAAGTCCAAGATGCAGTCGGAGATCGACCACATACAGGACTACTTCAACAACTTCTACAAGAACAATCCGGTGGAGCCGAATGCCAATCGATTCTCGTCCATTTGTGATTCCCTGGGGCCCAGTGGCGTGGTCAGCAAATGCGATCCCGCCCTTGGCCACAATTCCTACACCGTCAACATGGCTATGTGCGCGTACGTCACCTCGTTCAACGATGGCGGACTGACCACCATGGCCATTCGGCAGGAGGCCATCGAAGAGTCCATATCCACGACTGTGGAAAACGATGCCTATCTCCAGGAACCGCTGGGCGTCTACTCGATGCTCTTCCTGACCGGCAACTTCCCCAACCCGATGACGGTGCCGCCGCTCAAGTAGGTGGGGTGGATAGTCATTTCGAGCGCTACTTTTCCTCCACCGAAGCGCATTTGCAAATGCGCCGATTCTGGGCACGGCCTGAGCAGCTTGCGCCCGGAAGCCCGGATGCCGCCATCGACCGCAAGGACCGCATCCGCGGGTTAACGCGCCATGCGCGCGACAGGGCCGCCAGCTCCCACTCAGAATTCCGAGCGCGACCTCAGAGTTCTGATGGCGCCCGCCGACTCGCCGCCGCCCGTCATGCCCACGGATTGCGCCTCCTCGTGGCGGTCGGCGCACGCCGGCTGGATTTCGTCGGTACGGGCGCTCGGCATGGTCTTTGCTGTCAGCTGGCTTCAACATGAAGCCCATGAGACCAGTCTTGAAATCGCTCTTGCTTGCAGCCCTGGCTGCCGGATTCGCGGCTGCCTGTGGCAGTTCGGATGTTTCCGACCCAGACACCAATTTCATGAGTGGCAGTCCGCCAGGTGGGGGCGGAGGTGGCGGCGCAGCCGGGAGCACGGTCGGGACCGGTGGCGCAGGCGGCACGGGTGGCGCCACTACAGGCTCGGTCGCGCTTGCCGCCTGCTCGGTCTTGCCGGAGCCGCCCATCGTCAATCTCTGCGTGCAGCCAACCGGCGGGTGGCAGGATGGCGCTTCATTCTACGCCGACCGGTCGGTCCAATTGAGTGGCACCGTCGCCTCGGTTGCCAAGGGCCCGGTGCCGGGCGGATGCTTTCAGTCAGCCGGCGCTGCGGACTCCGAGATTGTCGCACTCACGGTGCGCGCAGAGCTTCCGACGGGGACCACGGACTGGAATGTCGAGTACCAGGTGCCTGCGAACATTGTAGTCTGGACGGTGGGGGATGCCGTCGAAGTCGCGTACGTGAGGCGCAGCGGCGGCTGGTCGCGGGTGATCTCCGAATTGTCGCTGGGCCACGGGCAAGCCGTGGATGTGTACGTCGGCATGGGTGGCGTCGTGGCTGACTTGGACAGTGCGCCTCTTACATTCCGCCAAGGGTCTGCCATTTGCCTGCAGCACGATCAGTGCGGTGATTGGTCCAGCTACGACCTCGAAGCGCAGGATGCCAGCGGCTGGATGCCTGTGCCCTATGGGGCAACCATCAGCGTTGGAGGTTACCGAATCACCCACGGTGGCCTGTCGGAGGACCTGGGGCCGACGACGACCTGCGAGGATTGGTTCGTCTCTGACGTGCGGGTCGCCGCGCTTCGGGACGCAAACTAGATACCCGCCGGGCGCATCGAATAATGGCACTACCCGGGGTGACTATGCCATTCACGAGGGCCATTTGAGCACAGGTGTTCAAGGCCGTCGCGGTCATTGGCGCCCACGCGCACGTTGGCGTGCACGTTGAAGCCGGCGACGTCTGCGCACCGCTTGCCGATGATCGCGGCCTCGGCATCCTCGCCGGTGCCTCCCAGGCGCAGCACACGGCAGCCTCGGCGCGGACCTGTCGCGACCAGGCCTTGCACGGAGGCATTGGCCAGATGGTCGAGAGTCACCTGCCGGTCCTTGTCTTCCCCAGTGAGCTGCCATGTGAGCAGGCGATTTGGCCGCAGGTTTGCTAGAAGGGACGCATGTCTCGCGTTCTGATTTGCCTTGCAGTCCTTGCTGTCAGCCTCGGTGGCGGCTGTCAACGCGCATCCTTGCCCAAGGTCGCGCACGCGGCGGCGCCTTCGTCCGCGGCCTCGCGTGGCGCGGCCCAGGCAGGCTCGCCGCGACTGGATGAGTCCGGGCCGCAGGTAGACCTTCTGGCCAGCCGGGCCTTGTGGCACCTCTTTCAGCGCGGGCTGGTCATCCCGTTTGCCAGCGAGGGATTCAGAAAATACACACAGGAATACACCAGCCCGTGGCGAGGCGTGACCAAGCTGCAGGATCGCGCCGGTCGCGTGCTGGGCACCACCACAAGCAGCCTGCGCTTCCCGTGGGATGGCGAAGCCGGCGCAGCGACCATCGTCGTACGCATGAACGGCGCCACCGGGCAACGGCTGTCGCTGCGCCTCAACGGCAAGCCGCTGAAGATTGTCCCAGTGGCTGGCGGTTGGCAGACCCTGGCCATCAACGTTCCGGCCGGCATGCTTCATCCGGGCGAGAACGATCTCGTCGTCGCGGTGGCCAAGAAGGGCGCTCTCTTTCACTCACTGGAGGTGATCGCCGACACGCCCCGCGAGCCGGCCGACGCCTGGCCTCCACTGTCGCCGGTGATCGCAGCCAGCGTGGCCGGGCAAGAAAAGGCGGCTCTCGCCGGGTTTCGCCGCTATTCCATGCTGCTGGAAGTCCCACGCCAGTCGTTCCTGGTGCTGGAAACCGCGGCGCCGCAGGCGGCGGCGCACCTGCGCGTGTCGGCGCGGCCCGAGGGTCAGCCGGCGCAGATCCTGCTCGACCAGACCCAACAGCCAGGACAGTGGCAACCGCACACACTGTCGCTGGCAGCCCTGGCCGGCAAGCTGGTGGCGCTGGAGTTCGCCGTGGTCGACGGCGGCGATGTGCTGTGGGCCACGCCGCGCATCCTGCTGGCGGCCGCGCCTTCGCTTGCCCGCCCCAAGCCAGTGCGCAACCTGGTTCTCTTGATCGGCGATGCCATGCGTGCCGACAGCCTCGCGCTCTACAGTCAAACCAAGGTGCTCACCCCGCGCATCACCGAGGCTGGCCACAAGAACGGCGTTGTGTTTCTCAACACCGAGGCTGCCTCGCCCTCGTCCCCACCCTCGCACGCCAGTATCCAGAGCGGAACTTTGCCGCGCGTGAACGGCATTCTGGGCGACAAGGCCAAGCTCAACCCGGGCACGCCCATGGTGAGCGCGGTATTGGGCGCGGACAACATTGCCACCGGCTACTACGGCGACAATTCATTCGCCATGGGCCGGCTCAAAGCCGCGTCCAAGTGGACCGCGTATCACCAGCCCTCGCAGGAAGGAAAAGGCGGCGGCTGCCCCACCCTGATCAAACTGATGTTGGGATTCGCCGACGAGCAAGTCAAAGCCGGACGGCGCTTCTTCCTTTCGTCCATCGCCTTCGAGCCGCACACCCCGTACATCTATCACCAGGGCATTACCGAACACTACGTGAAGGGCGAGTTTGACCCAGCCATCGGCAAGAGCCCCGACGGCGTCATCCTCACCGCGATTGTCAGGGGAACCCTGAAGATGACCCCGGCACGCTGGCAACAGCTGCGTGGGCTGTACGACGGCGAGGTGGAGTATTTCGATCAGTGTTTCGGCACGCTGGTCGACGGCCTGGCGACCCGCGGCCTGCGCGACGACACGGCGGTCATCTTACTTGCGGACCATGGCGAAGGTTTCTTCGAGCATGGCAGCCTGGGCCACGCCTACGGCCACTGGTTCGAAGTCACCCAGGTGCCGCTGGTGCTGTGGGTTCCGAGCTTGACTGACAAGGAAATCACCGTCGACACCACGGTCAGCCATGTGGACGTCGCGCCCACCATCCTCGACCTGATGGGTCTGCCGCCCGAGCCGCGCATGCAGGGGCAGAGCCTGGTGCCCATGGCCCTGCGCCAAGGCCCGTGGACCCCGCGTGTGATTCCCGCCGAATATGGCCGCAGCTACTCGCTCCGCGCCGCCAATCTGCGCTACATCGTCGACTACGGTGGCAAGGAGATGCTCTACGACACGGCGGCCGACCCCGTCGAAAAATCCGACGTCAAGGACAAGCGCCCCATGGCCCTGCGCTATCTGCGTGACTGCGCCGGTTTCTACTTGGCCCATCGCGCCCGCTGGCACACGGCCAGTTGGGGCACGCTCAACAATCACACGCAGGAATTCGTGAAGGCAACGGGAGGTTAACTGGCCGGCCGTGCCGGTTGACGCTTGCGGCGGATGAGTTCCAGTTCGCTCTCGGAGAACGTGTATTGTTCTCCGCAAAAATTGCAGCCAACCCGAGCCTGGTTGTCCTCGAGAATCATCGCCCGCAGATCCTCTTCGTGAAGCATTTCCATCGTGGCGGCTGCGCGCGCGCGGCTGCACGAGCACGCGAACGTCACCGGACGACTGTCGAGAATCTGCAAGGACTCGGACATGGGCGCCAGCAGCCGACGCGCAAGAGACTCCGCGTCCACAGAACCGGGCGCTTCCAGCAAGACCTGACTGAGTCGCTGCTCGTCCCATGTCTGGCGAATGAACTCGACCAAGGCGGTGCCCTCAGCCTGGGGCAGGGTCTGCACCAACAGTCCGGCTGAAGCGATGACTCCGCCCTCGCCATCGACCAAGGTGTCGCAACGGAGCACGCTGTCGATCTGCTCGCTGGTCGAGAGGTAGTGTTCCACGTCGCTGTCGATCTCCCCGGTCTGCAGCGCGGTCTGACCGGCGTAGTTCTGCGCCAGGCCCAGATCGCGAACCACGTTCACCACGCCCTGCTTTCCCACGGCCTCTGCCAGCGACAGACGGGCTGCGGATGCTCCGACCCAAGGAACGCCATCCCCATGCCTCAGGTAGCCGCGCACGCGACCAGAAGAGCGCGCATCCACCGTGATGCCGCCCAACGGTCCGTTGCCGAGAATCTGCAGGGTGACCTGTTCTTCATCCTTGGTCAGCGTCGCCAGCAGCAACCCAGAGGTGACCGCGCGCCCCAGCGCAACCGCGGCCACGCCCCGGACGTCGTGCCGGCGCGTGATCTCGCGTACCGTCTGGGTCGTGGTCGCGGACACCACGCGGGCGCGGCCATTCTCAAGAAGGCAACGAATGATTTGATCCTGGTCGGTCACGTCTTGGTTCTATCAGAGCGAATCGCTCAGTCTCGTGAAGAGAAGACGACGGCCCCGGGATCCCGTTCACGCCCCGAGGCTTGTACGCGGGCTTTCTCGATTCCTGCAAGCTCTTCGCTGATACGCGGGAAGGCGTAGCGAATCTGGCCACTGTCGTCCGTGACCACATCGCCGCCCAAGGCCACCAGAGACTGGGACAGCGCCTGGACCGCGGTCGGCTCGGGCGCCAGCTCCTCGACCGATGCGGCCTGGCCCTGCCGGGCCAGCACGGTCTGCAGCAAGCGCCGACGGGCGTTACGTCTGCGCCGGCCCGGCTCGCGCGCCTGCTCGACCAGCCAGCGGCCCAAGGGAACCGCGAACAATAGTCCCGAGAAGGCCAGAGGATAGTCGTGCAGCAAGAACTCCTGGCCCGGGATCGGCGTACTCAGGCCTGCCTCAAAGGCCGGCACGATCCACAACGGCGCCAGCAGGTTGAACCCGTTGAACAGGCTGATGGCCACGTTGGTCCCGGTGCGATTTCCGGTCAGCGGCGGCCGCGACTCCAGACGCTCCCAGGCCCGGCGCACGACGGGTTCAGGCTGTCCGCTCTCTGCAGCCGTCTTGCGAATCTCCTTGAACGCGTATACCACCACCCCATCGTCGGTGACCTCGGGCTCGCCGCCGTAGTTGACCAGCAGACGCGTGGCCTCTTCCTCGGCGCGCGCGAAATCCCATCCCATCAACATCACCAGGTCCACCGCGGCGATGCGGCCGTTCTTGTGCCGAATGTGGGCCAGCACCTCCTTTTCGTCGGCCAGGGGATCCACCGGCGGCTTGGGCGGCCCGAACACGAACTCGAAGACCTTCTTGTACAGGGGCTTGTCAGGCAACCGGCGGCGCCGCTGGCGGTAAAGGCCGCCATCGCTGCTGGGACTCCAGCCCCACATCCAAAACAAGGGCCAGGCGAAGTCGATATCTCCGCCGCTGTCGCGGTCGTCCGAGCTGCGCCGCGCGAACAGGACCGCGATCAGCATGACGACGAAGGCCACGAAGTACACGACCAGCGTGGTCACGATGGAGATCTTGAAAAGAAAGGAGAAACCCCTCCACAGCGCGTTCCCCACCTTGGCCAGCCTCTCGCGCAGGGAGACCGCATCCCGGCGCGTGAACGATGGATCGAATTGATAGATCAGTTCGCCGCTCTCGGTGGCGGCGACGTGACTACGGAACTCCTTGAGCAGGCCGCCCAGCGCTTCCTCGGCGACCGGTACCGGCAGGCCGGATTTCGCGACTGCATCGGCCTTGGTCAATTGACCACCCTGGCCCTTCAGGGCTTCAAGCAGAATGCGGCGTGCGTCGCGCTCGGAGTACCGCTTGGCTTCAAAGGTGGGATCGGCGCCCATGGTCTTTGTCATGCCTCAAATTGGCGCAAGCGCCAAGCTGTTCTGTCGCGGTTGCACGGCCGCCACTCGCGGCTATAGTTGCTCGGTTCGCGCCTGTGGGATGACACTTGGGCGCGGAAAGGGACGCGGTGGACAAGAATCTCGCTGCAGAGTTGCGCCGGATGGACACAATGGTGGCCGCGATGCCCGACGGCCTGGTGCTCTATGCCCGCGACGGAAAGATCCAGCACGTCAACCCTGCGGCCGAGAAGCTCCTGGGTCTGTCGAGTGACCAAGCTGCCACGCCCACCGAGGAACGCCTGCGCGGTCTGAGAGTGCTCGATGCCAGCGGCAAGCCCGTCGCACCTGAGCAGCAGCCAGCGGCGCGCGCCTTGCGCGGCGAGGCGGTCTTCCACGAGGTGCTGATTCTGGACGGGCCGCCTCCCTTGGGACGGCGTTCAGTGTTCGCCAGTGCCGTTCCCATGCGAGGAGCAGACGGCGCCGTGGATGGGGCGGTCGCCAGCTTGGTCGACGTCACGCAATTGCAGCAGGTGCAGGAGCAGCGCGATCACCTGGTCCGGATGGTGTCGCACGATCTGCGCACGCCGCTGTCCGCCCTGCTCTTGCAGGCGCAAATGCTGCAACGGTCGCTGCAACCTGGAGATCTCCACGCCAAGCGCGTGGCCACCATCATTGCCAATGGCCAGCGCCTGGCCACCATGATCCGCGACCTGGTGGACGTGGTTCGTCTCGAAAGCGGTCAGTTCCAGCTGGTCCGCAAGCCCATCGACGTCCACCGCTTCACCACTGACTTGTGCGAGCGGCTGGCGGAAACCCTGCCCACCGAACGCCTGCGACTGTCGTCCCAGCCGGGCTTGCCGGCTGTGTCGGCGGATCCCGAACGTCTGGAACGCATGCTGGTTCACCTGCTCAGCAACGCGCTCAAGTATTCAGATGCCTCGGCCGAGGTCGGCGTGCACACAAGCTGCGCCGACGGATTCGTCGCAATCGCCGTCACCGACCACGGCGTCGGCATTCCCCGACAGGAGTTGCCCCACGTGTTTGAACGCCGCTGCCGCAGCAGCGACAGCGGACAGCAAGAGAGCCTGGGCCTCGGGCTCTACATCACCGCCCTGTTGGTGCGCGCCCATGGCGGCCGCATCGACGTCGAAAGTGAACTCGGCCAGGGCAGCGTGTTTCGCGTCCATCTGCCTGCCAGCAGCACCTGACCAGCATCGCTTGGACCGCGGATCGAAGCGCACTCACGTCAGTCGACCACGCCAAGGTCCAGGTGCGGTAGGATGGTCTTCGGCGTCCTGCCAATGCCAATTTCCTCTGCGCTTGCCTCGAGCTTCATCATCGCGGTTCTCTCCGACGCGTCCGCGCCACTCTCCGTGCGTCTCACATCGGATGTCGCCGAGTGTCCCTCTTTGCTCCAGGTTCAGTCCGCACTCCGGCAGGTTCTGGGAGACGGACAACGGGCCGCCGGCGGGTGGGTGCTCTCCTATGGCCGCGATCCTTCCGCGCCACAGGCCGAGCGTGATGCCAGCGTACTGATGGAGCTGATCGACCCCGCCGGTCAACGCTTGGCGGTCCGGCAGATTCCCGCATCACCCGGTGATTGCGGCGCGATCGCGAGTGCCATGGCAGCCGTGGTCGAACGCTCATTGCGCACCCTCGGGTGGACACGGGGTGAACCCATGCCGGAATCGGCGCGGCCACGCAACGCCACGCAGTCCCGTGCGTCCGCCGCGCGAAAGCCGCTGCCGCGGCTGGTGCTGGGCGCGGGGCCATCGATCGGGTCCTCGCCGCGCATGGGAGCAAACCTGCTGCTCGAAGCGCGGGTGCGCGTGGCTGGTCCTTTCTGCATGCGCCTGGGTGGCGGGGTCTTGGCCGGCAGCGAAAGTCAGAATGTGGGTTCCGGAAAGGCCAGCGTCAGCAGCCGCACCTTCACAGCAGCCGCGTTGGCGGGCTTTGCCCTCGGCCGGATGGAACTTGCGGGCGGGCCTGCCCTGCTGCTCGCTTTCGATCACGCCAGTAGCGACAGCCTTGCCCAGGGCGGCAGCGGCGATCGCGAAGTGCTGGCTGTTGGTGCGGCGATCGGCGTAGCCGCCCGGCTGTCACCGCGCTGGCGGCTCAGCCTGGGACTCGAAGGATTTCGCGTGGCTCTCGGCGCGAACTACGTCGTGGACCTCGCTGGCAAGAAAACTGTGGTTCTGACGCCCTCCCCCTGGGAAGGAATCGCGTCCGCGAAGCTGGAATTCGTTGCATGGCCGTGAACATGCGGCTTCCCGCTGGCTCCAACTCAGAAGAAGTGACTCCGCAGACAGTCCCCAGCTGCACCCCACGGCCGCTCATCGCTCGATGCGTCCTGGGCGAGGATCAGGCATGGCGCGATTTGCATCGGAACTACTACCCCATGGCGTCCCGGTTCTTGCGGCGCATGGGTATCTCTGCCGGGGAGCTGGACGATGCCTGCCAAGAGGTGTTCGTGCAGATCTTCCGCTATCTGGCGCGCTTCGAACAGCGGGCCAACTTCCGGACCTGGCTGTACAAGTTGTGCCTGAGCCAAGCCAGCCGCATGCGACGCCGTCGACGCGTGCACGATGCGCTGGATTGGCTGTTGGGGCGCGATTCCTCGACTCGCGGAGCCGCGTACGAGCCCGAATGGAGTGCGTCCCTGACGGCCCAGCGGGTGAGGCAAGCCCTGGACCAAATGAAGCCCCAGCACAAAAAGGTCTTCGTGCTGTTTGAATTGGAGGGCATCGAGGGCGAGGAGATCGCGCGCATCCTGCGCTGCCCTCACGCCACGGTTCGCCGGCGACTGCACTATGCGCGGCAGGAATTCGAGACTCTGTTGCGCGCGGAAGATGCGGAGGACGGGAAGTCATGACGTCGAAAAAGCGGAAGGACATCCACTGGCCGGTCCCGCTGCGGAACCGGGACAGCAGCCTGGGCGCAGCCGTGCGCGAATACGCGCAAAGCACCGAGGAGTCGCCTGGTGAGGCCGCTGCCTACGCGCGCGTGGCGGCACGTGTGGCTGGGCGGTCCCGACGCGTTTCCATGCTGGCCGCTGGTTTGGTCATGGCGGGCGCGTTGACCACGGCGGTCGTGGCGCTGGTCGTGGGTCACCGAGGGAGCGCGGTTTCCCCTCCGGTGACGGTCGCGTCGAATTCCGCTGTACCTGTCTCCGCAGCAGCGCACCGAGCGGCCCCCACCGAGACTTCGCTGCCAGCAGCCCGGACACCGCGGAACACTCTGGCCCCCACGCCGCCGACTGCATCGATTCGTCTGGCGGCGCTGCCGGTTTCCTTGCCCACGGGAAACGTCGCCCTGGTCGAGCAAGCCACAGCGGTTCTGTCCGCTGATGCGGTGGCCACTGGTCGCGCACAAACCGGAGACACGGAGATCGTGCTCAGCAAGGGCAGCATCGAGCTTCACGTGCTTCCACGGGCTCCTGGACATGACTTTGCCGTGAGCGCGGGACTCTACCGATTCACGGTGGTGGGGACTGCCTTCACCGTGTCGCAAACCCGATGGCGCCTGGAACTTGTGGTCAGCGAGGGGACGGTCGCGGTGTGGCGCGGGACAAAACGTCTGGCGACGGTTGGGGCCGGGGCCGCGTGGTCTGCTGAACTGAACCCGGCTGCCTCCGCGCGACCGCAGGCGCCTCGCGCGCAAGCCGAGCCATCGTCGGCAGTGGCGCCGGTCGAGCTGCTCCCCCGGGAAACGCCTGGGCTTGTCCCGCCGCCGGTACCGGCTGCGGCCATGGCAGGCGCAACCACTCGCACATCCACCTCCCCGCTCACCCCGCCGCCGGCCAGTGCATCCTCCGCTCGCACAGCAACGCCGGCTGCGCCGGTTGCGCTTCGCCGCGATTGCGGCCAGCTCGCGGCGAGCAAGCGCGCGCAGGAAGCCCTGACTTGCTACCAAGAGCAGGCCGCGCAGAATGGGCTGGCTGGCGAAACCGCCCTGTACGAGCTGGCCCGTTTGTGGCGTGACTCGTTCGGCGAGCTCGATCGCGCCCTGGCAGCCTTTCAGGCACAACGGTCCCGCTTCCCCAGTGGGGTGCTTCGCACCGAGGCGGATCTTTCCATAATCGAGCTGCTCCCTCGTCTTGATCGCCACGCCGACGCCCTGGCGGAGAGCGAGCAATTCTTGGCCGCCCATCCCAGGGCCGAGCGAAACGGCGAGATTCACCTACTGCGCGGGAATATCTTTCGTGAGGTCTTGCGTGATCTCGATCACGCCGAGCGCGAGTACGCCCTGGGGGCCGGGGCACGCGGGCGAGTTGGCGATGACAGCCGGTTCATGCACGCGGTTTGCCTGGAGGCCCTGGGCCGCGTGGAGCAAGCCCGCAAAGCCTATGAGACCTATCTGCTTCAGGCGGGTGCCACACACGCCCCGGAGGCGAAAAAGCGCCTCGAACGTCTGCGCCCGTGAACAACGGAGATCCTTCCGGCTCTAACAGGACAGAGTGCCCTTGTCGATGGAGGTTGGTCATGCACAAATCGCTTCCCCTTCTGATGCTTTCCTTTTCTTGTTTTGCCCTGGGATCGTGCAAAGACGTCCCGCTCGGAGCTGACGGCGTGGCTGGGCGCGGCGGGGGCGGGGGCAATACCGGTAACATCGGGGGTGTCACCGCTACCGGCGGCTTGAGTGGGACAGGCCGGTGCCCGGCGGGCGAGACACTGTGCCCGGTCTGTGGGTCCAGCATCTGCGCAACCACGTGCCCCATTGTCAACTGCGCTGTGAACCGGGACGCCGGAAGCGCTGGGGGGACGGGCGGAAGTGGCAACACCGGGACCGGTGGTGCCGCTGCCACCAATCTGACCGGCAACGTGGCCTTGCAGGAACTTCTGGCAAACTGGGGCGTCACGGAAGTGCGCGTGCGGGGTGACGAGATCTGGTTCAACCTCACAGCGCCCTGCCCGGAGTGTCCCGTGGACCCATGGCGAAGCTCTCTTCCAGAGAAGCATATGCTGGTGGTCGTGAACAGCGAAGGAATCAAGAGCTTCGTCTTGGGTGGTGAAAACGGCGTGAGCGGATTGACCGTGGACTCCCAGCAGAGAGTCTTCGCCGTCAGGTCTGGGCCAGACGTGGACGCGGGCGTCGTCGAGTTGAGCTCGTTGCCTTTGGGAACCCAATCCCTGCAGGACATTCCGCTGGTCTTTTCAACCCAGGGCTCCGCTGGCCTCACCATCGATTCCGAGGGTGCCATCTGGACCCAAGACTACCGGGGACTGCTCAAGTGGAACGGCACGACTTTGACGGTGTACAATACTTCCAACTCAATATTGCCAACCACCGAAATCTCCGGCATGGCCGTCGACAAGCACGGCACCATATGGGTCGGGCTGGGTTTGGCCCCGACTGATGGCCAGCCCACGGGTCTGATGAAGATCGTCGGTGATAAATGGCAGTACATTCCCTATTCCAGCATCAGTCTCCTGGCCTCTGCAGATAATGCGACGGTCGAATGCGTCGACAAGGAAAACAACCTCTGGCTTTCCCCGTACAATTGGGGCAACGGACCGCCGATGGTTCGCTACGACGGCACAAGCTGGACCGCAGAAGACGCCTATACCATTCATTGCGACAGCTCGGGAACCGCGTGGAACGTGAAAGAGAGCTTCAACAACACCACGGGTGGACCGAGCGCGTTTGACGTAACCAACACCGTCGCCTATTGGGACCACGGAGCCTGGCGGCCTGTCGACGTTTCTGGCATCACGTGGGGCATACTCTCGTTGGACGTCTACCGAACCACGCTCATCCTCGGCACCCTGAAGGGCGTGGCGTTTGTGGACGGGATCGGGACGGGGGGTACGGGTGGCACGTCGGGCACCGGCGGCACCATCGGCACCAGCGGCGCATCCGGCGGCACCACCGGCGCGACCGGCGGCACGACATCATCCCCTGACGCCGGGGTCGCCAGTAGCTGCGAGAACCCCTTGCCGCTCCAATGCGGTGACCGTCTGAACCACAGCACACTGGTTCAAGGTCGGCCCAATGTCTGGGTCGGGTACGATGTCTCGCAGCGTTGGGAATCGGGGCCGGAAACAATTTACGCCTTTCAGACCCCCGCCACCTGCCAGGTGGTCGCGCGGCTCAAGAACCTCACAGTGGATCTCGATTTGTTCTTGATGACAAGCTGCGATCCCAAATCCGCCACCGAGTGTTCCTCAACGCCTCTGGATCTCCAGACCATCGAAACCGTCGGCTTCACATCGCAGCCAGGCCGGCCGTACTTCGTCGCGGTGGATGGGTACAACGGTGCGGCGGGAAGCTACACGCTGGAGGTCGACTGCACGTGCAACCAGGATGCTGGAGCCGTCGACGCACCTCCGGCGGACGCACAGGGAGACACCGGGATCGCTCCTGGATGCGATCTCACTGTGGCGTCGAATACCATTGCGTCCTTTGGTCTGATTACTTGGGGGTCTCCGCAGACATCCAATGCCACATTGCCGGCAGTCCTGGCAACTGACGCGAATTGGGGGCTCAAGGCAACCGTGTGCCGACAGGCGGGCTATGACATCACATCCTTGGCCGGCAAGACGGTCTGCCTGCTGGGGCAGGACATGACCCAACAGTGCCAGGGGATTCCGGCGACCGCTTGGGTCGTCATGAACAACGGTGCGGTGGCGTGCGTGTACAAGGCCGTTCGCCCGGGATTTAGCCTGGCTCCCGGGGTCTACGCGGCCACCGACCCAAACTGCGTGCAGCCCACGATTGCTGTGGGAGCCTCAGTGTTCTGTGGGCAGACTTGCACAAGTGCCAACGGGCCCTGCTGCCCGACCACGACAATGATGGACATCGCCCCGGTGTGCTCGCCCAAATGCCAACGTCCCGCGATCACCTGCGATGGTCCAGAGGACTGCCCGAATGGAGATGTGTGCTGTTCTCTGGAGTCGACGGCGGGTGGTTTTGCGGGCGCATCCTGCGTAGGACCAGCCGAATGTACGGCTCCGTCGCGTGTGATCTGTCACCAGCAGGCTGATTGCCTTTCTTCACAGCAGTGCGGAGTGCCCAACCCCATGCCGGCGTACGTTCCGGCCCTCCCCTCCCCCGTGTCCGTCAACTGGAGTGTGTTCTACCAGGTCTGCGCCCCATAGGCTCCGCAAACTAGCTTCAGCCACGCGCCCGTCGGCGGGAGGGTGCCAACGCCCGCCGGATGGGCTCGACCTCGTCCGGGAAGCAACCCAAGCGCCGCGCAATTTCTGCCGCGCCCGCGCCCGAGGCCATGCGAACGGCGACGCTTTCCACGACATCGGCCCGGATCGCACGGCCCCCCACGACTGGGAATCCCATGGCTGCGTAGCTCGCGTCGCTCACCTCCACGTTGGGCAGGAACGACACCGCATCGGCCCTCGGTCGATCGAGCCGCCAGCCTATCTCGGCCTGGCACAGAAGAGCCCGTTCGCGCAGCGCCGCGGGATGAAGCAGCTTGGCCGAAAACACCACATGGCGACCTACGCGCACGCCCGCGCGCCCCAGAACGCCGCGGTCGTGCGCTTCCAAGTCGCGGACCTGGTCGTGCGCGCGCGCAACCGGAACCGTGCCCAATCCTTGTTCCAGCTGATACACAAGACCGCGCCCCGCAGGTCCCAGGCTGGCCAAGCGCTCATCACGCAGGGGCGCCAGCAGGTGGGCCACCCAATCGCGGGTCCATGCCAGAAGTCGCCGCTGCAGACGCAGGCGTTGTCCAGCGCCCAGATCGTCGAGCAGCAGCGTGATCTCGGGCCGCAAGCGATCCACGCCGACGGCCAACCGCGCCAACGCCCGATTGCCGTCCAACAGGCGGCCGGTGTCGTCCAGCCAGAAGCGTTCGTGAGCGGCCTCGACCAACCCCTCGATCCAGCGCGCCGTCGCTGCGCCTTGATCCGCGTCCTCTTCACGCGCGTTGGCCAGCGGGGACGCAACGGCGCGCAATTGTTCGCCCAGACTCCCACTATGCCGGTCGCGAGAGCGTGTGCGCCGGGAAGTGGGGTCCACGAAACGCGACACCAGCTGCGCGTGCAAGGCGTCGCTCAGACGATCCTCGATGGCCCGCGCGCGTTCCTGCCAGGCCCGGGCGTCGTCCACCCAGCGCGTGTGGTGCGTGATGTACGTCCACGTCCGGATGAAGGCCATGCGCGCCAGCA
>PMBY01000366.1 GCA_003153875.1 Myxococcales bacterium | reverse complement strand
TAGTGCCTCCGGTCAGAATTTCCGCCATGTTTGGGTGGCCGATCCATCCCGGCCGGCTGCGTTGCTCCTCGGTTACATACGTCGAGTATGCGCCCTCGTCGCGCCTCGCAGGACGGGCGCCTGAACGACCGAAACCTGGCCGATCTTCTGACTGGAGGCATTAGCCGCCGGTGTGGAATTGGCGGCACGGTCCGGCGCCGTGCTTGTCGCTCTTGGCGGCTGGCGGAAGGCATCCAGGCATTGAAGTGAAGTGCTGTTGCCCAATCCCGGTCATTGCGCTCGGTGGAATAGAGAATATCAACGTCGAGACTTGTATGTGTGCGGGCGCTTACGGAACTGTTGCGACTTGCGCCACAATGGCCGTCGACAAACTCGCCGAAAAGCCAACGCGAGCTGCTCGCCGTCTGCGAATCGAACGGCAAGCTAAACTCTTGACAGGCCGGCCCAGAAAAGTACGCTTCTGACTGTGCGCCCCAGACAATTCCGTTGGGGAGCAGCGGAGTTCAGTACAGTTCGAGGAGGCAGTGAATGGCAACCGGGAAGGTGAAATGGTTCAGCGATTCTAAAGGGTATGGATTCATCGCGCGGGATGGGGAGGAGGACGTTTTCGTCCACTACTCGGCAATTACGGCGGAGGGATATCGCTCGTTGGCGCAGGGCCAAACAGTGGAGTTTGACATCACCAAGGGACCCAAGGGGCTGCAAGCCATGAATGTCAAGCGCCAGGAGGCGGCGGCGCAAGCGTCGCAATAGATCCGCCGGGCGTTCCGGCTCTTGGCTTCTTGCCAAGAGAAGGGTGGACGCTGCAGCCTGAGATTAGTCGTCGCGCTGCCACGACATCTGGATATCACTGCCGAGCTCCGCAATGACCCGTTCGCGGAATTGCGTCTTCAGCTTCTCCGCGATCTGGCCCACGCGTTGTTTGGAAACGCCGTAGCGCACGCCCAGGGCCGACAGCGAAACCGGTTCGCTGGTCCTGGCCAGGTGTTCGCGCCACACGGCCCGTTCGCGCTCATCGTCCAGCTTGCCTTCGAAGTCATCCATGAGTCGGCGCACGGCTTGCGACAGTTCGTCCCGCTCGGCTTGCTGTTCGGGCGAAGCCTGGTGTCCCGAGATCTTCTCGGCCAAGGGCACTCCCTCTTCGTCGGGCCGCGGTTCAAGCGAGATTTCGCGCGAGGCCAGGTGCGCAGACACCTCGGCCAGGTCAGATTCATCCACTTCCAGCCGGGCTGCCAGCAGCTTGGGCGTGGGATCAATGCCCTCGGCCAGCAGCTTCTGTCGCTCTTTCTCCAGACGGAAGAACAGCTTGCGCCCGGCGCGGGTATTGCCCACGTGAATCAGGCGCGAGTTGGTCATGAGGAAACGCAGGATGCAGGCGCGAATCCAGTAGGCCGCATAGGACCCGAAGCGCGTGCCCATGTCCGGATCCCAGCGGCGCACGGCCTCCATCAAACCGACCGCGCCCTCCTGAAACAGGTCAAGCAGGTTAAGCCAGGCGCGCCGGTACTGGTAGGCGATGGACACCACCAGGCGCAGGTTGTGCAGAACCAAGGTGCGAGCGGCGTTGACGTCGCCGCGCTCGCGCGCGGCCCGGATGAGTTCGCGTTCTTGCTTCTCATCCAAGCGCACGTAGCGGCGCGCTTCATTGATGAAGCGCTGGATCGGATCCCGCGCGGGCGCCAGGCGTCGTTCCAGCACCGGCGGGATGACCTCCGGTGCGGTGCTCTCCACCAGGTCGGGCTCGAGCGGAGCCTCGGCTCCGGTGTCATCGGCCCCCGTCTCGGCCGGTTTGACGACGGTGTCGTCGGCGTGGGGAGTGGAATGAGACTTGGTCATGGGGCCGAGAGCGCGGCCAAGAGCTGGTCGTTCTCCTCAGCCGTGCCAATGGTGATTCGCAACTTGTCTTGCAGGCCAGGCTTGTCGAAGAAGCGCACCAGAATCCCCTTGGTCTTGAGAGCGCGGTAGATCGCGGCGGCGTTGCCGCCCGGGCAGGTGGCCAGGATGAAGTTGGCTTGGCTGGGGATCACCTGCCAGCCGCGCTGGCGCAGCTCCTCGCCCAGACGGACCCGCTCGCTGCGCACGTGCTCCCAGGTGCGGCGCGCGTAGTCCTGATCCTCGAGCGCCGCCGCGGCTGCGCTGACGGCGACCGCGTCGCAGTTGTAGCTATCCTTGACCTTGTTCATGGCCGATACCACGGCGGGCGCCGCGATGGCGTAGCCGAAGCGCAGGCCCGCCAGACCGTAGCCTTTGCTCAAGGTGCGGCAGACCATCACGTTGGAGAACTCGCGTACCAGGCTCAGGCTGTTCTCGTCGGCGAAATCCACGTAGGCCTCGTCGACCAAGAGCAGGCCGCAAAAGCGCGTGGCCAATTCACGCACCCGGCTGGTGGGCACCAGCGTGCCGGTGGGCGCGTTGGGGTTGGCGAAGAAGATGGCCCGCGCGCCAGTAGCCAGGAGCGCGTCGACCGGCAGCTCCCAGCCCGCGGCCCAAGGCACGGTCACCACCTTGACCTCGCCCACTTCGGCCAGCACGGGGTAGAGCGAGTAGGTTGGATCCGGGTAGGCGAGAATATCGTCTGGTCCCAGGTATGTCCGCATGGCCATGGCCAGGATCTCATCGCTGCCGTTGCCAGCCACGATCATGTCGGGCGACACGCCATGCACGCGCGCCGCGGTTTGCCGGAAGTCTTCTGCGCTGGGGCTGGGGTAGCGCCGCAGCCTTTCGGGATCGATGCGGCGGATGGCCTCGACCACGCGCGGGCTAGGGGGAAACGGGTTCTCGTTGGTGTTGAGTTTGACCACGCGCTCGCCCGGCCGCGGTTGCTCGCCGGGCGTGTAGGCGGACATCTTCTCGACGTTGAGGCGGGGTTTGGGGGTGAGCGACACGACGGTTCGTCCTTCCTGGTTGGGCGTCTTGGGCCTGCGGCTACTCCTTGCCCAATGTTTTGTTGCCCGCCTTCCAACCAGATGGAGACAGTTCACCGGTCTGCGCCGCCTGCAGCAGGCGCACCACTTCGTCGACCGAGCGGCCGATGCGCATGATGTTGCAATCAGCGTGCACGATGTCGCCGTCGGGATCGATGATGTAGGTCGCGCGCAGAGCGTAGCCCGAGTTTTCGTCCAGGCACTGGTAGTCGCGCGCGATCTTCTTGTTGAAGTCCGCGATGAGAGGGTGGGAGAGGGTGCCTAAGCTGCCCGCGATCCATTCCTTGTGTGAGTACTTCGAGTCAGTCGAGCAGCCCAGCACCACTGCGCCGAGCGCCTTGAATTCTTTGTCGCGGCGAGAGAACTCGGTGATTTCGGTCGGGCAGATGACGGTGAAGTCAGCAGGGTAGAAGAACAGCACGACCCACTGCCCGCGGTGGTCCGACAGCGAAATCTTGGCGAATTTTCCATCGCCGGTCACGGCGTTCTCGGTGAACTCTGGTGCTTTCTTTCCCACGAGATTCATGGCGTCCAGTTCCTCTGGCGGGCCGAGGGCTCGCCGGGTCCAAGCTATCACGTCCGTCCGCGCGTGCCAGGGCGAGGCTTTGGGGGCTATGGAGCGTATGGTGCTCGCACCCGGACGGGTTCCCGAATATAGTGACCACTTTCGACGTCAAGCACCACGGAGGTATCCAAGATGCGCAAATTCGTCATGGCCGCAGTACTGACCTTGAGCGTTCTCTTGCCTGCCGTCTCGCAGGCTGGCTGGGTGGTGGAGGGATCTTTGGGTAAGGGTGGCCAAGTCTCCAGCCCGCGGGCCTGGGAGCGACTCAACTTCATGGTCGCGCCAGGGGTGTCCATTGTGTCACTCCTGCGATTGCAGCTGGGAATCGTGGGCGACTTCGCTGATACCTCAGGCAGCCATACCGATCTGGAGCTGCGGCCGATGGTTACCATCGTTCCCCCCCTCCTGCCCATTTACGGCCGCGCCATTTTCGCCATCGCCAATCTGGCCGGTCGCGGCGGGGCAAAGCGCGAGTTTGCCTATGGCGCCGCCGGGGGCGTGCGCTTCGGCCTGGGCCCCATCGGCGTGTTCGGTGAAGTCGGGGTTCTGCCACGCAGTCGTGACTACCCGAGCGGCAGCAAGTTCGTCTGGATCATCGAAGGCCGCTTGGGCGCGTACCTAGAATTCTAGCCAGGCGAGATCGATGAGCCTGTCGCCCGGCCGCATACCTCTGGTGTTGCTCGGGTTTGTGTTTTGCCAGGCATGTCGCTGCGGACCTGCCGCGCCCGGTAGAGGGGCGGCGGCCAAAGCGGACGCCGAGCCTGCGCCCGACCCTGCGCTGCGCACGCCGGCCGACACAGCTCCGGGAGTGAGGATTTTTCAGGTCAGCGCTGGTCAGACTCATACCTGCGGCCTGCTGACCAACAACACGGTCACCTGCTGGGGCGGCAACAAGTTTGGGGAAAGCACGCCGCCGGCCGGGCTTTTCGGCCAAATCAGCGCAGGCGACGGACTCAGTTGTGGCTTGCGCGACGACGGCGGCATTTCCTGCTGGGGGCGCAGACTTGCTGGCGACCGGCGAGGCCCGCCCGAGGGCAGATTCACGCAGTTGGGCACCGGCCGAGGGAATCACGCCTGCGCCGTGGGACTTGACAATCAGGTCGTGTGTTGGGGGGACGATTCGAGCGGCGCCTGCGAGGCCCCGGCAGGGCGATTTCGGCAGGTTGGAGTGGGCGGAGGGTACACTTGCGGCCTGCGCGTGGACGGCACACTGGTCTGTTGGGGGCGGAACGACAAGGGCCAGAGCGTGCCACCTGGGGACCGCCACATAATGGTCAGTGTGGGTTTGCAGCATAGTTGCTCCATCCGCCATGACGGTTCGGTTGGTTGTTGGGGGGCAAACGACGACGGGCAGGCAAGCCCGCCAGCGGGGCAGTTCATGTTTCTCAGCGCCGGGGACCGACACACCTGTGGTCTGGCGAGGAACGGGGCTGCGGTTTGCTGGGGAGCGAAGACGGCGCCAGTCATCAGGCCGCCCGCAGGTGCGTTCATCCTACTCAGCTCGGGCGCCGCCCATGCCTGCGGCATGCGCACGGATGGCTCTGTCGCATGTTGGGGCAGCGATAGCTTCGGCGACACCACCCTGCCGGGCGGTCGCTACCTGGAGGTGAGCGCGAGCCAGCATGTTTGCGGAGTGCGCGAGGACAAGTCGTTGCGCTGTTGGGGGGAAAACGATCGCGGCCAGGCCGTCCCACCCAAAGGGATGTTTGCCAAGGTCTCGACCGGCGATGGCCACGCCTGTGCGCTGGACAGCCAGGGAGCGGTCTCCTGTTGGGGCGAAAATGGGGATGGCCAGAGTACGCCGCCCACAGGCGCGTTCACCGCCGTCACGGCGGGCGGAGCGCATTCTTGCGGCCTCAGGCCAGATGGGTCTGCCGCTTGCTGGGGCGCAAACACCCAGGGCGAAAGCCGGCCACCAGCCGAGACCTTCGTCCAGGTGAGCGCAGGCGGAACACATACTTGCGGGATTACAACCAGCGGCCGCGTGGCATGCTGGGGTGATCGACGTCTTGGTCAGGCGCGGGCGCCGAGCGGGAAGTTCGTGGTGGTTAGCGCGGGCGGGACGTTCACCTGTGGCATTCGGGCCGGCGGCACGGCGATTTGCTGGGGCGGCGATCGATCCGGCCAAGCCAGGGCGGTGACGGGGCGGTTTAGTCAGGTCAGTGCGGGCGAGGCCCACGCTTGTGGAATCAAGGCAGACGGATCCGTGGCCTGCTGGGCGGCGGGCTCGGCGACTGGGCAGGGCGCCGATCTCGGCGCGGCTCCTGTCGGACCATGCAAGCAGGTCAGCGTCGGTTCCCACTTCGCTTGCGCCATTACGCAAACCGGCCAGCAGAAGTGCTGGGGCGTGCTCGCACGCCAGTCTCTCTGACGCATCCAAGGCCAGGACGCCGAGGCTCGAAGGGAGTAAGATACGGCCATCATGCGCAAAACCGTCGTCACTCTCGGTCTAGCGTTCGTGTTTCTGGCAGCTCTGGCGATTGACGTCCGTGCCCAGGTCACCTTTCCAAGTCCCGGGCCGGACCTGCAGAATTTCTTGAACCAAACCGGCCTGACCCAGGACCAACTGGGGACCAAGCTGCAGGATCTGTTCAACTCGGGTGCGGGTGCCTTCCTCAAGAACCTTGGCGATGCACAGAGTTTCACCAGCAAAGGAATGGGTGTGGACTACGCCTCGGAGGCGACGTACTTCGAGGTGGGCGGCTCGGCCAGCTTCGCTCTTGGCGTGGACAAGAGCTACCAGCCAGGCAACAACCCAGCCAACAGCCAGGCCTTTCCGCTCCAAGGCGCGGGCTTGAATGCCTCGGTGATGGCGGGGCTCAGCCTGGGCTTTCTCAAGATCCCCGTCATGGTGTTCGGCAACTGGATGCAGCTACCCACCCAGCGGTACGGCGCTTGGAGCGGCAGCCTCGACAACTGGGGTCTCCATGCGCAGCTCCGGCTGTTTGGCCCGTCCCGCACGACGACTGCGCTCAAGATGCTGATCCGCTGGGGCGGTATCGCGATCACATCCGGCTACGACTCCTCGCACATGAATCTCGGGCTCACCCAGCCGTTCTCGTCGAGTTTCGCCATCCCCAACACGTCTGTCAGCGGCGTGACTTTGGACGCGACGGGAACCGCTGGCGGTACGGCGGGTTTCAACCTTGACATGACGACCAGGAGCATTCCTGTAGAGGTCACGACCAGCGTGCGGCTGCTGAGCCTAGCTACCGCGTTCGGCGGCCTGGGCTTCGACTGGCAACTGGGCGGTGATACCAAGATGGACGTGGTCCTCGATGCGACCCTGGCTGGCCATATTGCGAACGTTCAGCCGGACCCACTGAACTTGGGCACGGCGCATGTTCATGTTGGGGCTCACGCTGCCCCCAGCCCGGCAAGGGTCCGTGGCATCCTGGGCGCGCAGGTCAATCTGTGGGTGCTCCGCATCTTCGTCCAGTCCAACATCGCCAAGGGCGACCCCATCCTGGCCAGCCTGGCCGTGGGCGCGCGCTTGGCGTACTAGAGCCGCTGGCCACACCCTGTGAACGAAACTGTCGTGCGCCCTGACCCGCGGGTCTCCATCGTGATCCCGGTGTTCAACGAGGAAGCGGTCTTGCCACTGCTCTTGCCCCGCGTGCGCGCCGTAATGGATACCTTGCCCGGCGGCGCCGAGGTGTGGTTCGTCGACGACGGAAGCCGCGACGCCACCGCGCAGGTGATCGAGCAGGCGCATCGCGCGGATGCGCGCATCAAGCTGGTGCAGTTTTCGCGCAATTTCGGCCACCCGGCGGCCATCACCGCTGGGCTCGATTGCGCCAAGGGCGACGCCGTCATCCTCATGGATGCGGACCTGCAGGATCCACCCGAGCTGATCCCGGAGATGGTCGCTCTCTACCGTCGCGGGTTCGACGTGGTGCAGGCGCGCCGGGCAAGCCGTGAGAAAGAATCGCTCTTCAAGCGGGTCACGGCGTGGGCTTTCTACCGAATCATGGGTGCCTTGACCAACCACGAGATGGAGGCCAATGTCGGCGAGTTTCGCTTGATGAGCCGAGCCGTGGTCGAGGCGCTAGGCCAATTGCGCGAGCACCACCGATTGGTTCGCGGTCTGGTGTCGTGGGTCGGCTTTTCGCACACCACATTGGATTTTGTCCGGCCGGGACGCGCGGCCGGGGAGACCAAGTATCCGCTGCTCAGGATGCTGCGTCTGAGCGCCGACGGCCTGACCAGCTTTTCCACCGCGCCCTTGCGCGTCGCCAGTTTGCTCGGCCTGTGCGGTTTGCTGGGCGGCCTGGCCTACGCCGCATACGCCGTCTATGTCCGCTTCGTGCTTGGGCGGGCGGTACCGGGATGGACCTCGCTGGTGATCGTCAATGTCTTCTTTTCCAGCATCGTTCTGGTGTGTCTGGGTTTCGTAGGCGAGTACGTCGGCCGGATCTTCGAGGAGGTCAAGCGCAGGCCGCTCTACCTCGTTCGGCGCAAGATCGACGATGCCCCCACGGCCGCGCAGGAATCCGGTCACGGGTCCGAGCGACGCTAGGTGCGTCATCACGAGGGTGCGGCACGGAGAAGATCGGGCTCCTAGAAGACGCGCTTCCCCGCTACCAGATCGCTGTAGTACCAGAAACCTGACGCCAAGTGCGCGGCCGCGATCACCGCCACCACGGCTTTTCTTTTGAAGGACACGGCGGGTTCTGTTCGAGGAGCAAACCAGGCTAGGAACTCGACCAGCGAAAAGAAGAAGACGATGAAAAGACTGATCACGTAGCCGAAAACGAACGCTCCCTGGGAGACCTTGGTCTTCTCGGCGAGGAACGAAGCTTGTAGGAAGCCGACCAGAACCAGAAACCAGCTGGCCGCCAAAGGGGCGTTCCGATTCAGCCTGCCCCGGATCGCCAAGAGGACACTGAGCGGGAAAGCGGCTACCAGCAGAGTTGATATGAAAGCGCTCGGTGCGTAGAGCCTCGTGACCGTGAAGTTTGTGACAATGATGCTGTCGTGGAAATACGTTGGCTGCGCGTGCGATGTGTAGGTTTCGATGAATTGCCACGACAACAGCACGAGGCTGGGCAGAAACATCAGGAAGGTGTTCCGGTAGAGTCGAGAACTTCCCCAGTGAAACACCAGCAGAAACAACGTCATGGCAGGAAGAAAGCAGACGATGAAACTTGGCATGGCAATTGTACTGAATGCCAAGGCAGCGCTCGTCAGCCATGCGACACGCCGGCGGCCGACGCCTAGTCCGTTCACGTAGTGAACCGTGCCGCAAAAGCCGAGCAGGGCAAGAGGCTTGAGCAGCATCATCGTCGGGCTGTGCCAGACGTTCGGGCTCCATTGTCCCAGATACGGGTATGGGTTGTAGCGAGGCAGGTAGATGGCAATGGCGTAGTTGGCGGCCACTGCAGTCAGGATATACACGAACTCATGATGGAACCCGGGGCGGTAGAACTTGATCAGCCGCTTGGTCAACAAAATGCTGAGCACCGACAATGTTGACATCAGGAAAGGGACGACGAAATCGTACGGCAGGCCGGTAATCCAGTGGCCTCCGTGGGCAAGGATGTAGAAAAGCGGATGCGGGATGTAGAGACGGTTGTCGAGGTACTCGGGGATGAGCTGAAGATGTGTCCTTATGTCCGAAACCATTCCGACTTGTGTCGAGAACAGCCGCAGGTTGAGGAGAAAGATCCCAAAGTAGATCAGAACCTCGAAAAGGAGAGAATCGAGGAGCAGGCCAAAGCGTCTGAACATGAGATTTCCGGATGGTGCCTAGCAGGAGCACATGCCATCGTATGTGTGTTCGCAGACGGGGGCAACCCGATCCGCGCCATCACGCCGCGAGTGGCGACGCCGGAAATGATACGACAACCCCGCACCTGTGCACGACGGCGCCGGCAGCTCAGCGCGGCGCGTGGTTGAGTTCTTGTCGGAGTCTAAGTCCCGGGTTGGGCTCGCGCGGGAGGTGAACAGCGGGAGCTGAACGAGTTTCCCTGCGGGCAGAACCACGTTATGCTGAGGCGCGCGTCTTGATGGGCGCGACAGCGTAGGTGCCACTTCACGTGACCAGCGAAAACGACAACCCAGTCCCAGGTCAGCCGTCGATGGAGCCAGCACCGGCCCATCCGAATACGGCAGAGGAGTCCGCTGCGCGCAGCCGGTTGTCGCCGCCACGGGCTCCGATGCATCGACGCCTTCTCGACTGGCTAGTGATGCGCGAGTCGGTGAGCAGGGCGCGCGCGGAAGAAGTCTTGACCGTGCCAGACCGAGCCGCCATGTTGAGGGCGGCGCACGCCTACGCGGACGCCGCGGATACGGTGTTCGACGCTGATGACAAGGTCCCGCTGGTCCCGGTGCTCACCCTCTATCGCGAGGCCATCTTCCTCCTGCTGGCGAAAGACCTGGCTGGCAAGAAGCGTCTGGCGGTTGCCTTCGAGACCGCTCCGCAATCCATCTCGGCGGACGCCGCCGATGGCGATGCCAACTTCGCACGGCTGTACCACGTGTTGGCGCTGCATGCGTCGCTCGGTCTGGGCGACGCTCCCACCCCGGAGCTTCGCGACGGCGCGCAGGTCACTCGTACCTCGGTGCGGACGATGCTCGATCTTGCGGACGCGAGCAAGCTGCGGCGCTTGCTGCGGAAGGGTCGCTGGCGCGTGGGGTTCTTCCTTGCGGCTTTGCTGGTTGTGTTGCTGTCAGCCGTTGGCGCCGGCCTTCACCTGTTCGCGTCGAAAGATCTGGCAGAGGGTCAGCCCTGGCGCACGAGCAGTGCGCTGGCCGCTGCCTTCGGCCCCACAATGTTGTTCCATACCAATGAGGAGCTGAGTCCATGGTTTGAGATCGACCTCGGGCGTGCCAAGCCGGTACGGCGGTTGTACGTCGCGAACCGAGCAGACTGCTGCCAGGAACGTGCCATCCCTCTGGTGGCGGAGGTCAGCAACGACCGCTCGAACTGGCAACAGGTGGCGCGAACCGAGTCGCCATTCTTGCTGTGGGAGCCTAGCTTCCCGGCCGTCGACGCGCGCTATCTGCGCCTCCGCGTGCCGCGCTTCACTTTTCTCCATCTGCTGCAGGTGAAGGTGTTCTGATGCCCCCGCGGCGGGAACGACCACCGACAGGGGGCCGTCGCGCCAGAGGGCCGGCCGCCTCCGCGAAGCGGTGAGCCGCCACACGTATGAAGACCATGGTTTCCATCGCGGATTCGGCGGTTGCCAGCGAGTTGTCCAGGCAACCGCCGCTCGCTCATTTGGGGGACAACCGGAGCAGGGGAGTTGCCGGGAGGAGATGGGTCGACGGGTGGGCGACCACCGTGGCTTTGTTCCTACTCCTTCCTTTCGTGCTGCTTTCCTGGTTGTTGCCCTTCATCTCGCGACAAACCATCGGCAACGACTACTCGATCTTCGCGCTGCTCGCACAACTCGACTTGATGTGGTCGGTGCGCAATGCAACCTTCCCACTCTACATGCCGGGTTTTGCCGGCGGTCACTCGACCGCGGCCATGACCCTGGGGCAACTCTACCACCCCATCTCGTGGGTTTCGAGCATGATGCCGGGCTACTGGGGCGGCCTGGCTCTCGAATGGAATACCTTCTTTCGCCTCATCTCACTCGGCTTGATCCATTTGGCGCTTTTTCACGTTTGCCGGCGCTTGGCGATGGGCCGGCTGAGCGCGTTCTTTTGCACCCTTCCCGTCGTTTACAACCTTCGCATGCTGGACAGCTTCCGGTATGGAGCAGCGTTGGAATCCTACGTGGGAATGGTGCTGGTGTTTGCCACTGGTGCTCTGGTTTTCCTCGACGAGAGGTCAAAGGGCAGGGTGGTGCTTCTCGCGATCAGTCTGTATCTGACGGTGGTGAGCGGGCATCCGCAGTGGGCGTTTCTCGGGCTGGCCGGGGCTATCCTGTTTCTGGGGATGTTTCCTTGGCTGGCGCGGACCATCCATCCCGGCCTGCCTCGTGTCAGCCCAGATCGCTTCATCCGGTACTACGGACGGATGGGAATCGGCCTGGGCGCGGGCGTGCTGCTGTCAGCGCCGTACTTGCTGACCTTCTCTTTTGAGTTTTTCAGAACCAACCAGGCCCGCGCGGGCAACACTGACTACGCTTGGACCTTGGGATACGCCGATTCGCTGCGTGGCGAGTTGGCCAATTTCGTCTTGCCTCTTCACGCGGACGTGCACGGGGCGTTCGGCGGTTCAGCCCTGTTCCTGGTGGCCGCCATGTTGCCCCTGGCCTTCATGGTCAGAAGGCCGCCCGTGGCCCTCTTGCTGGCGTATGCCGTGGGCCTGCTGGCCTTCTTGTTCTCGGTGGGCAGCGAATTGCCAGTGCACCGATACCTNNGATCGAATCGCCGGGCGCTGGGCATGGCGGGAGCCGGGGCTTTCGTGGTGTTGCTCGTGGCCAGGTTCAAGATGGCCAAGATCCTGCCACGGGCCGAGTCATTCTCGCCCCACCAGATTCTTGGTGGCGCGGTACCGTCGTACTATGACTCGTTGGTTCTGTATCTCTTGGGCGCAACCGCGTTTCTCCTGGTGCTGGCTGCGGTGCTCGGGCGCGCGCGTCGCTATTGGCTGGCGGCTTCGCTCGCCTGTGCTCTGGGCACGACCTGGTTGTGTCTCTCGGTAGGTACCTGGAAACAGAACAAGTCTCCCACCTACAGTTTCGACAACATGCTCGAGGCCCGGAGCAATTCTCCGGTGGCACACGTGTCGCTCGGCGATGGCGTCGGCCTGGAGATGCGCTCGGTTGCCGAGTACCGGAATCGGGGGCTGAAGTCGGAGAGACCACTGGGCGTAGTCGTACACGGGGCGGTGCCCAGCGCGTCCGACGTTGAAGTGTGGCAGCAACTGCGGTCGGGGGTAGCATCACCGTCCGCGTTCATCGATGGCCCGCTCGAGCCCAGGTCAGAGAAAGCTGTGTCGAACTACGACACGGTGTCGCTGGTTCATAACACGTCAAACCGTTTTCGGTTCAACGTGGTTGCGGCGCGGGATGGCTATTTCGTTTTGGGTCTGCCGCTGTTGCCAGGGTTTGTTTGTCGCATTGACGGTTCCTTCGCCAAGGTGGTGAGGGCCGACGCTCTCTATCCGTCTGTGTTCTTGCCGCGCGGCTTTCACGTTGTGGATTTCTATTTTGTCTCTTGGCCATTTGTTACGGGCGTTGGCATTGCGTGGGCAACCCTATTGCTCCTAACCTACTGGGTGGTGGGGCGAAAAAGGCGTTTATGGGTGACCAGGGCCATGCTGCTCGCGGTTGTGCCGCTCGCGGTGTTGCTTTGGGTTGCCCTGTATGCGGGACCTTCGTTCAATACCAGCTACTTCTGGCAGGTGCCCCTGTAGCGCCTCGGCGAGCGCTTTCTTCAGTACACCTTGACCTGTTCCAGGTGCAGGAAGGTCATCCGTGGCACACGCAGGCGCACGTAGCGCGCCTTGCTGGGCGTGAAGCTGGGCTCCCAGATCGCGAAGGGGGACTCGCGCCTGGCGACCAGGTGCCAGTTTGAACGATCGTTGCTCAGCTCCGCAACCAGCGGGACCGCGCGCTCCCCGTTGCTATCAGTACGGTTCTTGATGTAAAGGCGCCGGATCAGCTTGATTTCACCGAGATCGATCTCGAACCACGGGTTCATCTCCTCGTTGGTGTGGAAGAGCATTCTCGCGGAGTACGCCGCCGACAGAGCGCTGCTGGTGCGCCACAGTCTTCCCGCTGCCAGATCCGTGGGAGTGAGGAGGTACACCACAGTTTTGCTCGAGGCCGCCAGGCCCAGCGCCATCAGCCCGGCGGCCAGGGCCAGACGTCGCAGGCGCCGGCGCAAGAGCGGAGGAACGCGACTGGTTTCGGCCATTCTCAGCATGGCGGCTACCGCACTGCGGGTCAGTTGTGCCATGTCCTGCTGGTCCGGCGTGACCGGGCTGCCAATACCGACGGATGCGTGCATTGCCAGCAGATGGCGGATCCGCCCGAGGCTGGCGTCGCGTTGAACGGCCTCCGCCAAAATCGAATCCGGATCGGTCTCGAAGGCGACCGCCAACGCCTTCTTGCCGGCCATGTCGTTGCCTAGCAAGGCGAAGATCGCTTCCCGATAGAGGCTAAGCGCAGGGGCAAGAAATGCATCGCAGGACGAATCCAGCAAGTCGTTGGCGACCGTTGCGCAGTCGCGCGCGAGACGGATCATGGCCATGCGCCCCGGTGCCACCCGGGCCTCGTCCTGGCGGGCTTGGTCCAGGGCGTCGCGCATGAACAGCCATTGAAGCAGACGCCCCCGCCACCCCGGCCTGCCGCGTGAGCCAGATGCCGGGACCGGGGCTGGTGCCATGGCCGGACTTTCCGGGACTGCGTTGTCGATTTCGTCTGCCATGAGTGAGGCACCACGGTCAGCGCGTGGGCTATCCAAGATAACTTGATTCCCGATGCTTGGAAATGCTTTCGGGACCGGACGGACCGACACGAATCCGGTCAGGGAATCCGGTCAGGGATTCGCGAGTTGCTGGCGTCGTGGTACGCTGGGCTCGCCCCCTGGCGCGGTCGCTGTGGGGCGAGTCCACCGGCGAACGTTGGCGCACAAGTTTTTGGGGACCGAGCAACATGAAAATCTCTCTGACTTTACAGTTCGACAAGCGGTCGTTCTGGCGTAACCTGGCTGCGGCGGCCCCGGTCGTGGTTGCGCTGGCGCTTCTGGTCGTGACCCTGCGCAAGCGCGACCTGATGGAGCCGTTCTTCGTCCACGGCACCTACTTCGTGCTACTCACCATGGTGGCGTTTTGGGCGTCGTCGTACCTCATCGCCCTCAAGAGCACCACCCGCGATACCCTGGTGGCCTGGCTCAAGGACAACTGGCGGGGCCTGGTCCTGGCCGCCCTCGTCTCGCTGGTGGCCATTCTGGCTATTCAGCCGGCCCTGCGCGTGCTGGCCGATGAAACCAACCTACTCGGCGTGTCCAAGAATCTGTACTTCAACAAGACGGCCGACTTCGCCACGACAGGCAAGTGGTACTACGAGGCCTACTGGAATCTGAACGTCACCACGGATCGGCGGCCGGCGCTCTTTCCCTTCCTGGTCAGCCTGCTCCACTCGTTCTGGGGTTACAGCTATACCAACGCCTTCCACGTCAACGCCATTCTCATTCCCTTGTTCGTTTTCGTCGCGTACCGCTTGGCCAAATCCCTGGGCGGCGAGGTCTTCGGCCTGCTGGCCGGCGCGTTCGTCGTGGCCCATCCCATCACCCTGGTATCGGCCCGCTCCGGTGGCTTCGACCTGATGGCGGGATTCTTCGCCTTGGTTTCGGTCAAGTGCTTTCTCGACTACGCCAAGGAACCCACGGCCAACCGACTGGCGTTGCTGTGGCTGAATCTGTGCATGCTTGCGCACATTCGCTACGAAGGCGCGGCCTCCATCGTGGCGTCGGCTGTGGTGTTGTTGGCGTTGCGCATGGTCAAGTGGGAACATGTGAGGCGGTACCGCTTCGTCTATTTGTTCACTCCGTTGTTTGCCTTGCCTCGCATCTGGCAGACCATCCTGAAGGCCGGCGACAGCGAACAGCCGCTCAACACGACCCTGTTCGGCTGGAAGCATCTGTCGGAGAACACCCGCAACTACTTTGGTCTGTTACTGAATCCGCTGGATTTTCGTCGGCCCCACTCTGGCCTGCTGCTGGCGCTGGGGCTGGTCGGATGCCTCATCGTGGCGCGCTCGCTGTGGAAGCTGGCCCACGAACGCGAACGCCAGCTGGTCAAGGAACGCTTCGCCATCTTCGCGGTGGTCTGGGTGGGCGTGATGATGGTGATCTACCTTCCCTATTTCTGGGGCAAGCCCTTGCACCCGGCCTCAGCGCGGCTATTCGTTCCGCTGGATGCGTTCTTCTCGTTGATGGCCGCCTGGGTTGTGACCTTGTTGTGCCGACGCGCGCCGCTCTGGCTGCCCTCGCTGGTGGCAGCGGCGGCGGTGTTCTTGCACGTGTCGGTGGCCAGTGAAGCACGCTTCATCAACGAGCTGACCCTCACCCGCCAGGCGGCCCAGACCTGGCGCTATTTCGAGCAGATTCACGACAAGAACATCATGGTGGTCACCGACCGCCCGGGTCTCTTCACGGTGATGGACTACGGTTCAGTGGATCTGTCAGTCGCCAAACAGGGCGGGGATCTGCTGTTCGAGCTGTCCCGCCATCTCTACCGGGACATGTACGTCATTCAGGAGATCGATCTGACGACCAAGAAGCCATTGCCGGAGTTCGAGATCTGGCCCGACAAGAAGAAGGAAACCGTTCTCGAGTTCCAGAACGCGGAGAATTCGACGGTGCGCATCTCGCGCATGATCCAAGAGCCGGCGACGGCCCTCGCAGCCCAGCCGGCAGTCCCGGCCGCGGCGCCGTAGGGCGACCGGCGGTCGCCCTGCCGTCGACCATCCCAGGCTATCCAGATGTCGACGCGAACGGGTCGAGGACATTGATGCCGGTGCGGGCGACATCCTTCACGTTGCGCGTGACCAGCGTGAGGTCGTGTACCCGTGCGGTCGCGGCCAGCAGCCCGTCGACAACCGGCAAGCTGCCCCGAGCATCGAGCCTTCCCCACTCGTCCGCGGTCGCGGCGTCCACCGGTAGCACGCGATCGGAGTGCGCTTGCACCAGCGTGTCAAGCCAGCGTTCGAGGGCCGCGGCGGCCCGGAGATCGCGCTGTCGGATGGCCTCGATCCCGCGGCGAATCTCACCGGTGACCAGGACACTCAGGAACAGCAAGTTCTCGTCCACATTCTCCAACCAGCGCCGAACATTTGCATCGGCGCGCGCGCCCTTGCGCAGTTCCGACAGCACGTTGGTGTCGAGCAGGAAGCCCTTCACAACACAACCCGCCGTCCCAGGCGTCGCGTCCGTTGGAAGTCAGCGTCGCGCCCCACATCCGGAATTCCGCCCAGCATCGCCTTGAGCGAGGGTGCAGGTGGCGAGAGCAGAGCCTGTCTGAGAATTTCGCGATGCTCCGCCTCAGCGGAATGCCCACGCTGGGCCGCCCGTTGCTTCAGGCGGACAACCACCTGCTGGGGAATATCCCTCACGATGAGCTGTGCCATGTTGCTATCAATGATAGCATGGAGTCGATTCATGGGCATGTTCGGTGCCAACACGATCTCGCGCTGGGAGTCCGGTCGGAACGTCCAGACTGAATCAATGGAGATGTTGCTTCGGCTCATTCGGGATCTGCCAGGAAGCCTCGACTACCTCCGGCGACACACGGCGTAGGCAGCGGCATGGGTCGGCGGCGAGCTGCACTGCAGGGGCGACCTGCGGTCTACTGCACTTCCATCTAATGAACCCTGAAAAGTTTGCGGGGTCCGCAACGGCGTTCCGGGGGCAAGGTGGGCAGCGGGGGTACACACCACGATATCGACCTACCAGAAGATCGGCATTTTGCCTCCAGATCACGGCCATTTCCGTCGACTTGAGATCTGGCCGGCGGCTTGCTTGCTGCAAGTACCTGAGAGTACCTCCATGACCTATGGCGCTTCCCGAGCATTTCGTCGCTGGTGTGCGGCGACGGCTTTGCTGGTGGTGTCGTGGTCGTTGCCGGGATCGGTGGAGGCGCGGGTCAGTCCGATGGAGATCGTGAAGCAGCAGCTGCGCAAGCCGAACTTCCTGATCATGGTCGAGAGCCCGGAGTCGATGCAGGGGATTCCGGGCGAGAATCCCGCACGTTACAACGAGGTCGGCGCGGACTGCGAAAAAGGCGACCGCTATTGCCGCGTGTACGGCCAGCCCAATCGCTGTGAATTCTCGGGCATGGGCGGCCAAGGCTACAAGTTCGACTTCGTGTCCGCCGGGACTGCCAGTCAAACCCAAACCCAGTCCCAAACCCTGATCACCTCGACCATTTCACTCACGCAGACCGGCACCAGTATGTTGTCCGCCAACATGAGTGCGTGGGTCACCAGCACCGTGGCGGGGGCCAGCGGAATCGGAACCGAAACCGCCACCGGGACCGTGATCACGGTCCAGAGCTCCACAGGCACCGGTACCTCGATATCGACCGCGACCCAGACAGTGAGCCAGACGGCGATACGCTCCACGTCCAGCACGGCGAGCAACTCGCAGACGACGACGCAGTCTACATCCGGCACGGCAAGCAACACGCAGACGACGACGCAGTCCACATCCGGCACGGCAAGCAATACGCAGACGACGACGCAGTCCACATCCGGCACGGCGAGCAACACGCAGACGGCGACGCAGTCTGGTTCGAGCAGTGGGAGCAGCACGCAGACGACGACGCAGCCATCTTCAAGCAGCCAGACGACCACGCAGACGGCGACGCAGTCCACATCCGGCACGGCAAGCAACACGCAGACGGCGACGCAGTCTGGTTCGGGCAGTGGGAGCAAGACGCAGACGGCGACGCAGTCTGGTTCCGGCAGTGGGAGCAACACGCAGACGGCGACGCAGTCTGGTTCGAGCAGTGGGAGCAAGACGCAGACGGCGACGCAGTCTGGTTCCGGCAGTGGGAGCAACACGCGCACGGCGACACAGTCGTCCTCCAGCAGCGGAAGTAGCTCGCGAACGGCGTCGTGGACGACAACGGGAAGCGGGTCGAGCTCGGCCAGCAACACGCAGAGCTATACGACCAGTAAGACGGGAGCCACGACGAGTTACGTTAGCGCGGACAAGATCGGCACAGACACGAGCATACGCGGCTATTGGGGCCTGGACGAGGCACTTGCCGACGGCGGCAGCTACCCGGATACCTCGGGAAACAACAACGACGGCACGGCCACGGGCCCCCCGATGCCGACGGCTGGGGTCTTGACCGGCACGTCGACCGTGGTGACGACCGGGGCGTCCTTTGCTAACACGACGGTAGGCTACACAGTTACCGTCACCAGCACCGGCACCAATTTCGTCCGCGTGCTAATGAGCAAGCCAATCGCCGGATCCGTTAGCATCGCGGTTTGGGTCAAAACTGACGGCTTCAATGCCAGACAGAACCTGGTAGCCTTCACCCCCGGAGGCGACGACGCTGGCGGTGGATTGCGCCTATTCTCCAGCAACAACAATATCTTGATGGACAACAACACCCCACTCAACGCGGACGGCTACACCCCGCAGCGGGGGGTTACAGCGCAACCCTACCTTTACACAACAAGCTACTATGGCCTAATCGTCGGCACGATCAGTGGCACGACCTGGACGTTGTATCAGTTGAACGATCCCAAATACTGCACACAGAGCAGGGTAGCGGTCGCCACAGTGACTAACGCGACCTTCAGCACGGGAACGGAATGGTGTTTCGGCAGTAGCTGCGCCACTCCAGCGCACGAGTTTGGCTTCAAGGGCGGCCTTGATGAGGTGCGCATTTGGGATCGAGCGTTGGCGACTTCGGGCGCCAACGGCAACGAGATCCAGAATCTGTGCAGCTGCAACGCTGTCAAGTGTCCCGCGCCCACGGGGACCATGACCACGACCAACACGGAGACAAAGACGCCGACCTCGACCTCCTCGGCGACGTCGAGCAGAACCGCGTCTAGCTCATCGTCATCGTCGTCTAGCTCGTCGTCGACCAGCACCCAGTCGTCGTCGACGACGTCCAGCGCATCTTCCACCTACACCAATACTGGTTCGTCGTCGTCTACCTCGTCGTCCACGTACACCAATACGGGCTCAAGTTCCAGCAGTGTCAGCTCAACTATGACGAGCACCGGGAGCGCGACTTCCAGCGCGTCGTCGACCTACACCAACACGTCGTCGTCGTCGTCAAGCGCCAGTTCAACCTTCAGCAACACCGCCAGTGGCTCCACGAGTTCCAGCTCAACAATGACGAACAGCGGGAGCGCGACTTCTAGCGCGTCATCAACCTACACCAGGACGTCGTCGTCGTCGTCAAGCGCCAGTTCAACCATCAGCAACAGCTCCAGCAGTTCCGCCACGTCCAGTTCGACCACGACGAAGACCGCGAGCGCGTCGTCCAGCGGGTCGTCCACCTACAGCAACACGTCCTCGGCGGCGTCCACTTCTAGCGTTACCTACACCAATACCGCGAATCAATCGTCAAGCTCGACGGTGACGATGACGAAGACCGCGAGCGCGTCGTCCAGTGGGACGTCCACCTATAGCAGCACGGCAACGTCGTCTGCGAGCCTGAGCGTTTCGTCAACGAGCACTGGCTCATCGTCTGCGAGCTCCAGTGGGACCCGCAGTGGCACCGCCACTTCAACCCTTAGCTGGTCGTCGACGATGACCGGGGCGGTGACATCGTCGGGGAGTGCCTCTGCGACTGGTACCAACACTGCGACTCAATCTGGGGTCACCAGCACCAACACAGCGATTGTCACTGGAAACAGTAGCGCGTCAGTGACGTTGACTCAAACAGGAACGGTACCTTCGATTACGAGCCATACCGATGTGACATCGAACACAAGTAGCTACACGGGGACGCGAACTTTGACGGCGACAGGAACCGCGGCCTCGACCTTGCAGTCAGTGCCTGACACGAGTGATTGCACGCCCGCCAGTTGTACCTGGGCGAGTGGCGTGAGTAGCTCCTACTGCTACCTGAAGAGTTCGGTGCAGTGCTACTCCAACGACGATTGCTACAATCTAACCAAGGGTGACTTCTGCCGCTACATCTCCACCGACGATGGCAGCGGCCGCTTCAGGAATGACTTCTGCGCCTCGGGTGCCACCAAGACCTGTCGTTACCAGGCAACCACGCCTTGCAATAGTAACAGCCAGTGCGACAGTGGGAAGGGGGACTACTGTGTGTTCGGGAAGCCGGCGAACATGTGCCAGAAGAGCGGCCTGTGGTGTACGGATGACGGCCTGGGGTGCGACTCGAGCACCGGGGACGCGTGCGTGCCGGCCACCTCGCGCATGATGATGGTGAAGAATGCCGTGCGCCGGGTGGTGCTGGAGCATGCCTACGACGACACGGCGGTGGTGAAGATAGGGCAGATGCACACCTACCAGGCGGGCAACGGCAGCACGGACAACCTGTTCCCCTATGTCAAGCTGAACACCACATCGACTGGGACCTCTTTCTTGACGTCGACGCGTGTCGACACGAAGTTCCTGCCTCGGAGCGAACTGGCCAAGGGAGTGGGTCCGGACGGCAAGGCTTGCTTCTCGACCAGCGCAGGGCCGAGCAGCACCTGCACCATCGACTACAGTGGCGGAGGTGCCGTGGCGCTCACGCCGGCCGTGACCTATACCCTGCAAGGCAGCGGTGACGACAGCCGCTACGCCGTGCCGAGCGGCGACGGCAAGACCTACTATCGGCAGAATGCCCCGTGGAGCTCGTGCGGGTCGATGTGCTATTTCGCGAGCGCCGGCCCGAATGGGGGAGAGGGCGCGTACCAGGGGAGCTACTACACCTTCAATTACACCTTTGGCGTGCCGGTGGTGGGCAGCCCGAGCGATCCGGCGGGGACAGGCAGCATGTACGCGCCCAAGTATTCCCCAGTCTATCTGGGCAAGTCCTATGGCTCGGCGGGAAACTACTGGTACCTGATGGACGCCGAGCGAACCGAGATCCTGAACGAGAACAAGTACGGCGCCAATCAGTTCACGGGTCTGGACTCAGGTGGCACCGGTTTGCTGTGGAGCAAGGGCTACGTGCCCACCGGCGACGAGTACCCACTGCCGCTGACCGGCGTCACGGGCGATCCCACCTCGACCTCAGTGACCTGCGGCGAGACCAACGGAGCGCAGTGGGACGCGAACGTGGTGCCGATGGTGAACGCCACGAGCTTTGGCGGCAACGACAGCTTGCAGCCGACACAGAAGGCGTTGATGAATGCGGCTCGGCTGGATAAGGCCTCCTATGGCGGGTTCTACGCCACCGGCCACATCGAGCCGGTGGCCTGTGCGCTGAAGAACGACAACAAGAACGACAAGTACCACAGCATCGACAACTACATGTCGATCGTGCAGAGCAGTGACAGCGTCGCCAACGGTGGCACCAGCCCGTGCTGGGAGAATCACGTGCTGATGGTGGTGGACGGCTTGCCGCGCGGCCCGGGCGACGTGGCGGTGGGCGGTGTCGACTGCTCCGCAGCCGCGTGCGAGTACGACCCGGTCTCCAACGCGGACCTGAGCGGCTGCGTCTGCCCGGCTGTGCACAAAGCTCGCGATCTTGCGGCCAAGGGTGTCGACGTGCACGTGATCGCGGCCTCCACGGATGTGACTGCCCGCAATGTGTACGCGGCGGCGACGTTGAACAATGTGGCTCGTGCCGGCAGCACCAGTTCCATCTTCATCAATATTCCGCGCTATGCGGCCAGTGAGGACGAGCTGTACTACTGGCTGAACTACGAGATGAAAGAAGCCCTGCGGGTCACGGTGGCCACCACCCCGGCCTCGGCAGCGAGCGGCTCGCAAAGTCTGTCGGGCGTGACCGCCGGAAACATGCTGTTCCAAACCACGGCTGAGTTGCCAGAATGGCGGGGCAGCTTGCTCGGCTTTGGCATCGACCAGCTGACGCCCACCACCTTGGGCACTCACTTGGCCTGGGACGCGGCCTTGGTGAACGCGTTCACGGTTCGGCACACCCCGCTCTCCGATGACGAGCAGAAACTGTGGATGCAGCGCCAGGTCTTCTTCTCAGATGCCGACGGGCACGTTCACCAGATCAATGTGGTGGACGACAACGGGACGATCGATACCGACAGCACGAGCAAGCTGTATAGCCTGGGAATGGGCGGAAACACCATCGAAACTCAGCAAATCGTGCAGTGGATGCTGGGCAAGATCGATCCGAGCGACACCGTGTACCACAGGCCGCTCAACCCGGCGGTCATGGGCAGTGTGGTGAACTCGATGCCCATCGACGTGGGCTCGCCCGGGATCAGCCTGCTCCCTGGCGGCAACCACTTCTATTTCGCCCACGTCAGCCGGCCCGAGCTGGTCTACCTGGGCTCCGACGATGGCATGCTGCACGCCTTCTATGCCGCCAACGGCAAGGAGGCCTTTGCCTTCATCCCGGCTGACATGGTTCCCGTAATCGCCAAGCTCTACGCCCAGGGCGGCCAGCGCTACAGTCCCAGCGACCACATCTACGGCTTGGCTGGGTCGCCCAAGGTGAAGAACCTGTGCGTGGCCAACTGCAAAGTGGCCGCCAACCTGACCTGCGTCGATGCGAAGGATGGCACCTATGACTCTGGTTGCCCGGACTGGAGGACGGTCCTGGTCATGAGTGAGGGTGCGGGCGGCAACCACCCCTTTGCTTTGGATATCACCGAGCCAATGGAGTCGGGCAGCGCGAACCTGAAGGACGCCTCGTTGCTCTGGCACGTGGGCTACAAGAATGCGTCCGGCATCTCGGCGTCTGAGCTGGGCGAAACCTATCCGGTGCCTGCCTTCGCGTTCCACAGGACGACCAATCAGAGCGACAATCGCGTGCTGATCGCTTCGGGCTATCCCTTTACTGGAAGCAGCACCACGACCAAGCTGATCGACGCGATGGTGTTGGATGGCTCTTCGCCGAGCGTGGCAGGTCCCGGGGCGACCATCAGTGGGTCGGGCGGCTGCAACTCGACCACCGGGCAGGAATTCGCGGTGGTCGCGGATGTGGCGGTGGCGCGTGACAACTACCACAACGGGGACAGCCCCGCTGACCAGAATTTGCTGGGCGCCTATGTCGCGGACACCTGGGGCAAGGTACACCAGTACGCGCCCAGCTACAGCCCGGCCTTGGACAGGGGCGGGGCGCCGATATCGCTGGACTGCACGCAGCCGCTACACTTCTCGCCAGCGGTAGTACAGCTCAACCGAAACGACTCGCACAACCTCGACAACAGCGTCTACCTCGGGCAGGTGACCAACTCCATTCTCGACCCGAATACCGTGGGCTCGTCCTTCCCGGCATCCATGCTGGTGGTGGCCAAGCTGACAGCGAAGGGCAGCGCCCCACCTGCGCTGGACGAGACCTTTGGCACCAACGGGTTGATCAAACTGGTGGCGGATACGAGTTTGGGCAATGCCAATCGGCTGTGTGGTGTCACCGAGGTCGGAAAGACCAGCGCGGATTCGAACTGGTGTTCGGGCGGAAGCTGGCTGCCTGCTACGGCTCGGCCCACGGGCACACCGGTGGCGGTGGTGCGCGGCGACGGAGGCGGCTTCCAGCTCTTCACCACCTGGTACGATCCGCCCAAGGCCAACTGGGACAACTGCGCAGGAAGCTCGACCAACGGCAACAGCTACGTCACGCTGCACGAGTTCCTGTCCAACGGACAGTGGGCCCAGATCGCGGGCCGGGAGTACCCGCAGCAGTACGTGACGGGAATTCAGTTCGTGGGCACCACGATCTTCATCACGTTTGGCACCAGCGGTTCCGCTCCCAATCCGACCACCGACAACTTCGGCCAAAACTTCAAGCCCATCACCCCCAAAGATGTGAGCGCCCTGTCGGGCGACCAATTCATCACGACGGCCTGGACCGAGCGGATGGATGTCGAGTAGCGATCCTGTCAGGGCGGTCGGGTAGGGAAACCACCCGTGGCGTGGGACAACGTCGGTGGATCGGCGCAGGAAATGCGCTGTTCTTGATCGTTGACACCCACACGCCAGGACTCGTACTCTCACGGGTTCAGCCCAGCAGCGAGAAGAAGGAAAGACGATGACCAAGGCGGAACTGATCGGGCGTGTAGCTTCGAAGAAGGATCTCCCCCGTGATCTGACCAAGAAGACAGTCGCGCGAATCGTCGACGTAGTTTTCACCGAGATCGGCGACTACTTCATCAGGGCGCGGCCCACCCGCACGGCGCCGCCCCGATTCTCCTATCCGGGCTTCGGCACCTTTACCAAGCGGCGTCGGGGCGCGCGCATCGTGCGCAACCCTCGCAACGGCGAGCCGATTCCTCTGCCAGCGCAGTCCACCGTGGTTTTCTCGCCCGGCCGAGAATTGAAGGGCCTGCTCAACCGCGACGTCCGAACCACTGGAACCCGCGCCAGCGTGTAGCCAGCCGGCATTGCGTGGACCGCGGATCGAAGTTACCTATCCCCCTTCGGGGGCTTCGGGACGGCCCGCCGCCCTGCCCGCCCCGCGCGCTTCGCGCGCGCCCTCGTCCACACAGAGGGCACAGAGATCGGATGAGGAAAAGGGATTTGGACTCCGTTGTATCCAACCCATCCTTTCTCCTCCGCCTCTGTGGCCTCTGTGTCTCTGTGAGAAATAGCTAACTAGTCTTGCCGCTTTCGTTCTTCGAACTTGAGCAGCTTGGCGCGCAGCTCGTCGAGCAGCGCGTGTGAAGCAGGCTGGTCGGCCAGGTTCTTCTGCTGTCGCGGATCGCTGGCCAGGTCGAACAGCTCCCAGCGACGCTCGCTGATCTTGTGGGTGAGCTTCTTGCCCCCGCCGATGATGGTTACCTCGTGCGAGGGTGTTGCGGTGGACGGCAGAAGCTCGGCGAAGACGGGTCGGTTGGGCAGTGGTTTTCCCTCGATGGCGGGCAGCAGGCTGCGGCCGTGGAAGCTGGGCAGGGGCGGGGCGCCCACCAGGTCGACCAGGGTCGGTCCCAGGTCGATGAGCCCGACTTCGTCGTCGACCACCACAGGCTTCTGCCCAGGCACGACCACGAGCAGAGGCACGCGCAGCTGTTCCTCGGTGAGATCCTGGCCATGGAAGTAGCGCTTGTGCTCGCCCCAGGCCTCGCCGTGATCGCCGAACACCACCACCGCTGTGTTGCGGTCCAGCTTGGTCTCCTCGAGCGTCTTGATGATCTTGCCCGCCCACAGGTCGGCGAAGGCGATCTCGTAGTCGTACTTCTCCTCCAGCCCTGGCACGCCCGACAGCGAGGTGGGAAATTCGGGATGCTCCATATAGCTGGAATGCGGCTCGAAGAGATGCGTCCACAGCACGAAGCGCTCGCCGGTCTGTGCGGCTTTGCGCAGCCGCGCGATCACGCGCGGGACGATGCGGGGCGAGGCGATGTCCTTGTTGGAATCGGCGATGCTCTTGGCGCCGTCGTCGGACCACTCGGCAAAGCCTCTGGAGATGCCCCGATCGGCGGTGAAGAAGAAGTGTGAAAAGATCCCGATGGGGCGTAGACCCGCAGCCGCCAGCGGCTCGAAGAAGGTGTGGTTGCTGGGCAGCAGATTCGAATAGTTGAGCGATTGCTTCTGCCAGGCGATCTCGGAGGGATAGCGCGAGGTCACCAGCGACGGGAACGAGCGCGGAGTGTTGGGCGCCTGGGCCCACACGTGGGTGAAGCGCGCGCCCCGCTGGGCGAGCGCGTCCAGGGTTGGGGTCAGCGAATGGCCAGGCGGCCGGCCATAGCCGGCCACGCCCAGACGATCGGCGCGCAAGGCATCGATGGCGATGATCAAGATGTTGCCGGAAAAGGTGCCGTGGCGGGCGGGCGCGGCTGGCGTATGGGCAGGGGCGGGCTCGGGGCTGGCTGCGATTAGCTGGGCGTCGCCACCTTGGCAGTCCTGATCGATGCCGTCGCCGGGAATGTCTTCCGCGCCGGGAAAGACGTCGGCGCGTGAGTCGTCGCAGTCGCCACCGCCAAAAAACGCGGAATATCCGTCGTGGTCGCGATCGGTCAGGTGCCGTGCCACCTTGAGGGCCAGCCGCAGGCCCCAGCTCGCGTCGGTGATGGCGGCGTAGCTGGGCGAGGTTTCGGCGATTTGGCTGCCCAGCGCGAGCAGCGCGAGCACCACGACTGCCACGCCGGCGCGCAGGCCGCGCCTGGGCAGGCGCGCACGCAGTCGCTCGCCCACTGCCGAGCCGTACCAGAAGATGCCGTGGCCGGCAGACAGCAGCAGGGCGGCCAAGGCTGACCACAAGGGCCCGAGATCCAGCACGCGCCAATCCGCGCGCGACAGGGCCGCGACAAAGACGAGCACGCCCGCCGCCGCAAAGGCCGCGAGCAGCAGGCCCGTGGTTCCCAGGCCACGGGGCGCGGGAAGATGGCGCGTGCGTCGGACGACCAGGCGCGCGCAGGCGAAGCCTGCCAGCGCGGCCACCGGACAGAAGGCCAGTGCCAGCCCCGCCGTGGCGATCACCGCCAGCTTGCGGCTGGCCATCTCGGCCACGAAGAGCCCGTGAGCTGCCCCCGCGCCCACGGCCATGACCAGAGCCGCAGCGGCAAGTCCAAGCAGGGCCGCTGCCGCGCGGCCGTCCAAGTCGCGATCGTCGCGCAGGGCACGCCAGCCGCCGGGCACAGCGGCTGCCGCGGTGGCCACGGCCCACCCGACAAAGGCGCCCAGCAACAACCCGGCGGTTCCGTAGAGGCCTGCAGCCAGGGCCAGGACTTCGAGCGGCCGGCCACCGCTGCCGCGCGCGAGGACCAAGCAGGCGTCCAGNNGCTGCTCTGACATTCGGCAGCGGAGAGTAGCACTATCGGAATCGGTTGCTATCTGCGCTGCGATCTTGATTTTTGTCATGGAGGCGGTTACCTCCGTGTTTGTGTTCACTCCCATGCGTCTGATCGCGAAATCCGCCCCGTTCTGGGCAGTGTGTCTATTGCTCGCCAGCGGCTGTGGCCGGCGCGCGCCCGCGCAGGCAGCCACTGCGCGTCCCGAGAACAAGTCATCGGCGGTCAGCCCGACCCATCCACCGGCTGACTTGTCAGGCTATCGCCCGTCCTTCGATCTCGTCGCGAATCGCGTACACGCGGTGGAACATCGCGCGGGTCGCCTGGTGATGGCTGCTGGGGGCGTCGGGTTTCTCAAGTTCATCGACGGTGGGTGGAAGGGATCGTGGCTGCCCTTGCAGAAGGACGGCGCCACGCCGGTGGCCTACGTGTCCGGGACTTCGGCTGCCTTTTCCTTCCCGGTGGACGCGGATGGAGACGGCGTGCTGGCCCCGGGCCGATCCGAGTTGCAGCTCACGCTGACNNTGGTTGCGGGTGACAACCGCATCCGACTCACCTTCCGCTCGGCAGGTGCCATCGCCGGGGGCAAGCGCGCTGCCGCGTCCATCGCTGCCATCGAAATCGGCGCGCCCAAGGCAGCAAATCCCAAGGCCGCGGTCGACCAACTGGCCACGCCTTCGGAGCTGGTGGCCACCAATAGCGAACTTGGCGGCACCCGGCACCGCGCGCTGGTCGAGCCCGAGGCATCGCGGCTGTCGTTCTATCTGCAGGTGCCTGCTCAGGCCAAGCTCGCCCTGGCCTACGGCTCGCGTGCGCCGTCGGCTTCGGTGGCGGTGCGGGTGGCTCGCGACGGTGGGGCTACCGCCACGCTTTTCGAAGGGCCAGCCAGCGGCCACTGGACCGAGGGGGCCTGGGATCTGACGCCCTTTGCCGGCCAAGCGGTGCGCCTCGATTTTTGCGCGCATGGGGGCGGCGTGGATTGGGGCGAGCCGCGTCTGATGGTGCGGGCCGCAGCGCCGGCCGCCGCAGGTTCGCGCAAGTTCGACCACATCTACGTCTGGATGATCGACACCTTCCGCGCCGACAAGATGCACGCCTACAACCCCAAGACCAACGTGCTCACGCCCAACTACGATGCCTTTGCCGCCGATGCCACGCGTTTCAGCTGGGCGCAGGTCCCAGGCACATGGTCGCTGCCGTCACAGGCGTCGATGCTCACCGGCGTGTACCCGCGCGTGCACAAGGCCACCGTGCAGGAGTCCAAGATCTCTCGCGAGGTGCCCTTTGTGGCCGAACAATTCAAGAAGGCCGGCTTTCGCACGGCCATGTTCTCCGCCAATGGCTACGTCTCGTCCAAATGGGGATTTGACCGCGGCTGGGACGAGAACCGCAACCTCATCCGCGAGAATCTGCCCAACAACGCCGAGACCCTGTGGGGAATCGCCAAGAAATGGATCATGCCCGCCAAGGCCAAGCCGCAGTTCGTGTACCTGGCCGTGATCGAGCCGCATGTCATCTACAACCCGCGCAAGGAGTTTCTGCTGAAGTATTGGGACAAGCCGTACACCGGCCCCATCAAGCCGGTGCTCACCGGCATCCAGCTTGGCAAGATCAAACAGGGGACCCTCAAGGTCAACGCCACGGACAAGGCGTACCTCGAGGCGTTGCACAACGCGGAGATCACACAGAGCGACTCGGCCTTCGCGGCCTTTATCCAAGACCTCAAGACCGCCGGGCTCTACGAAACATCTGCGGTTATCGTGATTTCGGATCACGGCGACGAGTTCTGGGACCACGGCGACTGTGGCCATGCCCAGGGCGCGCACCAGGAATTGGTGCACGTGCCCTTCATCATCCGCGCGCCCGGCCTGCTGCCGCCAGGCCGCGTGATCGACAGCGACGTGGAGGCCATGGATCTCAGCCCCACGCTGCTGCAGTTGGCGGGCCTGCCCATCCCAGACAGCATGCAGGGGCGGTCGCTGATCTCGCTGGTCTTCGACGAGGTGGGCGGCGGCCCAGCCACGGGCCTCACTCAGATCGAATCCGTGTCGCGCGGGATCAAGAGTGGCCGCTACCGCCTGATTCATTCTGGCGTGGCGCGCATGCAGCTCTTCGACGAACTCGACGATCCACGCGAGCAGCACGACGTATCCGGCGAGCGGCCCATCGCGCTTCGTCAGATGCGCAACGTGCTGAGCCCGCTGGTCTTCTTCGAGAATCGGTGGAAGAAGCAGGCTTGGGGAAGTGCGGCAAACGTCGGAGAGGGGTTCTATATAGGTGCTGGCGGAAAATAGTGGTGGGTGACAGGCCACCCCCGAGGAAGTAACCTAGTGGCCAGTATGCGGATCCAGTGGTCGCCGAAGTTTGTTCTGGCGGCATGCCTTTTCGGCCTCGCCATGGTGTCGGGCGGCTGTTTCCGGTCGGCCATGCGGCATTCGAAAAGCTGCTCCGACGCGGACCCGAACTGCCATCTGGGCTCACCGGGCGACGCAGGCTGGGATGGGCCGTACGCTGGCGCGGGCGGAGGCATGGGCGGTGGGTCGGGCGGAGGCATGGGCGATGGGTCGGTCGGTGGAGCGGGCGGCGGGCCCGTGGATGGCCGGCGCGACGGGTCCACGGGTGGGAACGGCGGCGGGCCCGTGGATGGCCGGCGCGACGGGTCCACGGGTGGGAACGGCGGCGGGCCCGCGGATGGCCGGCGCGACGGGTCCACGGGTGGGGCGGGCGATGGATCCGTGGATGGCCGGCGCGACGGGGCCGCAGATGGCCTGCGCGATGGTGGCCTGGATCGGGCGCCCGACCTGGTCGGCGACGCGCGCCGAGACACCCCGGGCGACCGCCCGTCCGACGTTGTGTGTGGCACGAGCGAGATCTGTGGCAACGGAATCGACGATGACTGCAATGGCCTTGCCGATTGCTTCGACTCGGCCTGCAAGAACCTGCCGAGCTGCATCGACCACAAGAAAGAGATTTGCAACAACGGGATCGACGACGATGGCAACGGGTTGATCGATTGCAAGGATCCCGCGTGCCTCGGCGATCCGGCCTGCTTTGTGCCGGGCCACGAGATCTGCAACAACGGGCTGGACGATGACGACGATGGCTTGGTGGATTGCAAGGATCCGGACTGCTTCGTGGATCCCACCTGCATCGTGAACCCTGGCAAGGAGATCTGCGACAACGGCATCGACGACAACGGGGACAAGCTGGTGGACTGCAGCGATCCCCAGTGCAAGTCTTTCCCGGCTTGCTTGGGCGCGGCCTGCACGGCTGACGTCGACTTTGGCTTGATCGCCAGCTCGGGCGCTGCAGTCACGCGCACCATGTCCACCGTGGGCGCGGTCGTGAGCTACGGCACCTGCGCCCCGCCCGGCGGCGTGGCCCGCGTGGCCAGCTTCAGCCTGGCGGCCACCGCTGATCTCAAGCTCGACTTCTCGCAGGGCAAGGGTTCCGCCCACGTGGTCGCTGTCTTCCGCGCCGGGGTGGGGCAGGCCTGTGACCAGAACCTGGTCGACTGCCTGCGCGTGGGCCAGGATGCCACGGCCAGTCACACCTTCAGCGCTCTCGCGGCTGGCAGCTACTGGATCGTGGTGCAATCGTTCACTGGGACGGTGGGTTCAATCACTATCACGCTGTCGACCGGCAAGATCGTCAGCCCCGAGATCTGCAACAACGGAATCGACGATGACGGCGACGGCGCCATCGATTGTGCGGACCTGGACTGCGTCATGGCCGCCAACTGCCGGCCCTGCGTCCCTGACATCAACCTGGGCGCCATCGTAGTGGGCGATCCGCCTAAGACCGCCGTGGTGGATACCACCAAGGGCAGCGATCGCTACCACCCGAGCTGCGCCGGAAACTCAACCGGCAAAGACATCGTGGTCCGTTTCACCGTCAAGAAGACCGTTGGTCTTGTTCTCGACATGACCCAGCCCACGGGGGATCACGCCTACGGCCTGTACAAGATGCCAAAGGCGGGGGATGCCTGTGACAGCGACGACGGCAACAATTGTGCCCACCTTTCGGCGCCGCCCATCCCCGAGGCGAGTTGGTGGCCCTTCGATGCGGGCGAGTACCTCCTCATCTTCAAAGCCATGGCCGCCGGGAAAGAAGGGCAAATCAACTTGAGCGTGTGGGCCTGGGCCGACCGCGGTGTCGAGATCTGCGACAACGGGATCGATGACGACGGAAACGGTCTCACCGACTGCGATGATCCCGCTTGCACGGGCACGATTCACTGCCAGGCTCCGCAGTGCCTGCCTGACGGCAACCTGGGCGATATCGACATTGGCCAAAACAAGACGCTGAACGTGGACTTGACCAGCGCGACCCGGACCTTCTCCACCTTCTGTGGCAAGGGTGATGGGCACGGCCGGGTCTATCGGCTCAATCTTCTGCGCGCCATGTCCCTGGGCGTCCGCTGCACGGAGACTGGCAGTCAAGTCTTGCAATTGGGTGCCCAGATCAGCCCACTTGACTTGTGTGACGCCGACGTCCGCGACTGTGTGGACCTGGACTCGGCCTTCCAACCCTTTGGTTGCAATTTCTCCATTCCCAGCTTGCAGCCAGGCGCCTACAACCTGATTGTGCAGGCCTTCACCAGCGGAACGGAAGGCACTGTGAACCTTTCGTTGACAGGTCTAGCCTCGACAGTTCTGGAGATTTGCAACAACGGGATCGACGACGACGGTGACGGGGCCATAGACTGCTACGACCTCAAGTGCGCTGGAGATGCGAGCTGCGAGAAGCTGGTGTGCCACCCGGACAAGGCGCTGGGTATCTTGCCGCTTGACGGCTCGCCCACATCGGTGGCGCTCCAGACGTCGGGCGCCGGAGACGACCAAACCATGAGTCATTGCGTGTCCGGCAAGGGTGGTGGCGACGCAGTGGCTGGTTTCACCTTGACCAGCAAGGCCGATCTCACCATCGAATGGGCCCAGGTCGGCAACCACGCCCTGGTTCTTTATCAACAACTCAACTCCAGCATGCCGTGCGAGGCCAACACGCTCATGGATTGCAAAGCCACGGCGGGCGCAGGCACGGGCAGCTACCAGCTCACCGGGCTCGCGCAAGGCAAGTACTATCTGGTGGTGGATGCGGACAAGGCTGGCAGCGAGGGCGGCGTGATCCTGCAGATCAGCGGACTCCCCTCGCCCTAGAATCTCCTACAGGCAAGCCCCGAAGACCTGATAGTCCGGATTGGTCAGCCGGGTGCAAGTCGTCCCGGCGGGGCAACTGGAACTGTTCAATTGGCAGATGGTCTGGCAGCTCTTCTGGCTGCCGCGGTCTACGCACATCAGGCCGGGCTGGCAGTCTGCATCTGTCGCGCACGAACCACCGACCGCACCGGCGCGGCTCTGATCGCGGCACGCGCAGTCGGTGATCTCCCCAGAGTAGATGAAGCAGAACAGGCCCGCGGCGCAGCCCGCGGTCGCGTCACCGGTGGGGTTGCAGGGACGCGAGCAGAGGTGGAGCGACGTGCTGGTCTGGCCGCAGGAAACGCCGGTCATGCAGAAGGAGCCGGCGCCACAATCCGCAGTGTTGTTGCAGAACTTCCGGCAGGTCTTGACCGGCTGTGCCGGAACGGGACAGGTCGGGGTGGTGAAATCGAAGCACTCCGAGCCGATCGCGCAGCCTGTGGTGTCCGTGCAGGGATCCCCAGGGTTCCCTGGGCCTGCGGAATAGCAAAGCATCTCGGGCCGGGAATCCGAGTCGCAGACCAGAGCGCAGGTCTTGCCGGCCTCGCAGATCGCCGCGGGCGCCATGGGGTCGCAGGGTGGGGCGACGAACACAGTCACGTACGTCACCTGCCCCAGGTTGAGCCGCTGCGGACCACTCGTCCCGGCCCCCAACGACGTGCCCTCTGTGTCGAGGGGCTGCACCTCCAGCACAACATCGTCCTTGAACGTTGCGCGAAGGCTCACCGAGAAAGTGACCGGCGTGGTGTCGTTGAGCTGCAGGAGAGCCGTCGCNNTGGCAATCGGAGGACTGCTGGACACGAGCACCACGACGAATGACTTGTCCTCCGAACAGGCGGCCGCCAGCGCCAAGAGCAGAACCAACAGCGTACGCGCGGGCAGACTCATGGCTGGAACTCGTGGTTGCCGAGGGTGGTGTTCGGTGCAGGCGGTCTGCGATCGGCGAGGACCAGGATCACCACGCTGGCGGTCACTGCGGTCCCCAGCGCGGTCCAGAACCACCATTGTTTCGCGATGGGCTTGCCGGTTTTCTCCCCGGCCGGGGATGGCTGTGTGACGTCGAGACCGGGTGACACCGGGGACGGCGCACTGACGCCGGGAAGGACAGGCGCTTCGGGTACAGGCGGGGCGGGTGTTGCCGGCAGATTGCCCTGCGCGACCGTCGGGCCTGAGGACGCCAGCAACCCGGCGAGTACAAGCGTGATTGCGGTCGGCATGGCTCTCAAGCGCTCGGGCTCCTTGGTCTCTGAGCTAACTCCGGGGGCTCTTGCTGGTCAAGGGCTGTTGAGCGGCGGCCTTCCGGGCAAGCGCAAGGCGGCCAGCGTGAGCGGTCGCGGTAGCGTGAGCGGCCAGCGTGTCGCGGCCTGCATGGGCGATTCGCGTGTACGTGAGCGGCCCGCGGCCCGCGATCCGCATCCCGCACACGAACTCGCTCACGCTCTCGCTCTCGCGATCCGCGGCCCGCGATCCGCAGCCCGGTCTGCTAGTCGTAGTACTCCAGCCCCAAGTGGGTAATCAATTCCTCGCCGCGCAGGTGGCGCAGGGTGTTCTTCAACTTCATTAGTTGAATGAACGTGTCGTGCTCGGGGTACAGCTTCTCGGCGGTCATCGGGCTCTTCCAGTAGAACGACAGCCATTCCTGAATGCCGTGCATGCCCGAACGCTGGGCCAGGTCCATGAACAACGCCAGGTCGAGCACGACCGGCGCGGCCAGGATAGAATCGCGGCACAGGAAATTGACCTTGATCTGCATCGG
>PMBY01000527.1 GCA_003153875.1 Myxococcales bacterium | reverse complement strand
GTGGAGGACGGGCTGGTGGTCCGGCGCGCGGTCGCACGGTCTGGCCGGGGCCGCATCCATCTGGGCGGCAGCCTGGCCAGCGCGGCCGATCTGGCAGCCAGCGTGGGCAAGCTCGTCGACATCACCTCACAGCACGACCAACACCTGCTCACCGATGCCGACAGCCAGCTCACGATCCTGGACGCATTCGCGGGGAACGGCGCAGCGCTGGCCGAGGTGCGCGAGGCGTACCAGCAGTTGAGCGACGCGCGCACCGAGCTGGCTAGTTTTGATGCGGATGCGCGGGCGCGCGCCGAGCGCGAGGATCTTCTGCGCTTCCAACTTTCCGAGTTGGAGCAGGCCGAAATGCAGCCCGGTGAGGACGATGCCCTGCGGGCCGAGCGAGAGCGCACCAAGGGTGCGGAGAAGTTCTTGGCCGCCTGCACACGCGGCGAGGAAGTCCTGTACTCCTCGGACGACGCTGTCTCGGGCCGCATCGCGGGCGTGGCGCGCGAGATTGCGGCCCTGGCGCAGCTCGATCCGGCCCTTCTGCCCGTGGTGGAAACCCTTCGTTCGGCCCAGGCCCAGCTGGAGGATTCGGCCGGCGAGCTGGGGCGCTATGCCAGCAGCATTCGTTTCGACCCAGAGCGGTTGACCGAAATCGAGGAGCGCCTCTTTCTCATCGGTCGCCTGATCCGCAAGCATGGCGGCTCAGTCGCGGCGGCCATCGAGCGGCGTGAGGCGATCACCCGGGATCTCGCCGCGCTGGGGTCTTTCGAGGAGGGCCTGGCGGCGCGCAAGGCGGCGGTGGAGGCCGCGATGAAGCGCATGACGGCCCTGTGCGAGCAGATCTCGGAGCAACGGCGCAAGGCCGCGCGCGTGCTGGGCCGGCGGATGGATGAGACGCTGCGGGATCTAGGCTTGGTCGGGGCGCGGGTGCCCATCGCCGTCGAGGATCGCGACGAACCTGGTCCGCGCGGCAAAGATCGGGTGCGCTTTCTTTTCGCGCCCAATCGGGGCGAGGAGCCGCGGCCACTCGACCGGATCGCGTCAGGCGGCGAGCTGTCGCGGGTGATGTTGGCGGTCAAGCAAGCCCTGGCCAAGGAGGACGAAGCGTTGACCTACGTCTTCGACGAGGTCGACTCGGGCGTGGGCGGAGGTACGGCCGAGGTGATCGGTCGCATGCTCAAGTCCACCGCGGCCCATCGCCAAGTCCTGGTCGTGACGCATTTGCCGCAGATCGCTGCCTTTGCCGACCACCACATCAGAGTGACCAAGGAAACCAGCAAGGGGCGCACCACGATCCGCGTGGCCGTCCTGACGGGCGCCGAACGCGGCGTCGAAATCGCTCGCATGTTGGGTGGTTCCAGCCCCTCGCCCGAAGCCGCGGCCCACGCCGACGAGATGCTAAGACGTGCCAAGACGACCAGCGCGGCATGAGCGTTTCTGCCACGGATCGCGTGGGGAGCGGCGGGCTCCCCCTGCGGGGACTTCGGGACCAGCCCACCCCGCCCCCCGCCCGCGCGCTTCGCGCGCGCCCTCGTCGCCCGCCGCGGACCGTCGCGCGAGGCCGAGCGCAGCGAGCGGGGAGGGGTGGCGGGTGGGGGCCGAAGGGTATGGGAACCCTTTGAGGGTTCCCATTACTAAGTTGACGTTTTGCCGACGGTGTGGTGGTTTCATAGGGTGGCTCGTTCGTTAGTTCCCAAACGAAGAAAGCGGCGATCGTCGCATGTCCGCAGTTCTCTGGGCCTAGGAACCCTGCTCGTCGCCCTCACCGGGGTGAACGTCTATTTCTTCTTTTTTCGGGCCGACACGGCGGTGCGCAAGCTGATGCAGCCCGTGTCCACGGAACGGACGCTGGCTGACAATCGGAAGGATCTGGCCCAGGAGTCGATTCCGCCGTCCCTTCTCGGCGCCTCGTGGAAGGGCAAAGGCGGCCCAGGCAGCGGGGCGCCGACCATGGCTACCGGGTCGGATCGTTCGGGATCTGCGGCGTTGCGTGCCGTCGGTGCAGATAGCGATGGGCACGTGGTGGAAGGTGAGTTCGGTCCCTCGGACACGCTCAGTACCGTTCTGGCAAGGGAAAGCTTCGGATCAGCGGCAGGCGCGGTGACGCGTGCTCTTACCAAGCTGGTCGACCCCAAGTTGATTCGCCCCAGCGAGCACTACGCGGTGGTTCGCGACGACGAGGGAACGGTTACCTCCTTTGAATACGCACCCACCCCCGTGCTCCGCTACGTCGTCGCCCAGAAGCCCGACGGCACATGGCAGGCGCGCAAGGAGGAGAAGGCGCTGGTGGTGAAGGCCACTGATGTCTCGGGGACAATTGATTCATCGCTCTACGAATCGGTGTCCAAGGCGGGCGAATCCGGCGCGCTGGTGAGCTTGCTGGTCGACCTGTTTGCCTGGGACATCAACTTCTACATCGACACGCACCCTGGCGATCACTGGAAGGTCGTGGTGGAGAAGCAGTACCTGGGCGGGCAATTCTACAAGTATGGCAGCCTGCTGGCCGCGGAGTACGGTGGCAAGGCGGGCACCTTCAAGGGCTTCTACTGGAATCCTTCAGGGCAGCGCGGCCGAGGGCACTACTACGATGAGAAGGGCCAGGCCCTGGCCAAGAGCATGCTCAAGACGCCGCTGCGTTTCGTGCGCATCAGCTCGAAGTTCGACCGGCACCGCTTTCACCCCATTCTGCACCGGATGAAAGCCCACCTGGGCATCGACTATGCGGCGCCGGTTGGAACGCCGGTGTGGGCGACCGCCGGCGGCAAGGTGGTTGAAGTCGGTATGAAGCCGGGCTCGGGCAACACGGTGGTGATCAACCACGGCAGCGGGCTGCAGACACGCTATTACCACCTGTCCCGCTTCGCCAAGGGATTGAAGCCGGGCAAGCCGGTTCAGCAGAAAGAGGTCATCGGCTACGTGGGAACCACTGGTCTGTCCACCGGCCCGCACCTGCATTTCAGCGTCACGCAGGGCGGCGTGTTTGTCGATCCCAGCAAGCTCACTATCTCACGTGAGCCGGCGGTGGCCAACCGCTCGGCCTACCTGGACGCCATCCGTCCTCGCCTGGCGGCCTTGCGCAATCTGCCGCCTGCCGTCGCCAAGAACTGAGCGAGGGGTATACTGACCCCATGTTTCGCGTTCTGCTTGGCATCGTGAAAGGCGGCATCGTAGGAGCCGCCGTTGGTCTTGCAGCTTCGCGTGTCGGCTTGGGCGGGGGCGCCACCGCATGGCTGGTCTACGGCGCGGTGGGCTTCTTGGTGGGGATCGTGTGTGGCAAGCCTCCCTGGCGGCAGGAAACCATCTGGACATCCATCGTCAAGGGTGTCATCGGGCTGGCAGTGTGCATGGGCCTTTTCTGGGTCGCGGGCAAAGTGATCGGAGGCATGCAGGCGCCGGCGATGTTCCTGGCGCCGCTGGGCCTCACCGAGGGGCGAGCCCTGGTGTCGGTGCCGGCCTTGCTCGGCCCGCTCATCGGAATCGTGTACGGCGTGTTCGTCGAAGTAGACGACGGTGGCAAGTCGGCCCCCACGGGCAAGAGCCAGCCCAAACCTGCCAAGCAGGATTGATGTGGGAATCAGGCGTGGCGAGGGCCGGCCATAGGATCCTTGACGGGATCTGACTCCTCATCGTCGCCGTCGAAAGCGCCCAGCTCACGCAGGACTTCCTCTTCCTGCGTCGGCACTGGCTCGGGTGGAGGGGTGTGCAGCTCGCTGCGCTCCTGGGCGCGCCGTCGGCGAAAGAAGATCACCTCTTCCGCCAGGCCCAACACGACGTAGGCGAGCACGAGAAACAAGAAGATAAACGCCTTCTCAAGTCCTGCCATGACGATGGCGGCGCAGGCGCCCACCACCAGCAGGAGAATCGCAACCGTCTTGAGGTTGAGGCGGAGTTCCTTGAAAGAGCGAAAACGCACACGCGACACCATGAGGGCCGAGAGCACCAGCACGATGAGCGCGGTCGAGCCCTCGCTCACCAGCTGGTACGAGCCGGCGTTGTGGCTGACGATGACCATGAAGACCAGCACGCTGGCTGCGGCCGGAATGGGCAGGCCCAGCATGAACTTGCCAGGCTTGACCTTGCCGGAGGCATGGTCTCGCCGAGAAAGGACGTTGAATCGGGCAAGCCGCATGGCCCCGGCGCAGACGTACAGCCCGGCCATGAAGATACCCAGCAGGCCGAAGTGGTTGAGCCCCCACTTGTACATCAGGAGAGCCGGTGCAGCGCCGAAGGTGATGACATCAGCCAGCGAGTCGAGGTCACGGCCCAGGTCGGTCTGCGTCTTGGTCAGGCGGGCCACCCGGCCGTCGAAGGTGTCGAAAAACAACCCAAAACAGATGGCCAGGGCTGCGAGATAGAGGTTGGTTTCAGCCTCGCCCGAGGCGGACAGCGCAAGCGACGCAAACCCGCTCAGAACGCATGACAGCGTGAAAAGGTTCGGAAGGACATAGTAGGTCTTCCGGAAATCCACCAACCGAGGATACCATGCGGTCGTGCGTTTCTTGCGATCCTTACTCACGATTCCCTTCCTCGCGATTGTGACCATCTTGGGCAGCCTGGCGGGGCTACTGATGCGCTTGCGCGACCCCAGTGGCGACTGGGTGCTCGATGTGACGCGCTGGTGGTCCAGGTGGGTGACCCGTTTTGCAGGCGTGCGTATCAACGTGGACAACCGAGCCAACCTGGACCCCCACCAGCCCTACGTGTTCATGGCCAACCATGCCTCGACGGTGGACATATGGGCTCTCCTCGTGGGGATTCCGCGCCGGGTGCGCATGATCGCCAAGAAGCAGCTCGCGAGCATCCCGTTTCTTGGCTGGGTCATGTGGGCGGGCCGTTTCATCTTCATCGACCGGCAGAATGCTGTGGCCGCGCGGCGAAGCATCGACGAGGCCGGCCGACGCATCCAGGGCGGTGTCTCGGTCGTGATCTTCCCCGAGGGCACGCGCACGCGCGACGGGCAGATGGGCCCCTTCAAGAAGGGCGGCTTCCACCTGGCCATGGAGGCGGGGGTTCCCATCGTGCCCATCGGTCTGCGCGGCACACGCGCGCTCATGCCGTCGGGGAGTCTGCTCGTGAAGAGCGGCCAGGTGTTCGTCACCATCGGCGCTCCCATTCCCACCACCGGGCTCACCATCGACGACCGGCCGGCGCTCATTCAGTGCGTGCGCGACGCTATCGCCGCCATGGTCGCGGAGCCCGATGAGCAATCGACTCAGTAGATAACCTTTGCCAGGGTCAGTCCGCAGGCCGGCGCGGTCATGCCTGCCTTGGTGCGATCGCCGTGGGTCAGCAGCTCCCTGATGGTGGCGGCCGCCATCTTGCCATGGCCCACGGCCACCAGGGTGCCCACCAGGATGCGCACCATGTTCTTGAGGAAGGCCGTCCCTTCTACTTCGCATGTGATCAATCCACCGTCGCGGTGCACGTCGAATCGCCGCAGCACTCGCACGGTGGTTCTGCGCTCGCAGTCGGCAGCGCGGAAAGCGCGGAAGTCGTGCTCGCCGCACAAGAGCGCCGCCGCCTCGCGCATGGCGTGCACGTCGAGCAGGGCGAACACGTGCCAACTGTCGCGCGCACGCCGGGGTGACCGCACTGGGTGATTCCAGATGAGGTAGCGATAGATCTTGCCGCGCGCACCCCAGCGGGCATTGAAGCCCGCGGGCATGTCGGCCACGTCGAGCACAGCGATGTCTCGGGGAAGGTTGGAATTGAGGCCGCGCATGAATCCCAGTGCAGGAATACGCGAGGCGATCTCCACGCTGGCGACCTGGCCGTCGGCGTGCACGCCCGCATCGGTGCGACCAGCGCCGCGCACGCACACCGGCCCGCCCGTCATGACGGCAAAGGCTTCTTCCAGACACTGCTGGACCGTGCGCTGGCCTGCCTGTCGCTGCCAACCCGCAAAATCCGTCCCGTCGTACTCGATAACCAGGCGAAGGGTCCGCGGGGGCGGGGCGTCGGTAGTCACAGCTTGGTCATACTACCTCACTCCGTCCTGAAGCCGCGCAGGGCTCGCCACGCGACTAGAATTCGAACATCAGGCCGAGAACCCACCGACTGTCGCCCACGTGCAGCTTCTTGCTCATCCCCAATCCTGAGGCATCCACGTGGTTCCATTCGAAGAACACGTAGCTATGGTTGACGCCGGTCTCCATATCCAGGCCGCGCGCGGCGTCTGGGTCGAGGATATCGAGTAGGAGAGACATCCCGGCCGCTGCTTGCCAACCGGCAGTACCGCCTGAACCGTGGCCGCCTTTGTACTCGGGCACGTTTCCGTTGCCGTTGTTGATTTCCCAGAAGGTGTAGTTCAGTCCCAGTTTGGCGTAGGGCACGAGCGGAATNNGCCTTGGCGCTTTCGTTGTAGTAGCCGACGACCGCCCCGACGCCGAGAGAGCCGAAGGCCTGAAAGAACTGCCAGTCGAACTCGAGCTGCGACATCAGGTGTCGCTTGCCGCCGAACATTGTCTTGTAGGGAGTCGCGCCCCCGGAGAATTCGGAATCCACATCGGGAGCGTAAGGGCCGAAGCGCAGTTCGATGGCCCATTCCCTCGGGCTTCGGTAGTCTCCGCTCTGCGCGGCCGACCTTTCCTCGGTTTGCGCATGGCTCACGACTTGCTGCGCCTGCGCCGAACCGGCCGCCAGCGTCACCACAAGCCAGGGCAGGCCGCGAGACAGTGCACGTCGAGCACGACGGCGGCGACGGAAAATGAGCAAACCCAAGAATCCAGCGCTAGCCAGAAACGCAATGGCTCCGAGCCGCGCACCCGGGCCCGCCAGCGCGCAATAGCCGCCGGGCGACTGGCCGCCTGCGTCCCGGTACGCCTGATAGAGGTTGATGGTCGGCACCGGCTTCTGGACGAAGCCGCTCGCGATGGGACTGGCGTTGCCGCTGGTGTCCACCGCGGCGACACCCACCGTGTAGGGAATCCCGTTTTGCAAGATGCGGATGCGCGCGCTGGACTGCGTGGCTGGCAAGAGGTCCGAGCAGAGGTACTTCTGGTCGAGGTTCTGGAAGATGGCGGGTGCCGGGACCTCGACCGCCGTTGTCTTTCCGGCTGCAGTAACAGTCGCGGTGGCCGTGGTCGGGGTGCCGGGCGGACACAGAATCTGGCTGGTCTGGTACTGGCTGGTGTAGTAGCTGGGGTCGAAAACTTGCAGGCCGTCCCCGCGCATGCAGAACACCAGGTAGCCCGCCAAATTTGGATAGGTGCTTTGCGATAGCAGTGCCCACGACACCACCAGGGCCTCATCGCCGCCCTCCACGGTGATGCCGTTCGGCGCTGCCGGGGGTGTGCCGACTAGTGGAACGTTCAGGCTGGGCGCGCTGCCGCCGGTCACACCGGGATCCGGTCGGGCTGTGCCTGTCGTATCGAGCCAGAGCCAAACCATCGCGCTGGCTTGGGTCGGATTGCAACCTCCGTAGGGAGCAAAGAGCTTGTCCGCGGTGGTCGGCACCTGCCAGGGCCCCTGCGACAACGTTGTGATGCCGTCGATCTCCTTAAGCATCTGACTATCGGGGCATTGGGGGCCGGTGTCCGTGCTGTTCTTGTTTGCGCAGTCACTGCCCACGTAGAGTCGTGCTTGGGTTCCTAGCTGGGTCACCGTCGACAGCTTGGACACCGAGGCTGGCGCCATCTGCACCTCGATCTGCACAGGCGTGGCGCACTGGCAGCGCGCATGGTTCAGGTATGTGGCGGCGTCGGGCGTGGACAGGTCGGTATAGCTAAGGTCTGGATTTTGTTGCTGCAACGTGAGCGTGAAGTCAGTCGTCGTCAGGTTGCCGGCGGTTCCGCCGGTACCGCCGGTCTGGGCCAAGCCTGGGCTGGCCCAGACTGCTGCGCTCAAGCCAAGCAGGGCCACAAGCAATCGGCGACAAAGAACCATGGGTAGCTCTGCTTTCTGCAACGGTCGTGCCGTCCAGTCCAGGCCGAAGTACCGCACGGCCACAGGGTCGAGCGAGGCCAGCCGGCCCGACAGCACGCCGGGGCTGATCCACTGGCGCTCTTGAGCTTGCGGACACGCCAATTTGGCAACGCATCTGCTGGCCACGGTTCGTGTTGAAATGGGACCGCGGCGTCGAGGCGAGCGCGACCGTGACCGCAGGTAACACTATGTGTCTCGGGCGATGGATGCGGCCTCGGCGCGCATCTGCGAGACGACCTCGGGAGGAACCTCGACGTCGCCGTAGCGGGCTTCGGCATAGCAGTCCGTCAGGCGGGCCAAGGCGTCGGCGGCCGCCACGCCTTGCTGGCGCACGCGTGCGAGATATTCGTGGGGTGTCTCTTCCGGGCGTCGGCCGAAGCCGCGCGCTGCCAAACGGTCCAGGGTCTTCTGGTAGACGCGAAAGATGGGCGCCTCGCCGTGCCGTCCGCGCCGCGGCCCGTTCGTCACCGCCCGGCGCCGCGGCAGCTTGCGCAGAGCAAACGCGACCACCAGCGCCACCAGGATCGCGGCCACCGCCAGCACCTGCGATCGGCTGAGGCGATGGTGCTGGCCACGCGGGAAGAAGCCGGGCTGCATCCAGCCGAACTCTCGGCTGAGCTTGCGGGCCAGGAAGAGTTGCTGACTGGCACTGTATTCGATGACCCAGTTGCTCCAGAACATCTCCACGGCGTCCATGACTTGGCGAAAGTGGCTCATATGCGCAGCCCGACCGGCAGCAGGCGTGGCGTCGACACGGACCCAGCCGTTGCTGCCCAGGTAGGCCTCGACCCAGGAGTGGGCGCGATTGTCTCGCACGGTGATCGACTGGCGCAGGCTGTTCCACTCGCCACCCAGAAACCCGTTCACGTAGCGCGTGGGAACGCCACCCAAGCGCAGCAGGATGGCAGCCGCCGAGGCGAAGTACTCGCAGTGGCCGGCCGACTGGTGAAACAAGAAATCTTCCAGTGGGTCGGGGATGCTGGCGTCGCGCTTGAGGTCGGTGGTGTAGGTGTGCGTGGCCTGCAGCCACTTGGCCACAGCATCGATCTTGCCCGCGGCGTCGGACTTGTCACGTGTCAGCCGCAGCGCCAGTTCCCGTACCCGAGGCGAAAGCGATCGAGTCGCGCGCAAGTACGGCGCCAACGCACCGGGGACCAGTTGGCTTTCAGGCACACCCGCACCGGGCCGTGCTGCCAGCAGCCGCGAGTAGGCGCGGTATCGGGCTCCGGCGAATTCCGGCATGGCCGCGCGGCGATCGGCATAGTTGAAAGGACTGACTCGGAACGTGCGCAGGCCGAGCTCGTCCGACCAACGTGCTTCCACGTCGACGGAGGTGAAGGCACCGGGTGGCGGGGGCGGCATCTCCACCGCGGTCGGCTGGTCGAGGGCAAAAGCCACTGCGTGGACCAGCGCGACCACCTCGATGTCTTGTGCGACGGCTCCGCTGACGGCCGCCGTGCGTCCCGGTGGTGGGCCGGGTGCTTGGGGGCTGGCCAGAACGTAGGTCCGTGTGTCGCTGCTGGGTGAATGGGAGAGCGAGAGGCGGGTGCGGGTGCGCTCGTCTCGCGAGCGGAGCCACTCGCCGTTTTCATAGGTGTCGTAGACGGTTCCCCGCCAGTAGAGCGAGGCGATTTCGCTTTCGCGCGCCTCATCGTTGCGCACGGCCGCGATGCGCGGAACCTGAGCGCGCAGAACCACGGTCTGGTTGTCGAGCGACAGTACGCCGTGCATGCCCAGCTTGACCTCGTCGGAAAATCCGGCCACGCCCGTCTGGCGGCGCACGCCGCCCAAGAAGAACCCCACCCCTACGCGCGGCACGCTGGCAAACACCAGAGCCGCGCCGCCGAACACCAGCACGGCCACCAGCCCGGTGGTCAGGAAGAAAGGCCAACCCACCACGCGGCGGGAGTTGAGCACACGCGTGACCGTCACCCGTGCTCCTGCGGCGTCGCCGGTATGTCGGACCAGGTAGTTCTCTTCGATTTCCCGTCGCAGGTGGAAAAGGATCAAGGTCCACGTGGCCAAAAGGACGTAGACAAAGAAGCCGACGATGAAGACAGCGCTGGTGGCTTGCCAGGCGGCCGCCAGCATCACCAGAAACGACAGAATGTAGACTTGCAGGTAATCGCGGTTGTTACGTCGCTGGCACAGCTTGTACCCGAGCAGGAAAAGCACGAAGTCGAGAAAGGGCGAGAGGTCGACTTCGGGGAAACTGCGCGCCACCTGCAACACCGCCAGGGCGAACAGCGCCACGGTGGCCACGTTGAACAGCGGCACGGCCCGATCGAACAGTGTGCCCAGACGCGTGTCGGGCTCGAGAAACCAGGACAAGGCCGCCGCCGCCACCAAGATAGCAAGGCCCATCCACGACGCGGACTCCGAGGTCGCGAGGGAGGTGAGCGCTGTGGCGACCAGCAGGTAGGACGTGAGCTTGTGGACCAGGCGGAACTTCACGACGGCCTCTTCGCGGTGGCTCGGGCGGCTTCCAGCCGCGGTGCTTGCGGACCCTGCCGCACGTGCAGGATAGCCACACCCCGCAGGGCCACTGGCAGCACGGCATTCACCGCTCCGGTTTCGGCGGTAGGCTGCATCTGGACCAGCGCCAGGTGCCTCAGAATGCGGGACGCCTGGAGGTTTCCTGCGCCTGGGGCGAGCAAAGTCCCGCTGCTGACCAGGCCAACCTGAAATCCCTGCCGAAGCAGAAGCAATGCCGCGGATGCAGCCAGCGAGACGGCGGCCTCAAAGGGCGCTGAGGGATCTCGCCCCGGCAGGGCTTCTTTCGCCTGTGCGTCGTCGAGAGCCAGCACCACCGTTCGTCCTGTGTTGCCTTCGAACTGGCGCACGAAGCGCCGTCCGCGCCGGGCCGAGGTGCGCCAATGGATGTCCCGCGGATCGTCGCCGGCCCGGAACTCGCGCAGGCTNNTCCAGATCCATCGACCGGCGCAGCAGCCCGAAGGGAAAGCGCGTGGAGACACGCAGACCCGAGAGATGGTGAACTCCGCGGCGAGGCAGGGTGCGGCGGTAGGCAGTCTCCTGTTCGCGACCGGCCGGGACCTTCAGGTAGAAGCAGCGCCGATCCACGGGCGTCCGCGCCACCATGTCCTCGACTTCCAGGGAAAAGGCGGGGACGCGTTTCTTCGTGTTGCGAACCGCAATGCCCACCAGAAAGGGTGTTCCGGCGTGGATGGCGGCGGGCAGGCGCCGGGTCACGACCAGACGGCGCAGGCACGCCTCGGAGAGCACGCCGTTGGCCAGGAGCAGACACAGCAACATGCCGAAGATCAGGAAGAGCAGGTTGATGCCGCCGTTGACCGCCGCGAAGCCGAGGACGAGCGTGGCGCCGATGAACCACTTGCCTTCGCGGGTGAGGCGGAACCGCCGAGGCGGCCGGAACCAGCGCCTCAGGCGTGAGATCAGTCGGGCCAAGTTTCGCCTCGGGGGAAAGGCTGGTGTCTGGCGGCCGGCACAGGTGGGCCGGCGTGGGCGTGAGCGGTAGCGGTAGCGACCAGCGTGAAGCGGGCGGCGTGGGCGAAGGGCGTGAGGGTGAGCGGCCCGAGGCACGCTCTCCGTCTCCCCGCAAGACGCACACGAACTCGCTCACGCCCTCGCTCACGCGACCCGCGGTTCGCGATCCGCGCCCCGGCCTTCCGGGCCGGCCCTTCGCTGCCCAGCCCAGCGTCCACGGACATCACGATCACCCCGGGACAGGCAAGCGACTGAGGACGTCCATCACGACGCGTTCCGCTTCCTCGCGCACGCGCCCGGTGGAGTCGAGCTGATTGGCCAGGACCAGTCGGTGCGCCAGAGTGGGCAAGGCGAGTTGCTTGAGGTCGTCGGGCAGCACGTAGTCGCGGCCGGAAACCAGGGCCGAGGCGCGCGCCACGTTCCGCCAGGCCAGCTCGGCGCGCGGGGACAGGCCGAGGGCCAGAAACGGCGAGCGGCGTGTCTCGCGTGCGACGTCCACGATGTAGCCGGCCAGCTCAGGCGAGAGGCGCACGCGCGCGGCGGCCTCCTGCAGGGAGATGACTTCGGAGAGCGAGAGGGCGGGCTGCAGTTTGGCCAGGGCCTCGTCGGTCACGGCTGGTGCTTCCAGGATCAGACTCTTCTCGTCCTCGGCCGAGGGGTAGTCGATGCGAATGCGAAGGGTGAAACGGTCCATCTGCGATTCGGGCAGGGGATAGGTTCCGTAGTGCTCTTCCGAGTTCTGGGTGGCGACGACCATGAAGGGCGGTTCCAACCGATAGGTGTGCCCGTCCAGTGAAACCTGGCCGTCGTTCATGGCTTCCAGCAACGCGCTTTGCGTGCGCGGGGTGGTGCGGTTGATCTCGTCGGCCAGCACTACATTGGCGAACAGGGGCCCTGGGCGAAAAACAAACTGGCCCGAGGCGGTGTCGAGCACCGACACGCCGAGGATGTCCGAGGGGAGAAGATCGCTGGTGAACTGGATGCGATGAAAGGTGCCGCCGATGGAGAGGGCCAAGGCGCGGGCCAATGTCGTCTTGCCCACGCCGGGCACGTCCTCGATAAGCAGATGGCCACGCGCCAGCAGGGCCAGGACCGCGTTGCGGATGGCCGCCGGCTTGCCGCGGATGACCTGGGCGATGTTTCGCTCCAGTCGTTGCACCAATTCGGCCGCGGGGCGCTCACGTTCGGCCGGCATAAGTCGCGTCATCGCCCCCATGATACCTCAGCACGGGGCTCTCCGCTCACCGGCCCGCGTGCCGCCGTTCGTTTCACAAGCCGGGCGGGAGCTGATTCACCACAGAGGACACAGAGGCCACAGAGCCGGACCGGAAAGGGACAGGTTGGGTTCTGTCCGGTCCGAAACCCTTCTTCCTTTCCGACCTCTGTGTTCTCTGTGCTCTCTGTGGTGAGAAAAAGCTAGCCTTCGATGCCCCGATTTTAGCCCGCGGCCTTGACGGCCTTGATTTGAGCAACGAGCGGAGGAACTGTGGACTCCCAGGTTGCGCACAGGCCGTAGTCGGCCACCTGGAAGATGGGCGCTTCCGGATCCTTGTTGATGGCCACGATCACCTTGCTGCTCTTCATCCCGGCCAGGTGCTGGATGGCACCTGAAATTCCCACCGCGAAGTAGAGCTCCGGGGCGACCACCTTGCCGGTTTGGCCCACTTGCAGATCATTGGGCACCATGCCCGCATCGCAGGCCGCGCGGCTGGCGCCCAGGGCTCCGCCCAGAAGGTCGGTCAGCTCTTCCAGGACCTTGAAGTTCGCGGCGTCTTTCAGCCCGCGGCCACCGGATACGACCACCTTGGCCTCGGTGAGATCCGGGCGCGCACTCTTGCTGGCGTGCAGAGCCACCAGCTCGGTGCCGAGCGCATCGATCAGGCCAGGCTCCAATGCTTCGACCGTGCCTGCGCTGGCGGCCGGAGCGGCAGGCGGAAACTCGGTCTGGCGCACGGTCGCAACCACCACCGGAGTCAGCACCTCCACCTCGGTGAGAGCGTTGCCCGCGTAGGTCGGCCGGCGGAAGGTCTTGGCGCCGCTCACGGCCACGATTTCGCTGGCCATGCCCGCGCCCATAAGTCCCGCGGCACGCGGCAAGATGTCCTTGCCCGTGGAGGTAGCCGAAGCCACCAGGGCCGCGGCGTCGATCTTCTTGATCGCCGCCACCAGCACCGGCGCCCAGGTTTCGGCCAGCGCCGCAGCCAGGGTCGCGTTGTCGCAGCAGAGAACCTTGTCCACATAGCGGGCGGCATCCTGAGCGGCAGCGCCAATGCCAGAGCCGATCACGACGCCGACCACCGGCCCGCCGGTGGCTTGGGCCAGCTTGCGGGCCGCGGAAATCGCCGGCAACGACGCCGAGCGCAGGTTTGCAGTTGTGGTTTCCAGGAGAACCAGTGTCGCAGTGCCAGGCATCAGATCACCTTCGCTTCGTTGTGCAGTTTTGCCACCAGCTCCTCGACCGAGGCCACCTTCACCCCAGCCTTGCGCGCGGGCGGCGCTTCGTGGC
>PMBY01000326.1:4848-20791 GCA_003153875.1 Myxococcales bacterium | reverse complement strand
ATGGTCATGTGCCAGCCCGGCACCAGGGACACGGCGAAGTCGAAGGACACCACGCTGTGCACGCTGATGACCAGGCCGGTGGCTAGGCCTGCCAGCAATAGATAAGCCTTGTCGTAGTGAACCCAGTGCGAGGCGGCACCTCGCCAACCCAGGCAGAGCACGGAATAGATGCGCTTGCGCCATCCCTCGGCCGTGCGATCACGCAGCGACGCGAAGTCAGGCACCAGCCCGAGGTACCAAAAGAGCAGCGAAACCGAAAAGTAGGTGCTGACCGCGAAGACGTCCCAGATGAGCGGCGACCGAAAATTTACCCAGATGCTGCGTTCGTTGGGATAGGGGAACAGCCAGTAGGCGAACCACGGCCGGCCTGTGTGAAAGACGGGGAAAATCGCCGCGCAAATGACGGCGAAGATGGTCATGGCCTCGGCGAAACGGGCAATGGCGTTGCGCCAGCGCGCGCGCAGCAGAAACAGAATGGCGGAGATCAGCGTGCCGGCGTGTCCGATACCGACCCAGAACACGAAGTTGATGATGCCGAAGCCCCACGCCACCGGCCGGTTGTTCCCCCAGACGCCGATGCCGTAGTACACGGTCCAGCCCATGCAGAAGACCCCGATGGCGAGNNTGCAGGACCTGATCGTCGAGCGAGCCCGGCGTGACCTGACCTTGCAGAAGTTCCATCGGTCGCAAGGCTTCGGGCAGGGGAGCGGTCGCGACTTTCATCGTTCACCCTCGCCCGATGGATTCTGGAGCGCGGCCAGGTAGGTGATGGCCGGCTTGGTGCCCAGTTCCTCCAGCACGTGGAAAGCGCGGTTGCTGCGCGAGAGTTTGGCAACGGCGCTGGCCGGGTTGCTGATGTCTCCGAACACGATGGCGCTGGCCGGGCAGGCCGAGGCGCACGCAGGCACGACGTCTCTGTCGCGCAGATCGCGGTTCTCGCGCTTGGCCACTTGTTCGGCGTTGCGAATGCGTTGTACGCAGAAGGTGCACTTTTCCATCACGCCGCGGGGACGAACCGTGACCTCGGGATTGAAAGCCAACTGCATCGACGCGGGCGTCTCGCCGGTGAAATCGAGGTAATTGAAGCGCCTGACTTTGTAAGGGCAGTTGTTGGCGCAATAGCGAGTGCCCACACAACGGTTGTAGGCCATCTGATTGATGCCGTCGGGGCCGTGGTTGGTGGCCTGCACGGGGCACACCGACTCGCAAGGCGCGCGGTCGCAGTGCTGGCACAGCAGGGGCTGGTGGATCGCGTGCGGGGAAAGCGGGTCGCCTTCGTAGTAGCGGTCGATGCGCATCCAGTGCATGGCGCGGCCTTTACTGACCTGCTCGGGCCCAACCACTGGAATGTTGTTTTCCGACTGGCAAGCCACCACGCAGGCGCCGCAGCCCACGCATGACGAAAGGTCGATGGCCATGCCCCAGCGCGGACCCTTTTGCTCCTGTTTGTCATAGAGCGACGGAAGTTCCTCGCGTTCGAGTCCCTGCTGTGGCTTCTTCGCGTACTCGGCCAACGACCACAGGCGCGCGATGTCGCGGCCGTCCTGGGTGTCGTGATCCTGCGCCAGAAAGAGATCCTGGCGGCCGCCCGTCGGTGTGACGGCCTCGACGGGCGCGACTCGGATGCCGGGTGCCGGCGCGAAGGCCCACGCGCGCGTGCCCACGCCAGCGGCCACGCTGCCCTGCCAGCGGCCATGGCCCAGGGTCAAGCGCACGACGCCTTGGGCCTGACCGGGCTGGCGCAAGATGGGCAGCGGCGGACCATGTCCCAGGCTCACCATGTCGCCGTTGTTCAGATGCAATCGATCGGCATCAGCCGGCGCCAGCGATAGCGGATTTCCCCACGAGGTTCGGCCAATCGGGTCAGGCATTTCCTGCAGCCATCCGTTGTTGGCATAGCGACCGTCGTGAAGGCGTGGATCTGTGTCGAGAATCAGTTCGAAGCTGGCAGATGACAATGCCTGGGCGGCGCGGGTCGCGGCTCGCGTGCAGGCCTCTCCGTCGAGCCGGCGGGCGGCAAGCGCTGCTGGCCGCCGTCGGTACAGGCCGTCGTGCAGGCAGGCGTTCCAGAAACGCTCAAAGGGGATGGGGCTGTCCTTGGGCGCGACCTCGTCTTGCCAGCGTCGCTTGACAAGATCGGCATAGCTTCTCGCCAGCGGGCGGCCCATTTCTGCCAGGCAGCGCAGGAAAACATCCTCGCCCTGCAGGGTATCGTAGAGCGGCGCCACCACCGGCTGCTGCAAGGTGAGGGTATCGCCGCTGGTCTCGAAATCGTTCCAACTTTCGAGCCAATGGTTGGTGGGCAAGACCATATTGCACGTCGCCGCGGTTTCGTCCTTCAGCAGGCCCATGCGAACCCGCAATGGAACCTTGGCCATTGCGGCCCGCCAGGTACCGGTGTCCGAATCGCCATCGGGAATGTCGTAGGCAGGGTTGACGTCCCAGAACACTGCCACGCCGAACCGGCCCGCAGCCATTTGCTCGGCCACAGTCTTGAATTCGTCGGGCGTGCTCAAGCCCGACGCAGTCGACGCGTTGTTGGTGACGACGCCCTCGGCTTCGAGCATGCGGTTCAAGATGTGGCAAGCGGCGTGGGCCTCGGCCGAGGCTGCGGGACCGGCCAAGACCAAGGATCTGTCGCCGGCTGAACACAGATCCCTCACCAGAATCTCGAATTCCCTGGCGAACGGCTTCACCTCGGGAAGCCGTTCGACTGCGAAGGGCTCCAGGGCGGACGCTGCCAGCCCCTCGGGCAACGCCCGCCCGCCTTGCAAGTGAACCGCACGCACCAAAGCAAAGGCGATGCGAGCCAATGCCGATGGGCGGATGGGGAAGCGCACGTCGGCGCTGCTGCCGGTCAGGCTCATGCCGCCCTCGAACACGTACAGGCGGTTCATGGGGCCAACGAAGTAGGCCGGGCGGCGCATGGACGAGAAACCCGCGATGGAGGAAACCGTGTCGCCCAGGGTTCCAAGAAAATCGGCTTCCAGCGCGACGATGGTTTGCGCCTTGTCGAAGCGATGCTGGGGAAGTCGTTCTTCACCGAACAGCTCGCGCTGGGCCTGGCGCTCCTGATGGTCGGCCGCAGGCTCCCACGGGACGTGCAGCAGAGACGGCAAGGTCTTAGCCAAGCGCGCGACCAGCGCCTTGCGCGTCGGAGAAAGCACCGCCGGCGTGACCAGAGCGATGCCCTTGCCCTGCTTGGCCGCGTCCTTGAGCGCGCCAGCAAGTTGCTCTACCGCCGCCTTCCAGGTGCCTGGCCGGCCCTCGACGAGCGGGCCGCGCAGACGGTCGGGATCGTAAAGCCCGAGCAGGTCGGCGGTCGCGTGGAAACTGGTCTTGCCCCGATAGAGAGGGTGCTCGGCGTTGCCTTCGACGTGGATCGGGCGGCCCTCGCGCGCCTTGACCAGCACCGGGTACGCCACCTCACCCTCCTGGAAGGTGCTGGCGTAGTAGTTGGCGACGCCGGGAACGATCTCTTCCTGCTTCTTGGTGTAGGGAACGACGGCCGAGCGACTGCGCGTCAGCTTGCACCCTGCGCCCGTGGCCAGGGCGGCAGAAGCACCGAGCATGGCCAAGAAACGCCGACGGGAGAAACCGTCGGCTTCGCCATCGGCGAGCAGGGGCGGTTTCAAGATGGGCCTACGTTCATCCATGGAGGTTCACGGAATCGGGGGAAGGCGAACGGCTGGCCGCGTGTGCGTGAGCGGTAGCGTGAGCGACCAGCGGCTGGAGTGGGCGGCTTGCGTGTGCGTGAGCGGTAGCGTGAACGAGCGCGGCCAGCGACACAGCGAAGGCATATCGCATTCGGCGACCCCCAACTCGCACACGAACTCGCTCACGCCCACCCCCACCGGACCCGCGATCCGCACACGAACTCGCCCACGCCCACCCCCACGCCCACGCTCACGCGAGCCGCGAGCCGCGACCCGCGGCGCGCCCCTGAATCTCCCGACAATCTTGATTGGGCCTGGTTTCATCGGTGGCAGGCGAAACAGTTGGTGGGTCCGGACGTGATCTTCGAGCCTGCGGGCACGGCCTCGTGCGCGTCGCGGTGGCAAGCCAGGCAAACCCCCATGCGCATCAGCATCTCGCGCGAGACCTGCTCCATCGTCTGCACTTCCCCGTGGCAACTCTGGCAGGCGATCCCAGCCCCGACATGGGGCCGGTGGTCGAAGTAGACGTGGTCAGGCAGGGTATAGATGCGCTGCCACAGAATGGGCTGGTTGGCCGTGAAGGCCGCGATCACGTGCTGGACTTCGGGTTTGTCGGTGCGAGTGACCGCGTGGCAGTTCATGCAGGTCTCCACTGCGGGGATCCCGGCATGGCGCGAGCGCTCGGCACCCGTGTGGCAGTAGAGGCACGGAACGTGGTTGTCGCCGGCATGCAACCGGTGGGAGAAGGCAATGGGTTGTCTGGGGGAATAGCCTCGCGCGAATCGGTCAGGCTCGGTGGCGTAGCCAACGGCCAGCAGGGTCGACAAGACCGCAAGTGCGCCGGTGGGCAGAACTATGCGCCAGAAGCGGTCTCGTGGATGCACGCGGTCCTCGGGTCGGAGTCTATGCTAGATTGGGGTGGTAAGGATCCTGCTTCAGCCCGGTCTCATAGCACGTGCTGAATGGGCCTATTTGATGCCAGAAGACCGAGCCAGGTCACAGGGCTTTGTGCCCGTCTTTGCAGGAAAGACATTGAAGTCTCTGCTTCAAGACCTCTCCCCTGGCTTCCATCACCTTCACCCTACCGGCATCAAGTAGTCTCGTATCATCCTGGTAGCGCGAGATCTGGTTCTCGGCAGCGTGACCGGGTGCTGCACGGGTCTCGCTGCCCGGTTCTGGTGGTCCCGCTGCGCGGCTGATCCAAGACATCGCGCGAGCCTGCCGCGTGGACAGGCGCAGGAACTGCGCGGCCGAGTCCAAAGAGCCACTTCATGGTAGATATTTCGTGGGGTTGCGGGCGCACTCGGTAACGAGGGTGTTCGGTATCGCATCAACTTCGGCAAACACGCGGTGTGCGCCGGATCTGCTCTTTTGGGCAGGGTCCGTGCCATCCCGCCACTCAGCAAAAGGGGGAATGCTCGATGAAACCAACACTGATTGCCGCTCTACTTCTGTCTCTGGTGACGCTCGCTCCTGCTCACGCCGCCGATCAGCCTGCCATGGCTGCGGCCGCGCCCACCTGCGGCCAGATGACGGCCAGCATGGCCGCAATACCCGAGAAGCTCGCCGTGGGGGCCATGTCCGTGGCCAACATGGAGGAGGCTCATGCAAAGTTCATGTCGGCCAACAAGGACAAGGCCTCGCAGGCCGAGGTCAAGGGCTTGCGTGAGCTGGCCAAGACACACAAGCAGATAGCGGCTAGCATGGAGAAGGTCGCAGCCGAAATGAAGAAGGCTGCGTCCTGGCCGGCAGCGCCGCACGACATGGCCAAGATGAAGGCTGACCCCGAATTGATGGCGGCCTCCAAGAAGGTGCTCGACGCTCACAAGGACATCATCGCGGAGATGCAGAAGATGGTCGCCAACATGGAGAAGATGATGAAGTAGGGCCGCCTCTCGAATCCTTTCCCCGTCCTCCGCGTCCTTTGTGGTGAACAACGGGATCCAACCACAGAGGCGCGGAGGCTGCGGAGCTGCCTATTCGGCAGGCCGCAAGTGCGCGGGCGCTTCCTCATGCAGGCGTCGGTCCGCGCCGGGGGGATCGTCGCAAGCCGGAGCCGGGTCTAAGTTCTCTAGCATCTGCTCCAGCTTCTCAAGGCTGGGCGGCTTGGCGAGGTGGCGCTCGAAGCCAGCCTGGGAGGCCCGTTGCAGATCCTCGGGTAGCGCGTAGCCGCTCAAGGCCACGAGGAACGCGCCCTTGAGCGCCGGGTCGGCCCGGAAGGCGCGCGCAACTTCGAAGCCGTCCATGCCAGGCAGACCGATGTCGCACAGCACGACCTCGGGTCGGAACGCACAAGCCCGGGCGAGACCGTCAGGCCCGTTGTACGCCACCGCAACTTCGTGCTCGCCAAGTTCGAGTGCTTCGCGCAGGCTGTCAGCTGCGTCGATGTTGTCCTCTATGATGAGCACGCGACGGCCGGCGCGGTGGGCGCCGCCGCGGCTGGTTTCGGGGGCGACGACACCCTCGATGGCAAGCGGCAGGCGCACGACGAACTCGGCACCCTTGCCCAGCCCCTCGCTGTACGCGCAGACATCCCCGCCGTGCAGTTCGACCAGCCCCTTGACCAGCGCCAGTCCCAGACCCAGCCCGCCCTTGCTTCGATCCAGGGTGGTGTCTGCCTGCATGAAGGGCTGGAAGAGACGGCCAAGCAACTCGGACGGTATGCCGGCTCCGGTATCCGAGACGCGCACAAGGACTTGCGGTTTCGCTGGATCGACGGATGTGGACACGGTGGCGCGTCCGCCTTTGCCAGTGAACTTCGCCGCGTTTTGCAGCAGGTTTCCGATCACTTGTGCGAGGCGCGTCCCGTCGGCGTTCACTGTCACGCGCTCAGGCCCGAGTCTGACCTCGAGCTGGGTTTCGCCTTTTTCGAAGATCGGGCGGTGGTCCTCGACGGTCCGGCGTACCAGATCATTGAGTTCTAGCAACTGACACTCGAGTCGGATCTTGTTGCGCGAGATGCGGGTCAGGTCGAGGAGGTCATCCACGAGATGCGACAAGTGTCCGACTTGGCGGTCGATGACCGTCTGCGCGCGGCGCGCCTGATCGCTGCCCGGTGCTGCGCGATCGAGGATGTAGAGACTGTTTCGAATGGGCGCCAGCGGGTTGCGCAGTTCATGCGAGAGCACGGCCAAGAAGTGGTTCTTGCGCTGGTCGGCCTCCACCAGTTGCTGGTTGGCCGCACGCAAGGCCGCCTGTGCCTGCATGCGCTCCATGGCCGTGGCGACCTGGTCGGCGACTGTGTGCATGGTCTCCACGTCGTCCGTGCTGAAGTGGGCCCGAGTCCTGGTCCCAAACGACAGGGTACCGATGAGCTGTCCCTGGACCAGCAGCGGATGGCAGCAGTAGGCCTGGATTCCGTAGGACTTGACCAGGTCGGTGCGGCGGTCCGAGGTATTGAGGATATCCTCGGCAATCATCCGCTGCTTGTCTCGCGCCACGCAGCCGCACACTGCCACGCCATAATCGAGCCATTGGAGTTTGCGAACTTCCTCGTCGGGGATTCCTGCGCAGGCATTCAGCCGCAGCCGGCCGGTAGATTCGTCGGCGAGGAAGTTGAAGAAGGCCTGGCAGTCCAAGTGGTCCATCACCGCTTGACAGAGTTCGTTGACTACGGTCTGGGGATTGTCGGCCGCGAGCAGCCGACCGGCCGTGCCGGACAGCAAGCGCAGGCGAGCCTCGCTCTCCTTCAACTGGTCAATCTCCCGTCGCCGCCCCGTCACGTCGTGAAACACCAGCACCGCACCAGTCACCTGGCCCAGCTCATCGCCAATTGGCGCCGCGCTGTCCTCAATCGGGATCTCGCGACCGTCGCGGGTGAGCAAAGCAGTGTGGTTGGCCAAGGCGACAATCCGTCCCTCGCGCAAGACCTGCTCGGCGATGTCTCCTGCTTGCTCGTGGGTTTTCTCGTTGATCAACTGGAGGATGGTCGTGATCGGTTGTCCGAGAGCCTCTTCGGTCTTCCAGCCGGTGAGCGATTCGGCCACGGGATTGATGAAGGTGATCCGGCGTTGGGTGTCGCAGGCGATTACCCCGTCGCCGATACTAGAAAGCGTCACGCGCAGCCACTCGCGCTGGTCGCGCACGGTCTGCTCCTGCTTCGAGACAGCGCGAGCCACGACCCCGCTGGTCAGCAAGGAGAGGAGCACGCCGACCACGAGAAGCAGCAATGGCAAGTGGCTGCTGGTCTCGAGGGCGCGGAGGGTGGCGGTCCTGCGGGCCTCGAAGTTATCAACGGCCTCGATGCTCATCTCCTCCTTGACCAGTTTCTGCAGCCGCATGCGCAGGGAGGCGAAGCGCGCCTGTTCCTGCGGGCCCGCCTGGATTTTGGCCTCCAGCAGCGCCGCGCCCAGGGTGTGAACCTCGTGCCACTGGCCTGCGAAAGACGCTGCCAGCTCTCGCTCGCGTAGGGTGGTGGCAAGAGCCCCGTACTCGGCGAGGTGGCGGTCGAGATCGATGACCTCTTGCGACGCCGTTTGCCGGGCTTGGGTGTCGCCAGCCACCGCCAGACGGACCGCCTGGCCGTAGCCGAGAACGTGATTGGCCAGTTCGAGGGTTGCCTCTTTGCGAGGGCGGGCGACGTTTGCCTGGGCGTGCACATCGTCAGCCAACGTCTGCACGTTGACCGAGAACACGATGCCCACGGTGGCCAGCAGGCAGGTGAGCACGCCGAAGCCGACCCACAGCACGCGACCCGTGCCTCGCAGGCCCAGGCTCCTCACCACCATGCCCTCGGCAGCGCACAGGATGCCGACCCCCAGCGCGACAAACGCGGCGGCCGTGTGCAGAGCCATGCTGACGAAGCCGGGCCACTGTCGCAAGTAGACTGCCCCGGTGGGAAAGGCAATCAGCGACACGGCACCGATAACAGTGGCGACGAGTGCGAGCAACTCGACGGCGGAGCCGATGCGCCTTCCCATATCGGAGATGCCGATCAACGCGACCCCGAGCGATAGAAAGCACAGCGCAGTGGATGGTGCCATCCGTCCCGGTGGAAAAGCGGACTCCGGCGCAGCCACGATATCGCGTACGAGAATCTGATCGATTCCGAAGCTCTGCCCCGCGAGGTACTCGACCAGCGACAGGGCACCAAGCAATGCCACGAGAGCTCCCAGCGCGAGCCTCAAGGAGCGCCGCTTGCGCCACCAGAGCCCCGCTCCGGCCAGCACGAAGGCGAGGGCGGTATTGAATTTCATCGCCGCGAGGCCCGGCAGCACCCGCTTGAGGGAGTCGATGTCCAGCCCCCAACCGACGGCTACCAGCAGCCCAATGGTGGCCGTGAGCAGGGCGCAGGCATCGGCGACCCGTGAGAGGCGGGTGTCCCGTGCCACTAGCGGCCTCCCTCGCCGGAAGCGATGCAAAAACTGGGCAAGGCCGGCCCAAGTTCCAGGACTGTCTCGGTGGTGGCCATCAAGGTGCCAATAGCGTTCTTTTGTCGACCGCCATGCTGCTATCCCGAGCCATGCTCAACCTTTCGATACCACGGTCCCTGTCCCCGATCCAGCTCTGCAACAGGACCGCAGTTCGGCGGGAAGCACAGCGATGCGGCACAGGGCTACGGATCGAATGTCCGACCAAAGTCGGCACTGACGGTCAGAGCGCGCGGCGAAGGATATCTACTGCACCATGACCGTGCCGACCATGCCCAGGCTCTGGTGCGCAATGCAGTGATAGTTGAATGTGCCCGGGTCAGCGAAGGCGAAGTGAAACACGCCAGCATTGCCCAGCTGGCCACTGTCGAATGCGCCAGTGTCGCTGGTCACGGTATGGATGGGCATTCCGGTGTTGGTCCAGGTGACGGTCGAGCCGGCTGGGACTACGATGCACTCCGGAGTGAAGCTGAAGTCAGCCACAGTGACCGAGGTGGTGGCCACCGGCGCGCCGCCCTTCGGGCAGGTCAAGCCCGAGCCGGTGCCGCTGTCAGACGGCGTGGACGAATTGGAGCTGCCACATGCGGATAGGACCACACTGCCCACCAGCAAGACACTGAGAGAAAACGCGCGTGAATAGCCCATGGAATCCCCTTTCCCTGAACCCGCGCGGGATGAAGCTTCCCCGACCTGGGAACTGGTTTTGGGGAGTTGGATGCTTGATGGGGCGGAATATTACTTCGCGGCAACACAGGACAGACTTGCGGCATCAGACTGGCTACCGTTCGCCACGGCTGGGCTGCCTGTGCGGCCCAACTGTTCGCGGCAAGGAGGAACCCAGAATGAGCTGTCGACATGGTCACGCCCCAGGCGCGGGGCACCTGATCTGCTCTACGGTGGCCATTGGGCTGTTGGTCGTTTCCATGACGCCGGCCCAGGCGCAAGAAGGCTCGCCCCCGGCTAAGCCACCGGAGACGACCGTCGAGGTGATCGACAACCCGCAGGTCTTCAACCTCTGGCTTAACCCAGAAAACTACCCGCGCATCGAGCGCGCGGTTAACGTCATGAACGCCCGCACCACGCGGGCCCGTGCGCTCAATTTCCTTGTCGACCACCGCGCCTACGAGGCCTTGCAGAGCAACGCTTTCAGCGATGGGCTCGGTTTCGATTTCGGTTCGCTCAAGATCGGGCTCACCCTGCGCTATGGCATCCTGGACAATCTGGAGGTGGGCGTGCAGCGCCTGAGCAATGGCCCCGACGTATTCGATGTCTACCAATTCGACGCGAAGTACTGGGCCCTGCGTGCCGAGCGTTGCTTCGTCGACGTGGCGGTGCGCGCCGGGGGAACCTGGTATGCGATGTATCAGGGTCCGGACTCGGGCGGTGGCTTCGCCCAACTCATCGTGAGCCGCTCGTTGCGCGAGCGCCTTTGGCTCTCGAGCGGCCTGCTGTATCACTCGAACGCGAGCAACAATGTCCGCACCAGTCGCAGCCAGGACTATGCCCTTGCCATCCCGGTGGCGCTGGAGGTGCGGTTGCAGACCTTCCTGGCTTGGGACGCCGAGGCTTCATTCAACGTGGCTGGCCATCACGCGAAATACCCAATCTTGGCAACGGCCCTCAAGATCATCACCAATCGCCACACCTTTGCCCTCATCTTCAGTAACTCACAGTACATCACCGCCGACGGGCTGGTGGCCAACACCAACAGGGGCATCCACGACGTGATTCTGGGGTTCACCATCACGCGCGAATTCAATCTGTGACTTCAATTAAGGAGTTCATCATGTCCAGCTCGACATTCGGCCGTCGCCCCTTCCTGTTGGGCTCGGGGCTGAGCCTGGGCGCGCTGCTGACGTTGCCCTCGCTCGCGGCGGGCGCCGCGGGAAGCAAGGTCGCCATCCCGCTGGCCAAGCTGGAAACGTTGAAGTCCGTGGGCGGATCGATCGCCATCAAGGTGAAGGACAAGCTGCTGCTCCTGGTCCGTGATAGTGCGACCAGCGTGCGCGCCTTCAACCCAGTTTGCACACACCGGCAGTGCGTGGTCGCATTCAACGCGGGCGATAACAAGATCAAGTGCCCTTGCCACGGTTCGCAGTTCGATCTGGACGGGCGTGTGATCCACGGGCCCGCGCCGCGACCGCTGGAAACCTACCCCGCCGAACTGGTCAATGAGCAAGTCATTGTGACCCTGTAGGCAAGACATGCGACGCCTGGCGATTCTCGTGGTGTTGGCCGCAGTGGCAGCGACGACGCTGGCTCTGGCGTCCGCAATGGCCGCGGCAGACCCAACGCCGGCCCTGGAACAGATCGGCAATGTGCAAACACTGACCCCGAGCGAAGTCGAGGGCAAGCCGAGCGGCTTGGTCGACGTTGTCGGCCGCTTGCACCCGGCGCTGGTGCACTTCCCCATCGCGTGGCTGGTGGGCCTCGCCATCATCGACTTTTTCGGCCTCGTACGCAGACGCGAAGAGTGGCAGCGTGTGGGCATCTTCGTGCTGGCCGGGACGGTGCTCAGCCTGTTGCCCACGGCCGCGACCGGCCTGGTGCGGGCAGCCTACATGCCGTCGGATGCAGCGACACACGCGCTGCTAGTCACACACCGAGCTCTCAACTTCGCGGTGGCCGGCCTAGTCTTGGCCGCCTTTGCGCTGCGGCTCTGGCGGCGCAACTCCCTGGAGGGACGGTGGCGTATCAGCTACCTGGTGTTGCTGTTTGCGGCCACCGGCATGGTCTTGCTGGCAGCCGACTTCGGTGGCCGCATGGTCTACGGCCCTGACTACCTGCCTTGGTAGCCACGGCTACTGCTTTGCCTCGAACATAATCGGACTGAGCGGGACGGGCGACCCATCCACTTCGACACTGTCAGTCAAGTCCAGCGCGAAGCTGTGGTGGCAGTCAGTGGCGCCCTCAGGCATGAACGCAAGACGAACTTGCTTGATCTCGCCGGGAAGAACCGTAATGACCTTGGATTGCCTGGGCGGTGCCGCCTGGGCTCCCGGGATCTCAGTCTCCGACAGTCGAATGTTCCTCTCCTCAAACTCGGCGACGCGATCTGAGTCGTTGTTGATCTGCAGTTTCACATCCAGGCCGAGCCGGTCGTCGACGGAGCCTGTCTCAATCATGGGATCGCTCTCCCGGTTCACGTAACAACGAATGCCCGCGATGCCGACCTGAACGCCTTGCTCGGAAAGCGACGGACCCGAGCTCTGGTAGGGCGCAGTGTATGCGCACCCCGCGGCAAGAAGCACGACCGCGGCCCCAAGTACAAATGTGCTTTGCTTTTTCATGGCCAATGACCTCCATGCCGGGAAAGCCGTGACGAAAGAACACTCCTCGGCGCTGCTTCGCGCGGCTCGCGCCCCGGCGAAAACTTCCGGACGTCCCAACAACCTCTCCACGTTTCTGTAACAAGCTATCCACACAGTAGCCCTCCACTCCTAAGATGCATACGCCTGGCCCTGGGAGCACGTGGCGTTCAATCAGGATCGCGCAGTTTGTGCGCTGGGGCGTTCTACAGCAGCAGGAAGCCTACGAGCAGCAACTCCCCCACCCGAGTCAACCCGACCAGCAGCAGCAGTGCCGTGTACAGCGGGAGAGTGAGGGCTAGTTCCATCGCAGCAGGCACAGATCAGAGGAGAGCCCCGGCCCAAAGGCGCCCAACAATCCGTAGGCGCCGGGACGCGGGCGAAGCTGTTTCATGCAGCGCTCGAGCACGAACAGGACCGCGGCGCTCGACATGTTACCGTACTCGCGCAACACGTCCCACGAAGGCTGAATGCGTGCTCGATCCAGGCCCAGCGCTTCCTCGATGGCCAGCAGGATGCGCGTGCCGCCCGGATGAAACACGCAGCATTCCACGTCGGCGCGTGCAATTCCGGATCGGGCCAGCAGACGCTCGACCACGGCCCCGAACGCGGTACGCAGGGTGTCCGGCAACTCCTTGGCCAGCACAACATGCAGTCCATCGTCGTGCAGATCAAAACCCAGCAGGTTCAGAGTGTTGGGAAATAGATGGGTCTCGGCATCGAGCACAGTCACCCCGCTGCCCGAGGGGCGCCCGGTCAGCAACACCGCTGCCGCGCCGTCGCCAAAGAGCGCGGTCGATACCAGCTGCGCGGTGCTGGCGTCATTGCGCTGGAAGCTGAGGGTCGGCAACTCGACTGCGACGATGAGCACATGGGCCTCCGGGTGCCCGCGCAAGAAATCGTGCGCCCGGCCCAGCGCGGCCGCGCCCGCCCCGCAGCCCAGCTCCGTGATGGGCAAGCGACGCACGTCCGGCCGAAACCCCAGGTCCTGCGCCAGGTAGGCATCCAGCGACGGAATCATGAAGCCAGTGCAAGACACCGTGATGATCAAGTCCACCGCCCGCGCGGACACCCCGGAGCTCGCCAGACAGTCCATGGCCGCCTTGCGGCCCAAAACAATCGCGCTCTCCCGATACAGCGCCATGGTCTCGGACAGCGAGCGAGACACGCACAACTGCTCCAGCGGCAGCACGCTGAACCTTCGCTGTACCAAGGCGTTGTCGAACAGGGCCATCACCGCGTCGAGGCGACGCTCGGGAAACGGCAGCAGAGAACGCAGCGTGCGCTTCACGCTGTCTTGTTCGAGACAATGCTCAGGCACCACCGTCGCAATTCCCAAGATGGCGCTGCCCGCTGCTGGCGAGTGTCTGTCCGAGTCTGCCGACATTGAACTTCCTTCCGTTGCCCGGTACCCGCGCTATTGCACCACCTGCGGTCGCACCGCGCGTGCGGCGACCCCGGCACAGTGGCCGCACTCTTCGCATCCCGTGGCGTGGCAGCCACCCGGTAGAATCACGTCGTGCAGAGCGCGGTTGTCGACGGCCCACGGAACCTCCAGCTTCATGAACTGACGCGCGCTCCGCAGCAGCGCCAGAGCCCGTCGCACGCCCAGATGGCGCAGAGAATCCACTACAGGTAGGCGGCGTCGTCGCGGTGGCGAGCCACGCGGCCCGATGAGTTGCAGCAAGTCGCCGTCCCAGCGCCGACTGTGATAGGCGCGCACGCGCTCGATCAGCGCCTCGGTGGAGCAGGCGCGGTCTACGATCTTGAAGCTCGACACACCCAAGTCCCGGTAGCGATCCAAATCCTCGGGCCGGATGAAATCACTGCGGATCAGGTTGACCGGATCCCGTCGCTTTTCCTCCATGCACCAGCGCACGCAGGGATCCATGGGCTGGGTTCCGCGCCGGGAGGAATGCGAAAGCCGGGCCACATGGGTGCGCGCCAGCGGGCAGCGCAGAATGCAGCCGATGTTGACCGGCACCTCGATCTCCGCGCGCGTAGCCGTGGCGATGCGCTTGATGCCGCCCAGATCGCGGCACAGCACATGCGTGTCCAGAGCGATGATGTGAGCGCCCAGGGTCTCCCAGTAGCGGGCTTGCTCCACGGTGGCGATCCCGACGAAGACGCTCACGCGCACACGCAGCGGCGTCTCGCGCGCCAACGAAACCAGCCAGGGATGCGCTACTGTCACCGCGGTCACACCCATGTCCACGGCGCGCGCCATGGTCCGCCGCAGCCGGCGCTCCAGACGGGTGTTTTCCTCGCATCCTCCCAGGCACACCGGGTTGAGCAGGAGGTTGAAGCCCATCCCGGCCGTCCGGCAACAAGCCACGTGTCGTTCAAGGGTACGCCACGAGGTGGGCGGGATCACCGCGCGCGGCCGCCCATGTCCCACCGGGGCGTCGTCGCAAGAACCGAAAAGCTCGTCCGCCTCCATGCCGGCCAGGCGTCCGGGAAGCTCGTCGTCGAAATTGCTCGCCACCGAAAACATTCGGTTCTCCGGCCCCCATTCTACAGCGAAGTTGCAGCCGGTCCACCCGCGGGACGTCTGCCAAGGACCCGCAGTACAGTCATCAGTACCAGCGGGATCACGCCAGCCACGATGAAGATCAGGTCCGCGCCGATGCGCAGCCATTCCAGCACGTGAAACGGGCCGGTCATCAGGAAGGTCAGCCGCCGGGCGTGCCAATACCCGTTGGCGAGTGAGTCGGCAAGTTGAAGCACGCCACCCGGGAAGAGATCGATGGCCATCATCAACCCCAGGCCCAGGTTGAGGCCCCAGAAGCTCAGTTTGACCAGCCGCTCGGTTCGCTTCCAGCCGACGTTGTCGGACAGGCAGCGCAAGCAGAACACCAGCACCGCCAGAGCGAGCAATCCAAAGACGCCGAACATGGCCCCGTGGCCATGGTTGGCCGTCAGCAAGGTGCCCACTTCGAAGTAAGAGACTATGGGCAGGTTGATCAGGAACCCGAACACGCCGGCGCCCACGAAGTTCCAGAAGCCCACGGCCATCAAGAAGTAGATGGTCCACTTGTGGTCCGCGGCGACCGCGCGCACAGAGGGCTCGGCGCGCAGGTGGCGCAGACGGATGAAGTCCCAGGCATCCAGGGTCAGCAAAGTGAGCGGGACCACCTCCATGGCCGAGAAGCATGCGGCCAAGCCCATGTTCAGCGTGCCCTGCCCAGTGAAGTACCAGTGGTGGCCAGTGCCGATAATCCCCGCGGCGAGAAAGAGAATGGCGTCCAGGTACACCATGCGCGTGGCGGTGCGCACGGATACCAGGCCAAGCTGACGGAACATCACAGCCACTAGGACTGTGGCGAATAGTTCGAAAAAGCCTTCGACCCAAAGATGGATAATCCAGAAGCGCCAATTGTCGATGACCGCGAAATTGGTGCGCGGTCCGAAGAACAGCGCAGGCAAGTAGAAGAGAGGAATCGCCACGGCGGCATAAAGGAACAGCGAGGCCAGTTGNNGCCGGCCGCAATGCGCGGAACATCAGCACCAGCCAGCCCACAAGGCCTGCGGCCAACAGCAATTGCCAGAAGCGGCCCAGGTCCAGATACTCCGAGCCCTGGTGCCCCAGCCAGAACCAGAGACTCCCCAG
>PMBY01000326.1:591-4768 GCA_003153875.1 Myxococcales bacterium | reverse complement strand
GCCAGGCCGCCGCCGACCAGCACCTGAAGCAGGAAGAGCAAGACCACCACGGCGAAGTACAGCCCCGCCGCGCGCTGGCTGGGGGTGATCGTCCAGGTCAGCAAGGGGCTGTCGTACACGTGTTGCGCCTGACGTTCGCCGTGCCAGCCGAGGTAGTCGAATCGCCCGACCAGGAACAGCACAGCGCCCAGGCCGGCCAGTAGGGTAATCAGACTCAACGCGCTCCACAGATAGGTCGAGGCAGTCGGGTGATTTCCCGCCGCCGGATCGTAGGGAAAGTTGTTGGTGTAGGAATAGTCCTTGCCGGGACGTTGGGTCGCGGCAGCCCAGGCCGCCCACGCGAAGTACGACGTGAGAGCCGCCAGCTCCTTGGGGTCGCTGATGTATCCGCGTGCCAGCCCCGGGGCGGGATTGTCTCCCGAAAAGTAGCTCGACCATTCTCGCTTCTGGATCGCGTAGGCGGCGACTTCCCCTGGCGCGAAGACCAGCGTGTCGCTCTCGGCGTGATAGCGATTCTGCTTCAACGTGCGCTGGGTGAGTTCGGCGGTTTCCGCGGCCGCGCCCATCTCCAGTGCCGCGAACGGCCGGCCGAAGCGCTCACCGGCAATGGTGTCGCGCATGATCTCGGTCAGGCGATGCAAGTATTCCGCGCTGTAGTCCGGGCCGAGATAGGCGCCGTGGCCCCACAGGGTGCCGTGTTCCATGAGCGCGTACTTGAGGAAGACCTCCTGTCCGGACTCGATGTCGTCGCGGGTGAAGATAGTCGCGTCCAGCTCGTCGGTGACCCGTCCCGGAATGGGAGGCGCGTTGCTATAGGTCTTGACGGTCACGAACGACAGCACGGCGAACCCGATGACCATCACCAGGATCACGCCGTGGCGCCACCAAGCCGACAGGGGGGAACTCTCGGGCGCTGGGTTCGTCATGGATGGCTCCTCAAGGGTCGGGCTGTGGGGTTGAACTTGGATGCGCATCGGCCGCCCGGTGTGCCCTGATTACGTGGAACCGAGCGAATCGAGATCCGTGCCTCTCCCGCTGCGCGGGCGAGGCGATACGGCCGCCGCCGCGGCCCGAAGTTTCGGAAGACTTGCCCCGCCTTTCAGGCCTGGACCCGCAGGTAGCGTTCTACTGAAGCGGCGGCAGTGGAACCTTCGGCCGCGGCCGTGGCGATCATTTTGACCTTGCCTGGATAGGCCACGAAATCGCCAGCCGCAAACACGCCGGCTACAGCGGTGCGCATGGAAGAGTCCACTGGCAGGTGGTTTCCGTCCAAAGTCAGATTCAGGTCCCATTGGGCCAATCCGCCCAGATCCGGTTCCTGGCCCACACTGACCAGCAAGAGATCCGCGGGGATCTCGTGTATCTCCTTGTCGTCCACCGCCACGAGGACATGGTCCAGCACGCCATTACCACCCAACCCGACCACTTCTGCTTCAGTCATCACTCGGACATCAGACGCATCCAATCGCTCCAAAGAGTGCGGGTAGGCGCGCAGACCCACGTGGCGGTGCACGAGCGTCACCTCCGGGACGAAAGCCTTGAGGGCAATGGCCATATCCACAGCCGTGTCACCGCCGCCCACCACGACGGCGTGGCGGGCCACGATGCTGTCGCGCGGAGGAAGGCGATACACAAGACCATGGCCGGCGAAGCGAGCCTCGTCCTTGAGCCCCAGCTTGCGCGGCCGGAAGCGGCCCAAGCCTAGCGCTAGCAGCACTGCGCGCGCTTTCACCCGCCGTCCCGTGGACCGCAGTGCGAACCCCATGTCGCGCGCGAATGCGACCGACTCCACTGGCTCGTGTTCCCGCAGCTCGGCGCCGAAGTGCGCCGCCTGCTCGGCCAGCCGGCGCGCCAATTCCCCGGATGCCACCTCCAGGTGGGCCGGGAAATTGGTGACTGGCTTGCTGGGATACAGGCTGACAAGCTGGCCGCCAAAGGCCTGGGCCTCGAAGGTGATGCTGCTCAGCCCGCGCATGCGACAGTGTGCAGCCGCCACCAAGCCAGCCGGTCCACCACCCACAATGGCCACGTCGTAGCACGTGGCCTCTTGCGCCGCCAAAGCCTCGGGGTCGTCCAGCACGACACGAGCGTCAATCTCGTCCAGCACGACCTGCGGGTCTGTGTCGTCATCCTGCATCTCCCGTCACCCCCCACATGAAAGTGTGGGCCGCGTGCGACGAGCGGCAAGGCTCACAGCGTTGCGCAGGTTTGGGATTCGCGAGCGGAGTGCGAACCCATGGATGCCAAGCGATCACTCATGGTAATGAGAGAGCAACGTGGCAGAGTTCCCCGGCACCTGACGCAGGCCGAAAGTTCGCATGCCCAAGCGGAAGCCCCAACCCCGAAGGCCGAGCAAGACTGACTCATCTTCCGTCCGAGCACGGGCGCGCAAGGCGCCGCCTGTCCCGGCCGCAGCCGTCGCTCCCACGCCAGAAGGGTTCGGGGCGGTCGGCCTTGCAGATTCAAATGTAGATCTGCAAGCGGAAGACATGGCTCGCCGCTACGCCAGCCTGCTGCGCCTATCCCAGGACGCCATCCACGTGCGCCGCCTGAGCGGGCAAATCGAGTTCTGGAACGACGGCTCCGAAGGACTCTACGGTTTCACCGAGCAGGAGGTTCTGGGCAAGAACGTCTATGAGATCCTGCAGACCCTCGGCCCGACCTCAATGGCTGAGATTGATGCCATCCTGGCCCGGGTCGGCCAATGGGAAGGGGAGCTGGTCAGTCGCTCGAAGCAAGGCCGGACGCTCACGGTTGCCGTCCGCATGCAGCTCGTGCGCGGCGAAGACGGAATCGAGCGGATTCTCCAGTCGGGCCACGACATCAGCGAGCGCCAGCAGGCCCAGCAGGCGCTGCACGACTCCCAGACGCGGCTGGCGGCCATTGTCGACAGCATTGCCGACGGTTTCTACGCCCTCGATAGGCAGTGGCGCGTGACCCACATCAACGACACGGCCCTGCGCTACTTCCACAAGTCGCGCGAAGAGGCGCTAGGGCGCTCGCTCTTCGAACTCTTTCCCGCGTTAGTCGGCAGCGTGTTCGAGACCGAGTTGCGCCGGGCCATGGAAAGTGGTGCCCCGATCCGTGTCCACGCGCCTTCCGTGGTCACCGACCGCATAGTCGAGGTGTTTGGCTATCCGGGCGCGGACAACCTGACGGTGTTGTTCCGGGACGTCACNNGATGATCGTCCGCACCCGCGACGAAACTCACATCTTCCAGGAAGTGTGCCGGATCGTCACGGAGCAGATGGCGTTGCCATTGGCCTGGATCGGGCTGGTCGAGGGCCGATTGGTGAAGCCGGTGGCCGCCAGCGGCCCCTCTGCGGCGTACCTTGGCGGCATCAGGGTAGAGGTCGAGGGTGAATTGGGCCAAGGGCCGACTGGTACTTGTATCCGCGAGGATCGGGCCATGGCGAACGACGACTTCGAGAGCAACCCTTTGCTGTCGCCCTGGCGCGAGTCGGCGCTGCGACACGGGATCAGGGCGTCCGCCGCTTTCCCCTTGCACAAGCAGGGAAAAGCCGTGGGTGCTCTCACTCTGTATTCGCCGCAACGGGCCGCCTTCGACTCGGAACAGGTCATGCTGCTGCTGGCTCTGGCAGCCGATGTCTCGTATGCGCTGGATGCGATCGAAGCCGAGCGCCAGCGTGGCGAAGCCGAGCGTGCCCTGCGGGCGAGCGAGGCCGAGCTGCGCGACGCAGACGCGCGCAAGAATGAGTTCCTCGCCATGCTCTCTCACGAGCTGCGCAACCCGCTGGCGCCCATNNAACAGCCTGTACGTCCTTCAACATGTTCGCGGCGATGGCGAGCAAGTCCAGCGCGCTGAATCGGTGATCGAGCGCCAGGTTGCACACCTGACCAGTCTGGTCGACGATCTTCTCGACGTCACGCGGGTCACGCGCGGCAAGATCCGGCTTGAAAAGGAGCCGGTGAACCTCGACGAGCTGGTCGGCCGGACGGTCGAGGACCACCGCGACCTGTTTGCAAGAGCCGGCGTGAAGCTTACGTTGCGGACCAGCGGCGCCAGGTTGATGGTCCACGCCGACCGGACCCGCCTGATTCAGGTGGTCGGCAACCTGCTGCAAAACGCGGTGAAGTTCACGCCCAAGGGCGGCACCTCAACGGTGTCGATCGAGAGCCGTGGGGATGGCCAGGCAGCCGTTCGGATCTGCGACAC
>PMBY01000326.1:0-579 GCA_003153875.1 Myxococcales bacterium | reverse complement strand
GAGTTCGAGGTCGTCCTGCCCACGATACCGCCGTCAGAGATCGCCGAGCCTCGTCCGCCAATCGAGCAAGCTCCTGTTCAGCCCCAGCGCGTTCTCATCATCGAAGACAATCGCGACGCCGCCGACAGCCTGTGCGAGGTCCTGGATCTCCTCAATCACTCGGCGATGGTGGCCTACTCCGGCGATGAGGGCCTAGAAAAGGTTCGGGCGCTCCGGCCGGACGTCATTCTTTGCGACATCGGCCTGCCAGGGATGGACGGGCACGAGGTCGCGCGGGCCATCCGCGCAGACGCCACATTGTCCGCCACCACGCTTGTCGCGTTGACCGGGTACGCCTCCCCAGAGGACCTCGCCAAGTCGCAGGCGGCGGGCTTCGACTACCATCTGGCCAAGCCCCCGAGCATCGAGGCAATCGAGCAGGTGCTCGCGCAAGCGATGCGCAGAACCGGCCTCCCCCAGTTGCAAGAGTAGTGAACCTGTGGCCAGCGACCTGCGTGAACAGAAGCAGAACGATCTTGATGTCTCGGAGCACCGACGCGCCGACGAGGCGCTGCGGGCGAGCGAAGCGCGTTTCCGCTC
>PMBY01000276.1 GCA_003153875.1 Myxococcales bacterium | reverse complement strand
GTCTTGATCCAACGGTCGCCCGCGTACATGAAGACCGTCCCCGCTGTACCCACCCAGGGATAGACGTAGTCCACCTGGGTATCCCACGAATTGTTGGAACCGGGTGTGGACAAGGGCGTGGCGGCCGACCACGGACCGGCCAGGTTGGTGGCGGTGTAGTAGCGAGTGGGCGACGACTGAATTCCGTTGGTTTCGGACGTTCCATAGTAATAGAGGCCGTTGCGCTTGAAAACGTGCACGCCCTCGCGACTGGGGATGTCCCAAAGGTACATTCGCGTGTCCAAGGTCAGATAGTCCGCCGACATCCGATAGAGGCCGTGTTGTCGATTGGGACCGGTCTTGTCCCAAACGTACGCCAGGTATGCTGTTCCGTCGTCGTCCTTGTACACCGACATGTCCCCCATGTTGGCGCCATCTACCTGGGTCTCGCTCTTCAGGGTGAATTGTCCATCGGGAGTCGAAGAAGTAGCAATCCCCAGGGAGGCGGCGTCACCCCCGTATTTCAGGAACATCACGTATTGCTTGGTCGTGTCGTTGTACAACACGTCCATTCTGTTGGCACCGGCAGCCACGTGAAGCACAACGCCTTTGTAAGTCCAATGGATAAGATCAGTCGACGTGTAGCAGGTTTGATCGTTCCAAGCCTTGGGGTCCTGCCAGGCGAAAAGGCCATACCAGTAATAGACGTCCCCGAACTTGCGCAGGCAGCCGGCGCGCGTCTCGATCGCCGCCCCGGTGTCGTCGTACCAGAAGAAGTCGTTGTGTATGGTCACCCAGCCCGTGGTTGCCACGCCACCAGTGGCCGTGCTGCCTGTGCTGGTGCCACCGGCCGCGGTCGAGCCGCCAGGCGCTTTGCTGCCACCAGCAATGGTGGTACCGCCCGATGCGGTCTTTCCGCCGATGGTGCCGCCTGTGGCGACGCTGCCGCCCGAGGCAGTTTTTCCACCAGTGGCCGTGCTGCCGCCCTCAACGATGATGCCGCCGGTGGCGGTCCTTCCGCCCGTCGCAGTAGTGCTGCCGCCCTCGACGATCGTGCCTCCTGCTTCGGTTGCGCCAGCCGTGGCGCTGGTTCCGCCGGTCTGGGTATTCCCGCCGGGAGGGGCAGCGTCCTGATTGGCTCCTCCGGTGGCGCTGATGCCTCCGGCAGCAACCCCGCCGGTGCCGAGGGAGTTGCCGCCGGTGACTGCGGGTGGCGAGCCACCGGTCGCGGCTTTGCCGCCGGTGGCGGTTGCGCCAGCCGAGTTGGCGCCTGATGTGCCGCCGGATGCGGGACTGGCGTCATGGCCAGCGACGGTCGCCGTGCTGCCGCGACAGCCGAGGGCCAGGGACGTGACGATCAGCAGCACGAGGACAAGACGGCGGGGTTGGGGAATCATGTTCATGGCTTGTCTCCCGGGATGGCGCACAGCTTGGCCAACAAAACAAAGTGCCGTGTGCCTGGCGGTTCGGCTCAACCGATTCGGACTCCATGATCCGTGACGACCTGCTCGGGCGGTAGCAGGCTGGTGCCGAACGACGCTCCCGGGCCCGTCTCGCTTCAACTCTCCAGATTCTGGCTCAGCATCTTTGCGAGTCACATTGGTCCCTGGGGACTACCCGCAGGCGAGCAAACCCGCAACCGCAACGGCTCGCCAATTAGATCGTTTGAGCGAAGATCAGAGCGGGGTTCCCGCTTCGATGACCATTGGTTTGTTGTGGTGCGGGCGGGGCTTGGTGGCCTCCACGCAGGCGCGCCTGAAGGCGGGGCCCAACCGCTGCCAGAGTTTTTCTTCCACGTCGTAGGGCAGACCGCGCCGGTATCCGGTGAACGTGACCGAGGTGAGCTTCCTGCCGGTCACGCCGCTGCGAATGACGATGGTGGCGACGGCGTGATCCGCGGGCAATTCTTTGACGTGTCCGTGGACGTAGGCGGCCAGGTTCATCACGGCGCCCATGTCGCGGTATTGCTCGGTGGTGTCCACGGGAGGAATGGTGGCTTCGACCTTGATGCCCCGGTCGGTGAGGGCCTGGATCACGTGTTCGCGCACAGAATAGGTGTCCTCTCCCTGGAAGGCGAAGACCGCGACCTTGCCCGCGACTGCGGCCTCTGCCGCATCGGCTTTGGCCTTGGCTGTGGCTGCTGCGCGAGTGGACGCCCGGGACGAGTGTTTGGCTTTGGCGTGGCTCTTGGCCCGCCGGGGCGCAGCCTCGACCGTCGGAGCCGTGCCAATCAGCGCGGCCAAAGCAACAATGGCCAGCAAGAACCTGTGCAGCGCAAGTCGCGCCGACACCGTTGGGCAGACAGGCCGCGCGGAGACAACGGGCGAGAGAGGCGAGTCGCAGACGCGAAGCGACGTCATCGGATGTTCGCGAATGATACCCTGTTTCAGGCTCGTTTCAAAAGTGCTTTTCGCGCGATCTTTTCTTGGAGGTATCCTCGCGAAATCATGACTCGATTCCCGAATGCGTTCGATACGGCCCAGCTCGTCGCGCTGGTCGCTTTGGCGTCCGCCTGCATCGATCACATTGACGAGGAAACCAGCTCGGTTGGCCAATTGACCTCGGACTGCGTGGTGCCCGTGCCCGACGGTGTGCGAAGCTTGGGCGCGCCCGCGTCGCTCGAATACCCCGACGGCTCATTCTGGATCTGGCGCAGCCTGGAGCTGGCTGACGGACAGATCGTCCCCAACGCATCGGCCTTGGTCAGCGACGCAACCCAAGTGTGTGCTTCGGGTGTGAGCTTGGGACTCGATGCTTCCGGGGCGCCCGCGTCCTTGCTCGCACTCACCCAGCAGGAGACAGAAGCGAACGTCGCGCGCACCGACGGCCGACAGCTCGCGCTCGTTCCTTTCGGCGGATTCGTGTATGCGGGCCTGGGGTACTTGTTCTACGACCACGCCTTGGTCGGGCCGGGAATCTTCGACGAAGAGTCGCAGGGCACGGGGCTGTGCGTGCGCGCCGCCCAGGCGGTGACCTGCGATCGTGTCAGCTTGAATGGCGACACGGTCTTGTGGAAGACAGACCAGCGCATCTTGAACAGCGGCGGGCTCGTGGTCGACGACCGCGC
>PMBY01000117.1 GCA_003153875.1 Myxococcales bacterium | reverse complement strand
GGCTCCCCACGCGACTAGACGTCGAGGTTGCGCACGTTGAGCGCATTCTGCGCGATGAACTCGCGGCGCGGCTCAACCAGATCGCCCATGAGTGTCGAGAAGAGTCGGTCGGCTTCGTAGGCATCCTCGACCCGCACCTGCAGCAGCGTGCGCCGCGCTGGATCCATGGTCGTCTCCCAGAGCTGCTCGGGATTCATCTCGCCCAGCCCTTTGTAGCGCTGGATCTGCAAGCCCTTCTTGCCAACCTCGTGCACTCGCTCCGCCAGATCTTCGAGGCGATTGAAGGCAACGGGCTCGGACCCAGATTCCAAGCGATAGGGCGGGGGACCCAGCACGGCCAGCTCTTGGTAGAGCGCGGTTAGGTCAGCGAACTCAGGCGAATCGAGGAACTGGAAGTCAATCACGGTGGGCCGCCGGATACCCGCGGGTCGCACCGGCGCCTCGATCTTGTAGCCCCCGTGCTCGCTATCGGGCGCCAACTTGAGCACCACATCCTTGAGCTCGGGCGCATACGCATCGAAGTACTCCTCGAGGCGTGTCAGCGCTTTGGCCAGGATCTTCGGATCACGAAGATCCGCTTTGGCCAGCCGCGCCGCCTTGACGATGGCGTCGATCAGACGAGCATCGCACTTGCGATCCAAGACCCGCAGCAGGCGTTTGTAGCGACCGGCTTGCCGCGCCAGGTGGCGCAGCTTGTCCCCGGTGATGACTTCGCCACCGGTGCTGGGTCGCAGGAGCAGATTCTCCGTCGCGCTTTCCAGCAGAAAGTCCTCCATCGCCTGCTCGTTCTTCAGATACAGCTCCCGCTTGCCCTTCTTTACTCGATAGAGCGGCGGCTGCGCAATGAACAGGTAGCCGCGCTCCACGATTTCAGGGAAATGCCGGTAGAAGAAGGTGAGCAGCAGGGTCCTGATGTGACTGCCGTCCACGTNNTGCGAGGAGAGCATCTTGTCGAGGCGCGCTTTCTCGACATTGAGGATCTTGCCGCGCAGGGGGAGGATGGCCTGATCCTTCCGGTTGCGCCCCTGCTTGGCTGAACCGCCAGCGCTGTCGCCCTCGACGATGTACAACTCGGAAAGGGCCGGATCCCTCTCCTGGCAGTCGGCCAGCTTGCCCGGAAGCGACGATATGTCGAGGGCGCCCTTGCGCTGCACCAGCTCGCGCGCCCTGCGAGCCGCGTCGCGCGCGCGCGCAGCCAACACCGCCTTTTCGATGATCTGCTTGGCTTCGCGCGGATGCTCTTCCAGGTAGCGACCCAAGCGCTCGTTGACCACGCGCTCGACGATGCCCTTGATCTCGGAGGAAACCAGCTTGTCCTTGGGCTGATTGCTGAACTTCGGGTCCGGGTGCTTGACCGACACCACGGCGGTGAGCCCCTCGCTGATGTCGTCGCCACCCAGGCCGTTCTTCAGATCCTTGAGCAAACCGGCCGCCTGGGCGTAGCCGTTTATCGTGCGGGTCAGGGCTGCGCGGAACCCGGTCAGGTGCGTGCCCCCGTCTTTGTTCTTGATGTTGTTGGTGAAGCAGTAGACCGCGTCCTGGTACGAGTCGTTCCACTGCACCGCGATCTCGACCTGGGTTTGCTCCTGGTCACCTTCGATGACGATGGGCTTCTCGTGCACCGGTACCTTGGAGGCGTTGAGGTCGGCCACGAACTGGCCCAGGCCCCCCGCGAATTTGAACTCGTGCGATTTGCCGCTCCGCTCGTCCTCCAAGGTGATGGTCAGGCCACGGTTCAGATACGACAACTCGCGCAGTCGCTGTGACAGCACCTCGAAGCTGAATTCCGTGATGCCACCGAAGATTTGGGAATCCGGTTTGAACGTCACCTTGGTGCCGCTCTTCTCCGACACGCCGATCTCGTCGAGGCCAGTCGCGGGATCTCCGCGCCGGTACTCCTGGTAGTAGACCTTGCCGTCGCGTTTGATCTCCAGCTTCAGCCACTCCGACAGGGCATTGACCACCGAAACCCCCACGCCGTGGAGACCGCCCGAGACCTTGTAGTTCGAGTGGTTGAACTTGCCCCCGGCGTGCAACACGGTCATGACGATCTCGGCCGTCGGGCGTTTCTCGGTGGGGTGCTCACCGACCGGAATGCCGCGTCCGTTGTCCTCCACGGAAACGGAATCATCAAAGTGGACGGCTACATCGATGCGATTGCAGAAACCCGCGAGCGCCTCGTCCACCGAGTTGTCCACGACCTCGTACACCATGTGGTGCAGGCCCGTGCCGTCATCCGTGTCGCCGATATACATGCCCGGCCGCTTGCGCACGGCCTCCAGGCCCTTGAGGACCTGAATGCTCTCTTCGTTGTATTCACTTGCTGCCCGGTTCGGCTCTTGACCCTGGGCATCATCGACATCCGGCGCCATGACAAAAAACCAAGAAGTTACAGTTACATAGCACCCAGAGCCCAGGGTGTAAAGGAAAACCTAGCTGGCCTCTGACCGGACCTAGATGCGGCGCAATTCCCCTCCGCTGACCTGGTAGTCAATGCAACCAGGCAGCGGAGGCAAGTGGCCCCGCTCGGTTACCGTGATGAGACTCTGGCAGGAGAGGGCGGCCATGGCCTCGAACAGACTCCGCCGTCGCTCATCGTCCAACTCGCTCGCCACATCATCCAGCAGCAACACAGGCGCTTCTCCCAGCACCTCACGCAGGTGTTCCAGCTCCGCCAGCTTGAGAGCGAGTACCAGCGAGCGAAGCTGACCCTGAGACGCGTGTTCGCGCGCCAGATGGCCAGCCAGTTCCAACTCTAAGTCATCTGTCTGGGGCCCGAATCCGGTGAAGCCCCGTCTCTGATCGGCCTCGCGATGTGCGAGCAGCCCCTCTCGCAAGGCGACGACGACTTCTCCCTCACTGTCCGCGGCCAGGACGCGTGGATCACTTGTGTAGCGCATGCCCACTGCCGCCTCGCTGTGAATCTGGCGATACGTCGCTTCCAGCCGTGGCACCAGTGAGCGCACTGTTTCGCGCCGCCGAATCACGATGCGCGCTCCTGCCTCGGCGAGCTTCTCGTCGTAGCTGGCGAGCAGCGTTGCTTCCACTGAACCACGGCGCAAGAGAACATTGCGGCTCTTCAGGACACGCTCAAAGGTCAAGACCTCGCGGAAGTAGGGCCTATACGCGCCAAACACTGCCCGGTCGAGAAAACGCCTTCTTTCCGCAGCCGCGGCCTTCGGCAGGCGCAGGTCTTCTGGCCCGAAGAGCACGGCCCCAACGCCCAACAAAGCAGTTGAATCACGCCGCACAGCTTTGCCGTCCAGGAGTGTGGACTTGTGACCTTGCGATATCTGAATCTTGAGAGTCCGGTCGAGAGTGCGCACCGTGATCTCAGCTTCGACGGTTGCGCCCTCCACCCCCCAAGCGATCAAGTCGGACAAGCTGTTGGTACGAAAGGAGCGAAAACAGAGCGCGGTGTAGGCTGCTTCCAGGATGTTGGTTTTTCCCTGCCCGTTCTGGCCGAAAAGAACCGTAGCGCCCGGTCCAGGCCGGAAGGCCAACGAGGCGAGGTTGCGCCACCCTCGGGCCCGCAGCTCTCTGAGAATCACAATCTCATGGGCATGACCACGCCAAGGTAGTCGCTGTCATCGGCGGGACGGATCACCGCCGGGTCCAGATCCTCGCCCAACTCCAGCCGCACGTTCTTCGAAGCCATTTCGGTCAAGAGGTCGATGAAGTAGCGCGCGTTGAAGCCGATCTGCAACGCCGATCCCTTGTACTCCACATCGAGCTTCTCACGGGCGTTGCCCAGATCCGGGTTGTCGGCCTCGATGGTAAGCGAGCCTTTCTCCAGGATGAGCCGGATGCCCCAGGTCTTGTCCGAGGCGATGATGGAAACTCGGCGAAGCGCATCCAAGAGAACCTCTCGCTCGATGACCAGAATCTTGTCGTTCTCTTTGGGGATAACCTGCTCGTACGGCGGAAACTGCCCCTCGCCCAGCTTCACCGTAAGGGTCACATCATCGGCTCGCAGCACGAAGTACCCCTGATGAATCCCTATGTCGCAAGGGGCCTCCCGACCCTCGATGGCCCGACGGATTTCGCCCACCCCTTTGCGCGGGATCAGCACACCGCTTGCCAGCTTGGGTCCCTTGGCCAGAGGCTTGCCAAACTTGGAGAGGCGATGCCCGTCGGTTGAAACCATACGGGCGGTCTCTCCATCTGCCTCGAAGAACACACTGGCAAGGTGAGGTCGCGTGTCATCCTGTGAAATGGAGAAGACCGTCTTGCCAATCATCTCCGACAGAACCACGGGATCAACCGCGCTCAGTTCCGCGTCGGCTACCGCTGGAAGCTTGGGGTAGTCCCGCTCGCTCATCCCCACCACCTTGAACTCAGCCCGCCCGCTTTGGATCTCCAGCCAGTTGTTCTCGGTTCTACGCAGGTGAACTTCTTCGCCTGACAGGCCCTTCGCTATTTCAAAGGCTTGACGAGCGCCGACCGTCACGCCCCCCTCCTGCTCAACCTTTGCAGGCAGCGTCACCACGATCGCAACCTTGAGGTCTGTCGCCGCGCACGAGATGCGATCCGTTCCCTCCGTGCGTATGAGCACGTTGGCGAGAATCGGCATGGTGCTCTTTCGGTCGGCTATGCCATGCGCCAGGTAGAGGCCCTTGAGTAGCTTGCTCTTGTCGATCCGAATGTCCATCAGTCACCCTCGTCCTGTTGTCTCATCACTGGTCACTCTGAATCTATAAAGATCTGATCAAAGAAAGCAGAAGTATAAGGCCCTGTGGATTCCTTGAGAGATCCGGTTTGTCGTCGGAATGGGCAAGGAAAAGTCTGGGGGAAAACTGGGAATCATGCAGGGGATAAGAGTGTGAGAACCTGGGATGCGAACTTGTCAAGTTTTGCCCCACAGCTTTGTCCCAGAGATCTAGACAGTCAACTGTTGATAGAAGAGGAGAGCAGCAAGGCTCTCTGCCGAAGATCAGAAGGACGGTTTGAGGCCCCGGGAGACGATCTGAGCCCAAGCGGCTTCGCCCATGGGGAAAGCAGTCCACACCCGTCGAGAGGGCAGGACTGACCGGCAGAGGAAGACGATTGCGTCAGCGCTGACGCAAGTGGCTTTCGAGAGTGGTCACCACGCTGCGCAGGTTGGCGTCCTGAGCGATCAGGCCTTCGATCTTCTTGACGGCGCTGATGACCGTCGAGTGATCCTTGCCACCAAAGCGGCTGCC
>PMBY01000281.1:196-40740 GCA_003153875.1 Myxococcales bacterium | reverse complement strand
TTCCGCGACGAAGATCTGCGCCAGGATCGGCAGCCCGAGTTCACCCAGATCGACCTCGAAATGAGCTTCGTCGTCGAGGAAGACGTGCAGACAGTGGTAGAAAGCCTGATGGCCGCGCTGTGGAAGGACGTTCTCGGGCTCGATATCGTGACCCCTTTCCCGCGCCTGTCCTTTGCTGAAGCCATGGCGCTCTACGGTTCGGACAAACCTGACCTGCGCTTTGGGCTGCCCCTGTGCAACGTCACCGACGTGGTTCGCAAGCATAGCGGCGGCAACGTGGACATGTTGCAAAAAGCGGTCGCCGCCACCGGGCCTGAGCCCGCCGTGGTCAAGGCCTGGCGTCTGCCCGCGGCTGAGGCGTCCAAGATGTCGAACGCGGAAGTAGACAAGCTGGAGGAATTCGTCAAGGGTCTCGGCGCCCGTGGCCTGGCGCGCGCGCGCATCGGCGCGGCCGGCGCGTGGACCCGGTCGCCCATGAAGACCATGAGCGAGGCCATGCGCCAGGATCTCAACGCCGCCGCCGGCCTGCAGGAAGGCGATCTTTTCTTCCTGCAATTCGGCGCGCCCAAGCTGGTCAACACCGTGCTGGGCGGCCTGCGCCTGCATGTCGCCAACAAACTCAACCTGATCCCCAAGGACCAGTGGAAGTTCGCCTGGGTCACCGAGTTCCCCCTGCTCGAACGCAGCGACGACGGAAAGCTGGTGGCGTCGCACCACCCGTTTACCTCGCCCATGGCCGAAGATCTCGACAAACTGGAAAGCGCGCCCGCGGAAGTGCGCGCGCGGGCCTACGATCTCGTGCTCAATGGCAACGAGATCGCCGGCGGCAGCATCCGCATCCATCGCGGCGATGTTCAGTCGCGCGTGTTCAAGGCCATCGGCCTAACCGAGGAAGACGCGCGCGCCAAGTTCGGCTTCTTGCTGGACGCCTTTCGCCACGGACCACCGCCCCACGGTGGTATCGCGGCCGGACTCGACCGACTGGCCATGCTTCTGTGTGGCGCCGATTCGCTGCGCGACGTGATCGCCTTCCCCAAGACGCAGAAGGGGACCGATCTTTGCACCGAGGCGCCGGCCGCGGTGACCAGCAAGCAACTGGAAGAACTGCACATCGCACTAACCAACGTCGAGCCGTAGCGCCATGGCCGGGGTGGGTTGGCGGGAGACTGCACGACGCCGCCTGGAAAGCGAGTCGTTCGATCTGCTCGTGGTGGGCGGCGGAGCCACCGGCGCAGCCATCGCCCGCGACGCAGCCACGCGCGGCCTGCGGGTGGCGTTGTGTGAACGCGGCGACTTTGCTAGCCAGACCTCCAGCCAGTCGTCCAAACTCATCCACGGAGGCCTGCGCTACCTGCAGCATGGCGACTTCCGCCTGGTGTTCGAATCCCTGGCCGAACGCCGCCGCTTGCTCGAGACGGCCCCGCACCTGTGTCGCCCGCGAGAGTTTCTCTATCCTTGCTACGCGGGCCGCTTTCCCTCACCGATGCTGCTTTCCCTGGGCGTGGGCCTGTACGACGCGCTTGCCCTGTGGCAAGCGCCGGTTCGCAGCCGCTCGCTCGACGTCGATGAAATCCATCGACTGGCGCCCGGGATGCGCAGCGCAGGCCTGCTGGGCGCGCAGCAATACGTCGATTGCCAGACGGACGATGCGCGCCTGGTGCTGGAAAACGTGCTCGACGCCATGACCGCCGGGGCTGTCGCGCTTTCCTATGTCGAAATCCAGCCTGACCTTCGGCGCTCCGATAGCTTCCACGTGGCGCAGGCGCTCGACCGCGGGTGCGGCGATCGCTTCGAGATTCGCGCACGTCTGCTGCTGAACGCGACTGGCCCCTTCTGCGACAGCTTCTCCGGCGGCCCGCGCAAGCTGCGCCCTACCCTTGGCGTCCACCTGGTGGTCGATGGCGATCGCGTACCCACACAAGGCCGGGCGGTGGTGGTGCATTCCCCGCGCGACGGGCGCCTGGCGTTCGTCCTGCCTGCCGGCCGCCGCACCATCATTGGCACCACCGAGACTGGCTGGTCTGGACGGCCGCCGCGGCCCGAGGACGAAATTCGCGCCCACCGCCCCGACGTGGAGTACTTGCTGGAACTGGCAAACCACGCCTTCCCGCCCGCCGACTTGAGACCCGGCGATGTGATCTCGACCTTCGCCGGTCTGAGGCCTCTCATCGACCGCGGGTTGGCAGCCCGGTCCGCCACTTCACGCGAGCACGCGATCTGGTCAGACGCGCGTGGTTGGCTTCACGTGGCCGGCGGCAAACTGACTACCATGCGGTCCATGGCCGAAGATGCCGTCAACCGCGCGATCCCGATCCTGCGCGACCGTGGCCTCGAAAGCGCCTTGCTCCCGTGCCAGACCCGCACACGTCCTCTGCCCGGCGCTGGTAGGGCCGGCCTTGGTTCCGTCGATCTGGCCCCCGATATCGCTGCGCACCTCAAGGAAACCTACGGGGCTCGGGTCGATCAGGTGATCGCACTGGTCACTGCCGATGGCTCGCTGGGACGCCGGCTCGATCCTGAGCTGCCTTACCTGGCCGCCGAGCTTGTGTTCGCCATTCGATCCGACCTCCCCTGCGAAGTGGAAGACGTGCTGCGCCGTCGCGTTCCCCTTGCACTCTTCAGCAAGACGAACGGTCTCAGCGTAGCGGGGGAAACCGCGGACCTGCTTGCGCGCGAGCGGGGTTGGTCAGAACAGCGCCGCACCCAGAGTCTGGATCAATATCGTGCCGCCGTTTTCGCATCGCGTATGTGGCAAGACGAGTGACGCCGCAACTGCGTATCACCGTGCGCACATCTCCCTCTCATTTGCTGTCCCTTGAGTGTTACTGGTGCGAAATCAGCTACGCGCCAGGGCCGCGCCGCTGCGACGAGCCAATAACAAAGTCAACACGTTGCCGTGTCATACCTTGTGGCACGGCCCGTGCTTGGAGTGGCGGCAACCTTCTTGGGAGGAGGGTCCATGTCTCAAGCTCTGGCAACCGTGAATACCGCAGCGCCAGTTATTAGCAGGGAACGTGCCCTGAAGATCCTGTCCAAGTCCTTGTATCGGGATTTGCGTCAGAATGGCTACGAGCCAAAGCAGATCGTTGCTGTGGCCTCCGAGCTGATCAGCTTGGTCACGTCCGACATCAAGGAGGATGCGCAGCTCGTCTAGCGCGCCTCTCACTTCACATAGGTCGTAACTTGGGGGCCCAACGGCCCCTTTTTTTTTGCCGGGCTGACCAAGACAAACACCATGGAATGGCCTGGAAACCAGAGCCTATTCCGTGTAAAAGCTGTCCCTCCCATGGCGGCCAAGACCATCGCCGATCTGGACATTCAAGGCCGGCGGGTCTTCATCCGCGTGGACTTCGATGTTCCGCTGACCCCAGCCGGCGGTGTGTCCGATGCTACGCGCATCCACGAAAGCTTGCCCACCATCCGGCACTCCATTGACCACGGTGGGCGCGTGGTGCTGGCCTCACATCTCGGTCGGCCCAAGGGAAGACCGAACCCAGCGTTTTCCCTCATGCCAGTGGCCGCCTGCCTGGTCGAGCTTCTCGACCGCGATGTGGTTCTGACCGATGAGCCAGTGGGCGACGGCGCCAAGAAGGTGGTGTCCGACCTGCGCGACGGCAGCGTGGCCATGCTGGAGAACCTGCGCTTCGCGGCCGGCGAAGAGGCCAACGACGAGACTTTCTCCCGAGCCCTTGCCGGCTACGCCGACGTCTACATCAACGATTCCTTCACAATCGCGCACCTGGCGCACGCCTCGACCGTCGGAATGACCAGGTTCGTGTCGACCAAAGGCATGGGGCTGAAGATGGAGCGCGAGGTGAAGTTCCTGGGTCAGCTGGTCGGTGAAGTCGCGCGGCCGTTCGTCGCCATCCTGGGCGGTGCCAACCTGTCCGACAAGACGGGCCTGCTGGAAAGCCTGCTGGGCCGTGCCGACGCGATCTTCCTGGGTGGCGTGCTGGCCAACACCTTTCTCAAGGCTCAAGGTGGCAGCCTCGGCACCTCCCGACTGGAAGCGGAAAAGCTGGCCTGGGCGCGCGCCTTTCTGGCCAGTGCCCAGGATGCCGAGGTCCAGATTCTACTGCCGCACGATCTGATGGCGGCGTCGGGTCGGGATGCGCCGACTGGCCGGGTGGTTCCCGCGATGAAGGTTCCCGACGATCTGGCGGCGCTGGACATCGGTCCCGAGACTGTGCAGCGGTTTACGGAAGGCCTGGCCCATGCCCGCACCGTGTTCTGGGACGGCCCCATGGGCGTGTTCGACTCTTCGCCATTTTCCGCCGGCACCATCGCCGTGGCCAAGGCGGTGGCCGCCGTGAAATTCGGTCTGACCGTGGTGGGCGGTCCCGACTCGGTGGCTGCGCTTGGCCGCGCAGGCGTGTCCGAGCGCATCACACACATCTCGACGGGTGGCTGCGCGACTCTCGAGTTCATCGAGGGTAAGAAGCTTCCCGGACTTGCCGCATTGGAGTCCTAGGGTAGAAAGGAGCCTCTCATGTCCAAACCTCGTGTTCCCCGACCTCTCTTTTGCGGAAATTGGAAGCTGTGGGGCAGTCTGTCCGAGTCAGTCGCCCTGGCTACGGGCGTACGCGACGCCACCTCAGGCGTCACTACAGTGGACGTGGCCGTAGGGCCCGGCTTCGTGGCCTTGGCCACAGTCGCCGAAGAGCTCAAGTCCAGCGCGGTCGGCGTGGCGGCCCAGGACGGCTACTGGGAGGTCAAGGGTGCCTTCACCGGCGAGGTGGCCATGGCACAGATCGCGGACTCGGGCGCGCGCTACGTGATCATCGGCCACTCGGAGCGGCGCCAGCTCTTCTCCGAGACCGACGCGAACGTGGCCCGCAAGGCCAAGGCGGCACTCGGCCTTCACTTGACCCCCATCATCTGTATCGGCGAAACCCTGGCGGAGCGCGACGCGGGCCAAGCGCTCGCGCGCGTGTCGAGCCAACTGGACGGCGCCACCCGCGAGCTTTCCGATGATGAGTTGGGCAAGGTCGTGATCGCGTACGAGCCCGTGTGGGCCATCGGCACCGGCCGCAACGCCACACCCGCTCAAGCACAAGAAGTGCACGCGGCTATCCGCGCGCAGCTGACTTCGCGCCTGCGAGGCAAGGCGCAAGAGATCCGGATTCTCTACGGTGGTAGCGTCAAGCCGGACAACGTNNGTGTGCATCTTCTTGATGCTGGTGGTTCTCCTCCAGGCTGGACGCGGCGGAGGCATGGGCATCGCCTTTGGCGGTAGCGGAGGCAGCCAGTCCGTGTTTGGTTCATCCGGAGGCGCGAACTTCTTGACCAAGATGACCGCGGTCTGCGCCTTCATCTTCTTCGCGAATTCGATGACCCTGGCCTACATGTCGAGCCAGTCTGACTCGCGGCGCTTGCAGAAGATCGCCACCAAGAAGGCGGCTGACAAGAAGGCAGAAGACGCGACCAAGGCCAAGTTGGCCGGCGCGCTGGAGAAAGCCCGCGAGGAAGCCGAGAAGGCCAAGTCGGTCCCGCCCGAAGGCACCACAGCGAGTGCCTCTGCCACCGCGACCGAGACCAAGACGACTGACGACCAGCCGGTCGCGCCCGCCAAGGCCACTGTGGAAATGGCGGTGCCCGCCAAACCGACGCTCAAACTCAAGTTGCCGGCCGGCGAGACGGCCGCGCCCGCTGAAAAACCAGCCCCGGTCAAGAAGGCTGTGCGCGTGGCGAAGCCAGCCCCGACCGACGAGGCGGCGCCGGCGCAGAAGCCAGCCCCGACCGACGAGGCGGCGCCAGCACAGAAGCCAGCACCGACCGAGGGGGCGGCGCCAGCCGCGACCGCAAAGCCAATCCGGGCCAAGAAGGCGGCGACTCCCGCCCAAGACGAGCCGCCGGTAGCGCCAACTCCGGCGCAGCCGTAGACTACCCATATGCCATCGATCCCCTTCGTCAAGGCCGAAGGGTTGGGGAATGACTTCCTCGTCGTCGACTTGCGCGCAGGCAAGCCGGCGGCCGGAATTTCATCCGCAGCCGATCCGGCCGTTGTACGCGCGCTGTGTGACCGCCACTTCGGCGTGGGCGGCGACGGCGTGCTGGCTATCCTGCCACCCGTGCAGGGCGATGCCCGCATGCAGCTCATCAACGCCGACGGCAGCGAGGCCGAGATGTGTGGCAACGGCATTCGCTGCGTGGCCAAGTTTCTCTACGACCGGGATCCATCTCTGCACCGTCCCGTGCTGCGCATCGATACCGGTGCAGGGCTGCTGGAATGCCGGATCGACGCGCGCGACGGTCGGGCCAAGACGGTGGCGGTCGAGATGGGCCGGCCGCAGTTGGACCCGCCCCAGATCCCGGTCGCGGCGCCGGCTGGCCAGCGCCTGGTGAGAAGCCCGTTGCGCGCGGGTGACCGTCAATTCGCGTTTACCGCCGTGTCCATGGGCAACCCACACGCGGTTATCTTCATCGACGATCCGGCGGCTGACCTGCGCGCCCTGGCCGAAGCCTACGGACGCGGCATCGAGCACGATTCTTTGTTTCCCCGCCGGACCAATGTCGAATTCGCGCGCGTGCGAAAAGGGCCTGAGATCGATCTCGTGGTGTGGGAGCGGGGCTGCGGCATCACCCTCGCCTGCGGTACCGGTGCTTGTGCCACGGTGGTGGCCGCTTGCCTGGAAGGCCGCACAACACCTGACCAGGAGATCCTCGTACACCTTCCCGGCGGGACGCTCTTCATCCGCGTGGCCAGCCAACCCGCGCGCGATGGTTCCGCTGACTACTCCGGCGTCTCGATGCGCGGCCCCGCCCGTATCGTTTTCGAGGCCGAGATCGATCCCGATCAGATTCGCGGGCCGGCCGGAGAGTCATAGGCAGTGAAGGCTAGAAGAAGACCTTGTCGACAACCACGGGCGTCCCCGACTCCACAACGGACGTGACGGCAGGCCCAACCTCGGTGGTGGTGAAGTTGACGCTGTTCTGTTCGCAACGGTAGGTCTTGGGTAGCCCGCTAGCCAATGCGTCTCCCGGTGAGACCACCGTACACACGGCGTTGGTTCTGGACACATTGTGCTGAATATTGAACAGACCTGCTTGTGAAAGGATCTGAACGCCGCCAGCGTTGGCAGCGTAGAGGCCGTCCAGGAGAATGACCGTTCCCCCTAGATTTGTGAACGTGGTCATGGCGCTGGCCCAGTCCTGACCGAGCTGATTGAGGGTCGCGTCGCTGGCCTGCTCCTGCCCGTAGATCAGGAACACGTCGGTCGCGGCGAGCTGCGTGGCCACGTCCGCGGCCGCCACGTCGGTGCGCTGAACCAGGCGGCCGGTTGCCGTGGCCACCTGGGCGATGGCTCCGTTTGCTCCGGCGATGGCAGTCGGGTTGGCCGCGCCTTGGTAGGTCAGCAGGCGAACTGGGTTATTGGGCCAGAGGAAGACAGCATTGCCGAGGATGCGATTCATGGCTGGTCGGTTTCTCAGGTAGTCATGGCCAATGACAATCACCCGTCCCGTGCCTCTGGCCTCGCATTGACTGTTGCTACACAGACCGTTGGAGCAAGGAACGCCGCAGCCCCCGCAGTTGTCGGGATCAGAAGCGATGTTGATGCATTGCTGTCCGCAAACCGTCTCTTCCGAGGAGCAAACCAGACATGTGCCGCCGAGGCAGACGCCGGATGTGCAGATGTTGGCGCAGCCGCCACAATTCTCGTAGTCGGACGTCAAGTCCACGCACTCTTCGTTGCAGTTGACCAATGGCTCCGCGCACTGAAGTGGGCCGGCGTCGTCCCAACCGGCGTCGGCCTCGGTTGCGTCGCCGCTGGCGTCGTCGGCTACGCTGCCGTCTGCAAGCAGGGCCACTGGCCCGTCTGCGGCAGCATCCATGGCATCCAGGCAGCCGACACAGAGCAATGAAGAATCGACAGCAGGAACGTCTCCCGTGGACGCGTCGTCCCCGACCAGACTCACGCCGGTGTCGCTCGCCACCGGAGTGTTGTCAACGTCCGCCACCAGAGTGTCGTCAACGTCGGCGCTTGGTACGCTGCCGTCAGGGTCGACATTCGGAATTGCGGCGTCGCCCAAACCCACCAGCGCCGGCGCATCCTCGCGACTCACACCGACCTCATTCTGAACTGCATCGGCCGCCGCAGGCACATCCACGGCCGGACCGGTCTCCGCCGCTTCCGCATCCTCGGCGATCCCGGGCTCACCCAGGCCGCCGTCGGGCAGCATGACGTCCGCGCTGTCTGCTGCTTCTCCGGCATCGCCAATCCCACACGTTCCCGCTGCCACGCACTTGCCGCCACACGGGGAGTAGCCCGTCGCACACTGCGTTCCCACGATGGAATCGAGGCACGCTGGCACCGCCAGCAACGCGACGACCGCAAACAGCAATCGCGCTCTCATGGCTGCAACCTTCCGATTTGGGCCTGCGCGGCCGGCGGCTGGGTGGGATCCGGACCCTTGGGTGGCTGGGCGGGATCCGGACCCTTGGCGCGCTCCTCCACTTTCTTGATGATCGCAAATTCCACGCGACGATTTTCTCGATCAGCCTCTTCGCCGGTCCCCTGCACACGCGGCTGCTTGTTTCCGAACGCGGCGACCACAAGCTTCTCGGCCGGGAATCCCATCTCGATGATGACCTTGCGCGCCCGCTCGGCCCGTTCGTGACTGAGCCAGTCGTTGAACGGATCCGGGCCGCGACGATCGGCGTGGCCTTCAATGAGCAGGTGATCCCATTCGGGATGCTGCTTCCATAGAGTCAACACCGCCTCCAGGGCGGGCCGGCCCGCGGTTCGCACCCGAGCCCGGTTGGTGTCGAAGAGCACGTGCTCGGTCAGCAGAATGCGATCTTCCCTGACCACGATGGGCGCCTCATCCGGGCAGCCGTCTTCGTCGTCAACCCCGTTNNTCGTTGGGACACTTGTCCACCACGTCGGGGATTCCGTCCTTGTCGTTGTCGGGATCCGGGCAGCCGTCCTCGTCTTCGAAGCCGTCGAAGTCCTCGGGCTCGTTGGGACATTTGTCCACGTCGTCAGGGATTCCATCGCCGTCCCGATCGAGAACTTTGGGCTTTTCCTCGACCACCACGACCGGAGGTGGCGCGACCGGCGCGGGCCAGTGTGAATCGTGCATCACGATCTCGACGCCCAGCAGGGCCAGCTGGCCGTCCGAGTTGTCGAGCGCGTTGCCAGTCTGTAGTACATGCAGATAGCGGGCTGAGGGGCCGAAGATCCATTTCCCCAGCCGAAAATTCCAGCCAACCCCCGCCTCGCCCACGGCGCGCACCAGGCTTCCAGTCAGGCCAGGACCCGCCCCAATCTCGATCCAAGGCCCGAGAGCACGCGAATCACCCTGGCGCCCTGCCAGGGGCCGAAATCTGCCGAGCGCGGACAGCACCGCCAAGCCACCCATTCCGGGATCGCGAACGGTGCGATCCGCAGGTGCCGGGCCATTGGAGAGGAAGCCACCCCGCAGGCGTAGTCCCAACAACGTCCACCGTCCCACCGGCAAGCTTGCGGAGATCGCCGGCATGGTGCCGATTCCAAAACGGTCACGCAGCGGTTCGCTGAAGGGAATCGCAACCGGCGCTTCTACATTGACCACCGTCTTGCGCAGGGTCTGCACAGCGTCCGCCCTGGCCACACCGGGCGAGACCCAAACGGGCAGCAAGGCCGCAAACACGGCTCCAAAGACGACGAACTTCATCCTAAAGTTCAATCGCCGCGTTTGGCGAAGATCTTAAGGATGTTGGTTAGACAAACGACCGCGTCATCTTTGATATGGGAACCCTGAAAGGGTTCGCTCCGCCCTTCGGCTCCCCACGCGACTAGAAAAGACTGCCCTGCCCGCTCGGGCTGTTGCGTCCAGTCGACGGAAGCGGAATCTTCATGTGCTCGTAGGCTTGGCGGGTGGCCTGACGGCCGCGCGGGGTGCGCACCAGGAAGCCCTGCTGGATGAGGTAGGGCTCGTGCACGTACTCCAAGGTGTCACGATCTTCGGCCAGCGCGGCAGCCAGCGACTCGATGCCAGCCGGGCCACCGTCGAAGCGCTCCATGATGGCGCGCAGAAGCCGGCGATCGCCCTCGTCCAGACCCAGCTCGTCCACGCCCAGTCGGCGCAATCCGTAGTCGGCAGCCTCGCGCGTAACCCTCCCGTCGCCGCGCACCTCGGCGAAGTCGCGCACCCGGTTGAGCAACTTGTTGACAATGCGAGGCGTGCCGCGGGCGCGACGGCCGATTTCGAGCGCGCCGTCCTCGTCGAGACGAATGCCCAGGATGCTGGCGGAACGCTTGACGATGGTGGTGAGCTCGGCGGGCGCGTAGAAATCGAGTCGTTCGACAATGCCAAAGCGCGAAAGCAGCGGCGAGGTGAGCTGGCCGGTGCGCGTGGTGGCCCCCACCAGGGTGAAGCGCTGGATGGGGATGGTGATGGCCGCGGCGCCTGCGCCCACGCCAGTCACGATCTCGATCTTGAAGTCCTCCATGGCCGGGTAGAGGCTCTCCTCGATGATGGGCTGCAGCCGGTGAATCTCGTCGACGAACAGCACATCGCCCCGATTCAGCGAGGTGAGGATGCCCGCCAGATCGCCCTTGCGCTCCAGCGCCGGCCCTGAGGTCACGCGCGCCTGCGTGCCCATCTCGTGCGCCAGCAGGTGCGCCAGCGTGGTCTTGCCCAGACCAGGCGGACCAGACAGCAACACGTGGTCCAGGGTTCCGCCGCGCTTCTTGGCCGCCGCCACGTAAACTTCTAAGTTCTCGGCCACCTTGCGCTGCCCGACGAATTCGCTGAACGACGTCGGCCTCAACGCCACGTCCATCGCCTTCTCTTTGGGCGAATCCGCCTCGGGCGATACCACGCGCAGCGAGGACTCGGGCTCGCCCGGGGCTGGTCCGTCGTCGTGCCGCTTGCGCGCCATTACTTTCTCCTCATGGCTGCCAGCGCTTCCTTGATCAGGTCAGGTGTCGGCTTGCTCTCGTCGAGCGCCGACAAAACGGCTTCGAACTCGGCCACCCGGTAACCCAACGCTTGCAGGGCGCCGAAAACCTCTCCCCGCCGGCCAGGAGGGGCGCTCCCTTGCAGCGGAAAAACCGTAGACACCTCGCGACCCGCGCCCACCGCCACTCCGACCTTGTCGCGCAGTTCGACCGCCATTCGCTCGGCAGTCTTGCGACCCACGCCGCGAATCCTGGTCAGGGTGGCCAGGTCAGCAGCGCGGATGGCGCGGACGAGGTCACCCATGGGAAGGCCCGATAGAATGGCCACCGCCACCCTGGGACCCACGCCCTGCACGGTGAGCAGGGTCTCGAACATGCGACGCTCCTCGGGCTCGGCGAAACCATAGAGCTGCCAGGGACTGTCCTGCACCGCGTGCGTGTGGATGAACAAGCGCGCCTGGGCGCCCGGGGCCGGCAACGCACGTTGGGCAGCTGCGGTGACCGTCACCGCGTAGCCCACGCCGCCCGCCTCGATCACCACGGTGTCGGGGTTCTTCTCAAGCAAGGTGCCGCGCAGCGAAGCTATCATCGGACGGCCGAGCACACGGAGGGGAGAGGAGGGAGCGCAGAGGGCATTGTGGCAGGAGCCTACCCCTGCCTGGGCGTCCGTGGCTAGTTTCGGAAGCAAGCTCTCCCCTCTGTGTTCTCAGCGGCGCGTGGCCACCGACACGAACTGGCTCTCCTGACTACGTCCGCAACGCCGCACCCCGCAGGCGGGCGTGGCAGATCGCGATGGCCAGGGCGTCGGCCGCGTCAGCCTCGGGCGCGCGACGCATGGCCAGAAGCGCGCGCACGAGGAAGGCAACCTGGGCCTTGCTCGCGCGGCCGTGACCGACAATCGTGCGCTTGACCCGGGCCGGGGCGTAGCCGACCACGGGTAGCCCGCGGTCACCGGCCACGAACAGGGCCACGCCGCGCGCCTCGCCCAGCGCCAGGGTGGCCTGCACGTTCTTGCCGTAGAACGCCTGCTCCATGGCCACCTCGTCGGGCCGCAGCTCGTCGAGTAGCTCGCACAGGCCACGGCCGATGGTCAACAAACGCTGGTTGCGCGGATGCCGGGGCGGCGCGGAAATCACGCCGCATTCCACGTAGGTCAGTTTCGCATTGCCAACGCGATCGACGACGCCGTAGCCGAGGCGCAGGGTACCCGGGTCGATGCCCAGGATGCGCGTGCGGCCTGCTGCAGACATGCGGCCGGATTCGGCTAGGAAAGCTTGGCCAGCGTGGCCTCGTCCACGTCCAGGTTGGAATACACGTTCTGGACGTCGTCGTTGTCTTCCAGGATGTCGAGCAGCTTGAGAGCGGATTCGGCTTCCTTGCCGGCCAGGTGCGTCTTGTTCTGCGGCACCATGGTCACCTCGGCAGAGGCCGGGTCAGGCATGCCGGCTTTCTTCAGGCCGTCGCGGATGCGCTCGAACTCCTTGGGCTCGACGATGACGGTAAAAACGTCATCCTCGCTGCGCACGTCATCGGCACCCAGCTCGATGGCCGCGTCGGTCAGCTTGTTCTCGTCGACCTGGGCCTTTTCGTAAACGATCACACCCTGTTTCTTGAACATCCAGGCCACCGAGCCCGAACCCGCCAAGTTGCCGTTGGCCTTGGTCAGCAAGTTGCGAATCTCGCCCGTGGTCCGGTTGCGGTTGTCGGTCATNNGGGCCAAAGACTTCGTAGGTGAACTCCTCGTAGTTCACACCTTCCAAATCGCCGGTGCCTTTCTTGATGGCGCGGTCGATGGTGTCGTTGGGCATGTTCTGGCCGCGCGCCTTGTCCACCGCCGAGCGTAAGCGGGGATTGCCGTTGATATCACCACCGCCAAGTCTGGCCGAAATGGTGATCTCCTTGATGACTTTGGTCCAGAGCTTCGACTTCTTGGAGTCGGAGGCCTCTTTCTTGTGCTTGATCTTCGACCATCTGTTGTGACCGGACATGCTGGCTTTGTAGCACTTTTCGTTCGCAAATGCCCCGCTTGCGGGCGCCAAAATCGCCGCTTCGCAGACGCGATGCGCTGTGATGAGCGAAGTCGGTCGGGCGAGGGCTCGTGCGATGAGCGCGCTACCAGCCTGGAGTCGGCATCTCGGGACTGTTGGTCCAAGCACTCGGCTGATCACAGGCGTCGACTGAGACCCGATGCACGCTCATGCCGTTCCAGGCCGTGGCGCTCACGTCGACCCAGCCGCCGTATTGGCTCACCACTACACCGTCGCTGCTGACCAATCGAACCGGTTCACCAGAGTTTGACAGACCATCGGCTCCGATGCGGCCCGACACCGGGACGATCACCGTTCCATCGCGCGGTACCGGATCCTTGCCGTCGTCCGCAACGAAGTTCGCCGCCACTATCAGCGCGAAACCGCCCGCTGGGACAGCCACATCCGGCAAGACGTCGCTGCCGGTCTTGTCTTCGATGAGCATGCCTGCCAGCGACACCGGCTCGGCCTCCAGGTTCTCCAATTCGACGAACTCCTGCGTGTACTCAGAGCCAGCGGGATTGGCCAGTACCTCGGTCATGACCAGCCGGGGCACCTTGGGCGGCAGGTGCAGCGCGACCGCGGCAGAATCCGCGCTGTTGCCGGCTCGATCCGTGGCGCGCGCGATGGCCTGAGCGTCCACATCGGCAGGCAAATCCGGCAGGTGCGTCAGCAGGTCGAACTTGGTGCCAATCGCGCCCAGATCCAGGCTGGCCACCTGGGCGCCAGCCGTGATGATGACCTGGGCCCACGCGGACTCGTCTGTCACTAGCTCCGTCTGCACACACCCTTCGACGAGAGTCATTGTAAAACCGACGATCAAAGGAGCGTATTCGTCAGGCGCATCAGCGGTTGTGAACGAGCCAACCTGGCCAGCAGGAACCGGCTTGCCAGCTTCGAAGTGCAAGGAATCGGCGCCGATCTCGGCTACATACGAGGTCGTTGGCTCCAGGGTGCCGGCCGGCAGGGTCGCGTAGCAGGTGCCGCCGCAGGGCACGGTATCACCCAAGGCAAGCGCCACCTCGGTGCCATCGCTCGCGCGGAGCTTGAGCGAAGCACTCGCATTGGGAACCTGCAAAGGTTCTGAGAAGCGAAGTATGACCTTTGCCAGGTTGGGCGGTACTTGCACAGCACCGACGGGCGGGTCGACCAGTTCCGGCAGGCCCACGACGACACCAGAATCGCTGGCCCTTCCTCCATCAATCATCGTGCTGGGCACGTGCCGTTCCGCTGCCAGGTCGGTGCTCGGGGAACAGGCGACGGAGACGAGCCACACGAAAGGGCAAGCGCGCAGAGAAGGCATCGCCTGCCTTATCGGATAGACGGCTCCGAAGTTGCGCACCCATCAAGGAGGCGCATCTTCCGCGCCGCCCACTATATACTCGCAGCCACCGACCATGAAGACTGCGCCCGATCTCATCCTGGCTTCCGCGTCGCCGCGTCGGCGTGAGCTGCTTGAACGCCTGGGTCTAGTGTTGCGGATCGAACCGGTGGACGTGGATGAGACGCCAGCGCCGGGCGAAAAGGCGCGCGCCTACGCCCAGCGCCTGGCGGCCGAGAAGGGCGATGCGGCGCTGGCCAGACTGGGCCAGGAAGCTGCGACCCTGCCCATTCTGACCGCGGACACAGTGGTCGTGCTGGGCGAGGACATCCTGGGCAAACCGGCCAACCAGGACGAGGCGGCGGCCATGCTGCGCCGGCTGGCAGGCCGGCGCCACGAGGTGATGACCGCCTATCGCGCGCACTTTGGCGGCCGCATGGTTGAGCGCGTGGTAAGCACCGGCGTGGGCTTTCGCTCCCTCGATTCGGCCGAACTCCGCGCCTATCTCGACTGTGGCGAATGGCAGGGCAAGGCCGGTGCCTACGCCATCCAGGGCATCGCGGGCGCGTTCGCCATCGAGGTGCACGGGTCATTCTCCAACGTGGTCGGGTTGCCGCTGGCCGAAGTCATAGCGGATCTGCGCGCACTCGAAGCCCTGCCCGGCTACCCGCCCGCGGCCTTCGGAGGAAATGCCCGGTGAATCGCGCCGAACAAGTCGCCGCCAACCTAGCCGACGTGCGCGCCCGCGTCGCGCGGGCCGAGGCCAGTGCGGGTCGGCCCGCGGGCAGCGTGCGCCTGGTGGCGGTCAGCAAAATGGTGGAGGCAGCGGATATTCTGGCTGCTCTGACGGCTGGCCAGCAGGTTTTTGGCGAAAGCTACGGGCAAGAATTCCGCGACAAGAGCGTCGAGGTCGAGGCCNNGGCCGGACTGGAGCCGACGGCGTCGCAGGCTTGTCTCATCCAGGTCAACGTGGCTGGCGAGGTACAGAAGCACGGCGTGACACGGACGGCGCTCCCAGCGCTGCTGGCCAGCTTTGCCCAGCTCGACCATCTGCGCTGTACCGGCCTGATGGTCATCCCCCCATACAGCGACGATCCCGAGAAGTCGCGGCCTTTCTTCGCGGCGCTGCGCCGCCTGCGTGACGAGCAAGCGGCCGTGAGCCGAGTCCACGTCAATTTGGCCGAGCTGTCCATGGGCATGAGCCACGACCTGGAAGTCGCGGTGGCCGAGGGCGCAACCCTGGTGCGGGTGGGCACCGCGATCTTCGGCGAGCGCCAGAACTAGAAGAAGAGGATCGAAGAGGCTACCGAGATCGACATCGGTCGGAGCTGGTAGCCTGCATCGCTGCTGTTCTGTTTGTCCTTAACGGACGGACTTTCAAACTCGGCTCACGGTCAATTGCAAGAACACCACGGCGGCGGCGTTGTTGAATAGTACCTCGGATGGCGCCTGATCCACCCGAAACACTGAACCCCATCCTGACGGGGCGCCCTCCGGTGCCTTGCCTCCGTCCCTGTCCCGGCCCCCTGCTGCAAATCCCAGGCGCTCCCTGTCGGTTTGACTTCGCCCACAGTCGGGAGTAGCACTCTGGCCGCCGAATCCGGTCTCGCCGGAACGGGGGACCCGAATCGTTCTGGGGCGAAGTGCCAGTCAGCACCGGGGGACCGCCTCCTCCCGAGCCCGTCAGCTAACCTCGTAGGCAGAAGAGGCCCCGAAGGACGGGGGGCCGGTCGAAAGATCTGCATGGCTAGTCACGAAACCACCGGGCCGGAAGAAAAGGCCTCCCTGTTGGAAACGGGGTGGCGGGTCATGGTGGGTCGACCGCGAGATTTCAAGGATCCTGGCGTCTTCCACAAGATCTCGCTGGTGGCGTTCTTGGCCTGGGTGGGAATGGGCGCCGACGGCTTGTCGTCCTCGGCCTACGGCCCTGACGAATCCTTCCGCTCCCTGCTCGAACACGGCAACACCACCTATCTGGCGGTGTTCATGGCACTGGCCACCGCGCTGACCGTGTTCGTGATGTCCTACGCCTACAGCCGAATCATCGAACACTTCCCGACCGGCGGCGGTGGCTACGTGGTGGCGAGCAAGTTGCTCGGCCAGAAGGCCGGGTTGCTGTCTGGCTCGGCCCTGCTGGTGGACTACATCCTGACCATCACCGTGTCCATCGCATCAGGCGGGGATGCCGTGTTCAACATGCTGCCGCTGACCTGGCACGCATGGAAGGTGCCCATCGAGTTTGTTGTCATCACCCTTCTCATTGTCCTCAACATCCGCGGCGTGAAGGAATCGGTCACGCCGCTGGTGCCGGTTTTCATGGTCTTTGTCGTCACGCACCTGGTGCTGATTCTGGGTGGCCTCGGGTCGCACATCGGTCACGCACCCGAGGTGGCCGCCAACCTCAGACACGAGTTCTCGCAGAGCATCCAGAGCTACGGCGTCTTCGGCGTTTTCGTCATTTTCATGACCGCCTATTCACGCGGCGCCGGCACCTACACCGGAATCGAAGCGGTGTCGAACGGCCTGCAGATGATGCGCGAGCCGCGGGTGACCACGGGCAAACGCACCATGGTTTACCTCTCCGTCTCGCTGGCTTTCACCGCGGGCGGCATTCTGCTCTGCTACCTCCTCTTTGGCATCCGTCCCCAAGAAGGCAAGACCCTGAATGGCGTGTTGGTGGAGGCCTTCGCCGCAAACTGGCAGGTTCTCGGCGTGCCGGTCGGCAAGGCCTTCGTTGTCGTCGCGCTGGCGTCCGAAGGCGCCCTGCTCTTCGTGGCCGCGCAGACCGGGTTCATCGACGGACCGCGGGTCATGTCCAACATGGCCGTCGATTCGTGGCTGCCCCGGCGATTCGCATCCCTGTCGGACCGTTTGACCACCAAAGACGGCGTCGCGCTGCTGGGATTGGCGGCGATCTCTCTGCTGTTTTTCACCCACGGAAACGTGGACGCGCTGGTGACCATGTATGCCATCAACGTGTTCATCACGTTCTCTCTTTCCCAGCTCGGCATGTGCCGGTTCTGGCTGCGTGAGCGGTCGCGCGACGGCAAGTGGGGACGTCACATCCTGATTCACGTCATCGGACTGGTCATGTGCCTGTCGATCTTGACCTTCACAATCGTGCTCAAGTTCTCGCAAGGCGCCTGGCTGACCCTGCTGGTCACCACCGCTCTCATCGTCGTGTGCCTGCTAGTCAAATCCCACTACCGCGAAGTCGCGCGCCAGCTGAGCCTGCTCGACGCTGACCTGGACAACCTGGTGGGGCTCGATGGAAACGGTGGTGAGCCAGATCCCAGCAAGCCCACAGCGGTCCTCCTGGTGGCAAAGTACGGCGGTCTGGGCGTGCACTCCATGCTCTCCATTCAGCGCACCTACCCCGGCTATTTTTCCAACCTGGTGTTCGTCTCGGTGGCTGTGCACGACTCGGGCACGTTCAAAGGCGCGGCCGAGGTCGACGCGCAACGCCTCCAGGTCGAGGAGACCCTGAAGAAATACGTGGCGCTGGCCAAGAGCCTGGGCTGGAACTCCAGCTACCGCATGGCCGAAGGGCTGGACGCGGTGTACGAGGCCAGCCGTTTGTGCATCAGGATCGCGGACGAGTTTTCCCGCGTCGTTTTCTTTGCCGGCAAGCTCATCTGGAAACGCGAGACATGGATGCAGAAGATTCTGCACAACGAGACCGCCTACCAGGTCGAACGCCGTCTGCACTGGAAGGGCCTGGCCATGGCTGTACTACCGGTTCGCGTGGGCGACGACGCCCGCAGTGCGCCATTGATGTCGCGACCGAAGTAGGCTCACAATCCCGCGCCAGTCGCGCGCGACGTGACCTATATTGGCGTCATGTCCTACGCCGCTCTGGCTGAGCACCATCGGCGCCTCTCGCAACTTCATCACGTTGAGGCGATCACGGTCTGGGACGAGTCCACCATGATGCCCGTCGGGGGAGGAGCCGCGCGCGCTGAGGCGCTGTCGACGCTGCGAGGACTTATCCACGAACATTCAACGCGCGAAAATCTGGCCGACCTGTTTGCCGTGGCTCGCGCAGAGGCAGTGAATCTTCCCGAGTGGCAGCAGGCCAACCTGCGCGAAATGGAGCGGCAATGGGTGCTAGCCACGGCGCTGCCACAGGGGTTGGTCGAGGCGATGTCACGCGCGGAATTGCGAAGCGAACAGGCTTGGCGGACGCACCGGGCGGACAATGACTTCTCGGGATTCCTTCCGTTCTTCCGCGACGTTGTCCGGCTCAAACGGGAGGTGGCGCAGGCATGGGCCGACAGACTGTCGCTCAGTCCCTACGATGCTCTTCTCGACAGCTACGAGCCGGGCGCCCGTAGCAGTCTAATGGAGCCATTGTTCTCACGGTTGCGTAGTTTCTTGCCCGGGCTCATCAAGAAGGTCATGGAGCAACAGGTGCGCGAATCGATCGCGACCAGCCAGGGGCCATTTCCCGCTAAGCGACAGCGGTGGTTGTGCCTTGAATTGCTGCGCCGGATCGGTTTCGACTTCCACCACGGGCGCTTGGACGTCAGCCACCATCCGTTCTGCGGCGGCGTGCCGACGGATGTTCGCATTACGACTCGATACGACGTCGACGACTACACCAAGTCGTTGGCTGCGGTACTGCACGAATCCGGCCACGCCAAATACGAACAGAACTTACCCGGCGCTTGGTTAGACCAACCCATCGGAGCCGCGCGGGGCATGAGTATTCACGAAAGCCAGAGCTTGCTGTTTGAAATGCATGTGTGTCGAAGTCCCGCCTTCCTGGAATTTGCAGCACCGTTCATCGCGGAAGCGTTCCCCGACTCATTCACGCGCACGCCTGAAGCATTCAGCCCTGAGAACCTGTTTTGTCAGCTGACTCGGGTCAAACCCGGGCTCATCCGGGCAGATGCGGATGAGGCGACCTACCCCTGCCATGTCGTGCTGCGCTTTGAAATTGAGCGGGCCCTGATCGACGGCTCGTTGCACCCAGAAGATGTGCCCGAGGCATGGGACGCGTGGATGCGCCAGATGCTAGGCCTTGCGACCCTTGGCAACGACCGTGATGGATGTCTGCAGGACGTTCACTGGCCATCTGGCCTCTTCGGCTATTTCCCCGCCTACGTCTTGGGCGCAATGACCGCAGCCCAGCTATTCCGCGCCGCCCGAGATGCCCACCCCAATCTGATGACGCAGATCCGCCGAGGCGAATTTCGGGGTCTCGACAGCTGGCTAAGCAAGAACATTTGGAGCCAGGGATCGTTTCTGGAGGCTCAGGCTCTGGTTGCGCGTGCCACCGGAAGCCCACTGAGCACCGAGGCGTTCGAACAGCATCTGGAGCGCCGCTACCTTCGCCGGGAATCGTAAGGAGACTCATGCAGCACGCGACTGTGTTGGTTGGACCGTCCGGCACACTTTCCCTCCGCCGCCTCAAGCTCACGGCCCAAGCACGGGGGTTCGAGAACGTAGTGACCATCAATGTGGATCTATCGAACGCGGTAGTCGCGCAGGAGGCTGATCTTGAGTCTTGCGAAACCTTGGCCGCGATACTCTCCTCAGATCCCTCGCTGGTCGGCTTCTCGTGCTTCTACTGCGCCAGGTGTTTGAAGCTGTGGGTGATCAGATGGGGATGTCCGAAGCCGACTTTGTGCAGAGTTTGGAACAGTTTCTTGGCAGCAACGTGCTGGTGGCTTCAGGTTCAGGAACTGGCTAGCATTTGCTGCTGTTGACTACTTTTCGGTCCCTAGGTCTTCGTGGACGTGGGCGACGAATGGAGTAACCTCCCACTGCGCCATGCGTACCCGACGCAACAAGCGACCGAACGGCTACCTCGGCCGTGGTCTGCTCGCGTCGCTACTCCTGCACGGGCAGGTTATTCTGCCTCTGGTCATCCTGGCTCTCGTGTATGGCAAGCGCGAGTCGAATGAAGTCGACTTGAGCTTCGACTCGGTCAAGGAAAACGAACTGCCGGCTGGGCTGCCCACCGTCGATGAGCCTGAGCCGCCCGAGAAGCAGCCGCGGGAAAAGGCGGCGCACAAGCTCGCGCAATCGGAGAAGACACCGGAGCCCGAAATCGAAGCCCCTCCGCCGGAAAAGATGCCACCCATTCCCAAGCTGCCGGAGAAGCCTCTCGTGCAACTTCCACCTCCTAAACCAGAAGAGCCGCCTCAGCCGCCGCCCGAACGATTGCACCAAAAGATCGTCGAGCTGGACATGGGCAAGGATGTGGAGGCGCCCGAGAATGCCAAATACTTGGCCGACAAGAACAACCGAACCGAGAATGAGACCCGTGCACGCGAGACCAATCTGGAGCGAGAGCAGGCTGGCCAAGAGGCCCACCCCTCGGACGAGAAAGACAAGATCGCTGGTCTGGAGGATCGCGAGGCCCGACCTGAAAAGCGAGCGGGCCAGAGCAGCGAGCGTCCCTTGCCCGAATCCTTCCAGCCCGAGGCGCCAAGAAAAGCCACCCTGTCCATGCGTACGCCGCGCAAAGTTGAAAGCGCGGAACGGGAAACCATCTCACCCGACGGGATGCGCCTTGCGCCAGAGTCGGAACGCTCGCGCGGCAACGACGGCGGCCCCGCCGCACGGCTACGCCTGACCCGCCGACAATACGAATCGGTTTTCGGTACCGACGCCGAGGCCTCGGCAGCGCTGGCCAAGGCCCAGCGATCCCAGCGCAAGGGCAAGTTCGCCGAGCGGCGCGAGCGGGTGCGCTCCGCCCTCGAAAACTTCATCACCGAGGTCAAGCCGGGCAACCAGACCGCGCTCAACACGCGCGCCGCGCCCTTTGCCCAGTTCATCACCCGCATGCATCGAAAGATCCACGAGCTGTGGGCCTTCGGTTTCATGGCGGGCATGGATGACAAGCCAGCGAGCGTGCCGCTCAACAATCCTGCGCTGGTGGCCAAGCTGGAAATCGTTCTCGACGGTCAAGGCAATGTGGACCGCGTGGCGGTGGTGCGATCGTCGGGGCTGACCATCTACGACAGCGCGGCCATCGACGTCGTCTACAGCGCCGCTCCCTACCCCACCCCGCCGCCGACCATCCTTTCCGGCAACGGCAAGGTCTACATTCACTGGACCTTCCACCGCAACGAAGAGGCCTGCGGCACCGCCGGCGTGGACTATTTCATCCTAAACAACGGTCCCAAGGTCCCCGAAAAGACTGCGCCGCCGTCAGGAAAGAATTCTGGTTGAACCACAGAGAGCACAGAGTTCACGGAGCCGGATCGGAAAGGGAGGGTGGGAAAGGGGAAGGGGAAGGGGAAGGGGAGGGGTTTGGCCGGGCTCGGTCCGGACTACTCCCTCCTATCCGACCTCTGGTGCTCTGTGCTCTCTGTGGTTGAAGAGCTAACTACCAGAGCTTCCGCAATACTGTGTTCGGATAGTAGTGGCGCAGAATCTGCTGATAGCTCCTGCCTGCCTCTGCCATTCCCACGGCGCCCGTCTGGCACATGCCCACGCCGTGGCCAAAACCGGCGCCGCGAAAAACCGCTTGTCCATCCTTGACCTCGACCACGAAGAGCGAGCTACGCAGCCCACCAAAAGCCTGGCGGATGCGCAACTCGCCGCGGATGGTTTCACTGCGAGCCGAGCCCACAACGCGCACAGCCAGCGCGCGCCCCGATACCCCTCGCTGCGGCACCTCGATGGCCCGAATCTCGCCCAATCGGTACCGACCCAGCAGCTTGTCCAGCTCCGCAGCGGTCCGCTTCACGGTCCAGCGAAAGCGTTCNNCTTGCCGGCGACCGGCGCGGGCGCGTCGCGATGGCCACGCAGAGCCGCCAGCGCGGGCATGTCGGGCCAAGCGTTCTCGTTGTGCTCGGTGTGGCCGCCGCAGTTGGCCGAATACACGGTGTCAGCCAAATCTTTTCCGTCGGCCGTGAACAGCACCTCGCCGCGGGTTGCAGCCACCGCCGCCGTGGTCCGCGGCGTCTCGTGGCCCGCGCCCAAGTAGACCTGGCAATGCGTCTGCGAGCACAGCCGGAAGGGATCACCGAGGTGTCGCGTGCCGATCTTGGACAGCAGCTCGCCTCGCGCTGCCACCGCTTGCGCTTTGAGCGCCTCGTCCGGCGCATTGGGGAAGATCTCGGCCGGCAGCAAGCCGGCCAAGAACCGATCCTCGGGCAAGGCATTGACCACAGCCAAACTGCCGTTGTGGTCCAGGGTCACGTACACCTTGCCGAAGTAGGCGCCCGACACCTTGCTTGTGGCCTTTCCCGCCGGGCCCTCGGCCTCCACCTGCAGCGGGCTGTCCCCGCCCGCNNCAACTCGGTGAAGACCCCGGGGTTGACCAAAGCTTCCTTGCGGCCCAGGGCCTCGAAAGCCTGCTCGGCCTCCTCTGGTTTGCGGTAGGGACCCACCACCACCAGGATCTCGCGTCGGTCGAGAACCTCGCCGCCCACGCCAAACACAGTGCCCTGCTCGAAGCGCTTTGCCTTTTCGCCCAGTTCCTGCCATCGCTTGATGTGAGCGTCGGCTTCATCCCCTTGGCCCGGTTTTCCTCGCCACACCACGGCCCAGTGGCTCAGCTTGGCTGGCACCGTCACCGAAGCGCGAACCTGCCAGGACTCCTCGCCGCGGACTTCAGAGCTGCCCTCGCCCTCGGGAAGGAGACGCAAGCCGCCCGACGGACCGGCGCTAATGGTCACCCGCGCCAGGCCCTCGGCGATGGCCACCGGCACAACCGGGAAGCCCTGCTTGGTGAAACGAAACTCGGCCGAATAGATCGCGCGCAGCTTGTCCGCACCCGAGAACTCGTCAGCCGCGTACGCCGGCGTTGCCCAAGCGGCCAGGGCCCATCCGACGACTATCCGTTGCAGGTGCCTCCCGCTCATCGCATTTCGTGTGCGGAAAGGTAACGCAGGTTCAGGAAGTTCACAGTGAAATGCGCCACCACCGGTCCGGTCAGATCGCCCGACCAAAGAAAGAGCTGTCCGAACACCAGGCCCGCGATGAACGAGGAGATGGTCCACGGCAAGAAGCGGAGCTTCGGCCCCACGTGAAGCAGGGCGAACACCAGGCTCGACCCCGAAAGCCCGATGGCTGGCAAGAGGGCTCCGCGGAAGAAAATCTCCTCCCCCAACGCCGAGGCCACGGCCAACACCACCACCTCGGCGTCTGGCAGCGGCCCGAGCATGGCGCGCATGTCGCGATGAACGGCGCGCGCCCATTCGAATCTGTGAACCGCGAGCCGCGACGCAAACACGTAGCCCAGCCCGATCAAAATTCCGGCGACGATCCCCAGCAGGGTCTGGGTGTCTTCGCGCCCCGCCAGACGCCACGTGCTGGAGTCGCCACGCAAGCTCGACCAGGCCACGCCAGCAGAGGCCAGTGCAAGATAGAGTGTCAGCACCAGGCCTGCGCGAGACCAACTTCTGGCCGCCCCTGCCATGACCCGCAACATACCAGCAATTTCGAATGCGAAGCGCGATCCGGGACCGTATGACCCGGCGAGCTATTTGCCTGTGCGTTACTGCTAACTACAAATATCAGTTTGTTTTCAAGGCAATACACGCCGACTCCATGCACTACTAACACTCTGTGCCGCATCGTTCACAGGCTCATTTCCGCCGTTGGCTCCACGCCGTCATGGTAGATGTTCTTCGTCAATGTCGCTATCGGCAGTAAGAACCAAGCGCAGCATTGCTCGGCCGATGACCGACGATCCGGTAGAGCGCGAGGTTGGTCTGCAGAAGCTCCTCTCCACGCGCATCTGCGATCTGCAACTCGAGGCTCAAGATGTGCTGGCCGAATGTCTGGCCCAAGTCGGCGCAGAATTGCGCGCGAAAGGGATAACCTTCGTCCCGCAGTACTACCTGGGCGACGATGACTTCTGGACCACAGATCGCGCCATCAGCGTCAACATCCCCTGGTACCTTGCCAACTCCATTCTGTGGCAGATGGTCAACGACCACCTGTTCGAGTACACGCGCGACGAAGTCTTGATGTATCTGCGCCACGAGACGGGGCATGCCGTCAACTACGCCTTTGAACTGTGGAAACGCAAAGACTGGACGCAGACCTTCGGCGATTTTCGCCGCTCGTACCGCGATGTCTACAACGCGAATCCATGGAGCCACGACTACGTGAGACACCTGCACCGCGCGGGCATGTATCACTACGCGCAGAAACATCCTGACGAGGATTTCGCTGAAAGCTTTGCCGTTTGGCTCGATCCATCGTCGCGCTGGCGGCGCCGCTACCGCGACTGGCAGGTCGCGGTGACCAAGCTCGAGTACGTGGACCGTATCGTCGACCTGGAAGGCGCCTGCCGGGGCACGCCCACCAACCAAAGAACCGGCTCGCAAGCGCCCTACGGCGAAATCAAGGAAACCGTCGCCGAGTACTTCGACATCAACCATGCGCTGGACCCGGACCTGGCGGAGTACCGCAAGGATCTGCTCGACATCTTCCCCCGGCGCTCCTCACGCGCGCGCGGGTCGCAGGGCGCGTTGTCCGCAGCGCGCTTCATCCAGCAACACCAGCGCCTGATGATAAGCAAGCTGGGCGGCTGGATCGGCGATTCCGACCGACGCGTGATCGGCAAGTTCCTGCGCCAGCTCCAGGCCCTGTGTACCTACGAGCACCTGGTGGTGCCGGAGAACCGGCGCAACGAGAAACTGGTCGACTTGACCATCGTGGCGACGTGGCACGTGGTCGACGGGATTCACAGGCTAAGTGAGTGACTACTCGGTCTTCAAGCCATGCTGGATGATGCGGCGAAGGCCCTCGGGACCGAGGCGCGCGCTGTGCTTCTCTTCCTCGAAGATGATCTGTGCGAGGGTCGCTGACGTCAGGTCGGCCCCGCTGACGTGGTCGGTGACCTTCACCTCATCGCCGTTGCGCACGAACCCTGCCACATCAGCTAGCGTCACATAGTGCTTGTCAAAGGTGTCGTAGAGTTTCCGATTTGAGTAGCGCTTGATTGTTCGCATGGTGGCACAAGAGGATGACACATCTTGTGACCGAATGACACGATTCTAACGGAAGTGATGCCGCCCCAACGGCGATTCGCGTGCCGCCGGATTCGCGCTACACGCTGGGGAATCCCGCCTACCAGCGCGGGCATCAACCCGAGCGCCAGAAGGGCTAGGGCGCCACGCCCCAGATGAGCTTCCCGTTCGCGTAGAGGGTGATCTTGTTCTCGTAGGCTCCCGTTGCTCCGCCGTCATAGCTATAGTCGTTGGTTACATCGAATGCGCCCCCGTTGAGCAGCCCGACGTCTATGTTGAACTTGTCGTTACCGGACGAGTCATTCTTTGCTGTCAGCATTCCGACGAATGAAAGCTGAAAATAGTGATCAGCGCCTGTGGCAGCCGGCGAAACTGCCACGATCTTGTCGAACACCACGCTACCTGTGTTCGAGTGACCAATGCTCACGTAATAGTTTGAGACCTTCAGAGCCGTGCCCAACCCTTCGTCCTTGTACCAGTAGCGAAGTGTCACGGTTGACAGGTCAGTGCTCTGCGATGCCATGTTGTCAATTCGGATATTGAACGTGATCTGACTTGTGCTGCCAGAAATCCCCACGACCCACACCTCCAAGCCGGTGGGCGGCGGAGCCGTTGACGTGGCGCCGCCCGAACCACTCGATCCGCCGCTGGAACCCCCAGCCCCGCCCGAGGACACACGCGTTGTGCCGCCGGTGGCCACGCCGCCTGTGTTCTTCCCGCCGCTGCCCACACCGCCTGTGGCCGCGCCGCCTGTGGCTGTGGTGCCACCGAACGGGAAGGTAGAGCCCCCGCCACCGTCCGTTGACGAAGCCGTCGTGCCGCCGGTGGCCACGCCGCCTGTCGCCTTTCCGCCGGTGGCCGCGCCGCCGCTGCCGCCCCTTCCACCGGTGCCCGCACCGCCGCTGCCCTTGCCGCCGGTGTTGCTGATTCCGCCGCCTCCGGTTGTGCCGCCCGCCGTGGTCTTGCCACCTGAATCCGAGGTTCCACCGGCGCTGGACGCCCCACCTGGGCTGCCAGAACTGCCGGCACCGCCGGGGCCAACCGAGCCGCCGGTTGGCGCGGTGGAGCCCGCGATACCGGTGTTTCCTCCACTCCTCGACGAGCTGGAGGATGCGCCACCGGAGCCACCGGTGTCGCCGCCTACGAGCTGCGCCTGGCCGCGCATCACCTCATCAGGCGCTCCGCAGGTCGCGCCGAACATCAAGCCAGCGACCACAACTGGAAGAAGCAGACTGAGCGATACTTCGCCGAATCCGCTTGCTCTTGCCACCACCCATCGCCACACAGCCATCCCAGCACTCGCAGCTGCCTGATTAAGATGTCGTCTCACTTTAAGTTCCTTATCGCTCATCTCTACTTATAGAGTATGCGCAATAGGCCTCGAAACGGAAATGCGAAGAGCAAAAAACGTAAGATTCGCGCGCACTTGACTACATTGTCCTACTTGCCGGTCGCTCACCGGCGAGAGTCGCGATTAGAAAGCAACGAGGCCGCCGAGAGACACGCCCCCGGTCAGCCGTTGCACGAGCTGGCTGTTCAAACGGAAAACCTCACCACCGCCCTGCGCCGAAAGTACCAGCCATGTGCTGCGATAGGAGCGGAACATGGCCGAGCCAGCAGCGCCGTAGTCCAGTCCGACGGAATACGTGCTGTCGTGCCAGACATCGTGTTGGCGCACGAGGGGGACGCCAACCGTTGGCCCCAGCAGCAGCGCCAATCTGTCTGCCTGGTACAGCGGCCAGAGAGCGTCGAACGAGAGCCCGGCACGCAAGAACGACGATTGATAGTCCTGCAACTTCGCATCGGACGACGAGAACTCACCGCGCACGCGCAACGCGAGCCCGCCGACCTGGCGCGCGTAGGAAAGCGCGCCCACCAGACCGGTTCCCGACACCGGGCTACTTTGTAGCCCGAGATAGACGCCCATCGAATTGGGCTGCCACAGCCCGCCCTTCTTGCGCTGATTCTCGGCATCTGCCACGACCGGGGACATGGTCGATGTCTCAATGGCCGTCGAGCTGCCCGCCACGAGAGAGAAAGTCGTCTCGCTCACGCTGGCCAAAGCCCGCCGCACAACCCGATACTCGCCGGCAGGCAGGGCCAGATAGAAATCCTCGCCGGAGGTCGAGGCCAACTCCGCGATCACTTCGCCGCGACCCTTGTGTACGACAGTATAGGTTGCGCCGGCCTCGCGCGGGAACACCAGCCGAGCGTCGTTGGGCCGCGTTCGGGACAGGATCACGTCGCCGGCGCCCGACATTCGATAGTCGTAGGTCGGGTGCTGGCCGCCCACCAGGCTGGCCGCGGTGCTGGCCAGCGTGCGCCTGAATGCGAATTGATAGACCTCACCCAGGGTCACCTGTCCGTCGCGTGAGGAATCGGCGGCGCCCCGCAAGCCGGCCATGAAGTTGTGGGTGAAGAACGAGCCCTGCAGGTCGTCGGACTCTTGCGACAGCTCGTTGGCCGTCGAGGAGGTCACGATCGCCATGCCCCTCACGCTCCCGGGATCAGCCAGATGGATCTCGTACCCCGGCGCGCGTCGGCCACCCTTCACACCCGTGAGCGCGCCCGACTGGCAAGCGTCGACAAAGGCCACTCGCACGTCGGCGCCGGTAAGCTGTTCAAGATACGAACGCAGATCGCGCAGGGGCAGGCGCGACGATCCCAGCTCAAGCGCCTCCTGATCGCCGTGGCCCGAATAGTAGAAAAGGAACAAGGTCCGTTTGCCATCGACGTGCGCGCGGTCGAGCTGCGTCCGAGCGGTGGCCAGCGCCGCTTCGACCCTGTCGCGCGACGCCCCCGTGACGGTGACGACGCTGTCAAAGTCCCCAGCCCCGCGAAGCAAGCTGGCCAGCTTGGTGGCTTCTGCCTCGGCGTAGCGAAGGGTGCGCCCAGGGTCGTGCCCCAGGTTGTTTCCAACCACGACTGCCACGCGGGTCTGCTGGGTCTGCGCGCGGGCAGCGCCCTGCCCCAACGCCAAAATCAGGCAAGCGCCTAACAAGCGAAGGGACATGGTTCTAGCGTACCTCATTCTTTCACGGCCACGACACCGATAGTGACAAGCCTATGCGCCAAAGTGACCATGGTCACGGCCGCCTGAGCAAAAAGGACACTTGCTCTGCCTCGACAGGCAAGGGGGCCGCCTTCCGAATGTCACCCTCGACCGCGGCCAACGCATCCGCCACAGCCGCGCGAATGACGTCCTGACCAAGCGTGTCCGGCGTCCAGACGGCGAAGACCCTTTCCCATCCGTGGTGGTCGTCCAGTTCCACGGACTCGGGCAGCATGACCTGGGAACCAGGGGGCGCGCTCACGCCGGCTAGTGCGTCATCGCGGTAGTAGGGAAACAGCCGTCCAGCGTCGTCGACGCCGAACACCAGCAACACGCCGGCTTGGTCCTTGGTGTAGGCGAAGCGCAGGCGGTCGCCCGCCACGAAATCGTCGCCATCCTTGACGGGAAACACGCTGTCCCCGCGTTTGCAAAACGCCTCGACCAGCAGAGCGCCCTTGGCACGCACAGCGCCCGCGACGTGCCTCGCAGGACCAGAGATCGTGTCGGGAGCCGGGGTGGTCGGAGAGAACGCACCGCGTGTCACCATGAGCAAGAGCGCGGCCACGGCTGCTACCGGGGTGAGCGTCAAGGGCACGACGAGGCGCCACCAGGTCTTGCGGCGCCGTTCGGCCACCCTCGCCAGGATCGCGCGAGCTGCGACAAGGCTCTGGGCATGAGGATCGACTCCCAGCAGTTCCTGGCGGGCCGCTTCCAACTCCGCCAATGCGGCAGCACACCGTGAGCAAGTACGCAGGTGGTCGCTCGCATCCAGGGATCTCTCAGCTTCGGGCCTGGCCTCCCAGCGCAGCAGCTCCAAGTGCGAAACGCAATCTCTCATGCGCTTCCCTCCCTCTTCGTCGTTCCCCCATCGTGTTGGTCTGCACCTAGCAAGTCCCGAGCGATTCGCGCGAGCCTGCGCAATCGGTTGAAGACCGTTCGCCTTGTGATCCCCAAGACTTCAGCGATCTCAACCTGCGACATGCCATCGACATAGTGCATGACCGCNNCCCGACGACGAAGGCCGCTCCCTCAACGTCACTGCAGCGCGAGTGTGAACCTTGAGTTCACGGATATGATTCAGACAAACATTGGTCGACACGCGGTACAGGTAGCGAAGCGCATCTTCGTCGTTGGGAAACCCCGGCCCGCGCGCAAGCACGCGAATGAAAGCCTCCTGGGTCGCGTCCCGCGCCGCCGCCTGCGACTGCAACATCCGCCGACAGTGGGCGTAAATCGCCGGCGCGTACTTCCGGTACAACGCAGCAAGGGCAGTATCGGTGATTCTTTCCACGACTCGCGGGCTCGCCTCTCGGCCCGCCTGCATCAAAGCATAGTCGGGCAGGCCCCTGGAGAAAAGGAGTCCCGCACATTCTCCCGCGCTCACCGACGCCCACGCCGCGCCTCTGGTGCGCCAGGTCACGCACCCCATTTCGTCGAGCAGACCACGCCCGCAGGCTGATCTGGCCTCTGCGAAAACCGTGCCCTTGAACATGGTGGGACGCGCGCCGAGCATTGTTCCTCGATGAGAGCCCCGCGAATTTCGCAGAGCCAATCATTCTCCTCCGCCGTTGCAACACGCGAGCCCGGCCTGGTGGGAACGGAGCGGATCCAGCCGCGCTCGTCTTGCTGCCCAATGCCTGAGGCCTGAGGGCGCCTTGCCCGTGCGAGGTGAGTTGGTGTACAACGACCACCTCCTTTGTTGCTTCCCACTTGTCCATTCTTGGTGGTTGGGGAGCGCGGACAACCAACGAGGCTCCCCCAATGAGAACGACCAGATCCCCGAGCATCCGATTCGCCCCGCGCCTGCTTTCTGCGGCCGTCCTTGTCACGGCCCTGCTGGCTTCCGGCGGGACCGCGTCCGCAGCCCGAAAGAAGGCCAAGGCCCCAGCCGCCGACCAAGCCGAGACGGCTGCACAGCCGGCAGCAGCGGCTCCGGCCCAGGAAGCTCCGGCCCAGGAAAGTCCCGCTCCTGCAGAGGCGGCGGCGCCCCCAGTGGTCGCGCCTGCGCCGGAAGCCGTAGCCCCAACTCCGCCACCGCCGGCCCCTGTCGCGGCCCCGGCCGCCCCGACTGCCGCCCCTGCACCAGCCGCGGTCCAGCCAGAAGCTGCCCCCGCTAGTCCCCAGCACAAACGCAGTGGGAAAACCACCGAGCTCGGCCTGTCTCCTCAGACCACCACCTACGCCGCTGACAATGCAGGAGCCCCACCCGTAGCGTCCGAAGTGCCTGCCGAGGATTGGGGCTTCAGATTCCACGGCTACTTCCGCGGCCCCATGCGCCTGAGCATGGCTTCCAACAACAGCACCCCATTTTTTTCATCTTCTTGGTGGCACGGCATCCAGTTCCACGCCCCACCCGTCACTCCCGACTTGAACTACACCACGTGGAGCTACACCAACAACAACCCCGGCCCCTGGGGCGAGATGATGTTCCAGTACGGGAACAATCGCGCCATCATGACCATGGCCATCGCGAGCTACAACATCACCTCGGGTAGCTGGCGCGAGTTGCAGGACCAGCTCGGCATCGACCGTGCCTTCCTCACGCTNNGCCATGGGCAAGTACGATGGCGGCGCCTATGACACCTATATGATCGGCCGTACCCGCATCGCCGGCGCCACTGGCACATTCGATCTGGACGTCGCCGACGACATCAAGATCGTTGCAGAGGGAGGCGGCGGCGCAAAGATGGATGTTCAACAGTGGTTGCCGTCCCCCTACACCTCGTGGCAGCCCTACCCCGGCTACGTGCAGATGGGAACCACCTTGTTGGCCCATGGTCACGTTGGCGCCGTCTACAAGGAAATGCTCACCCTAACAGGTCACGCCATGTACACCTGGACCATGGACGCCATGCGGACTGACCTGAACAACCCTAGCTCCAACCCCCTGAGCAGACCCAAGGCCTACGCCAGCTCGCCCGACGGGAGCGGCACAGCCCGGGATGGCCACTTGCTGATTCTTGGTGCCGACCTGAGGCTCGACGGAGGGTGGATGGGAATCGGCTACCTCGGCTATTCCCACGACCGGGCGGTCAATGTTGGCGTCCTGCAGGACTCGATCGAGACCATGCACTCTCAGGGCGGCTGGCAGTACCAGGCCAACTTCACGGGCAAGCCGGGCAATGGCACGCTCGATAGCATCGGTCTGCAGTACACATTCAGCTTGGCTGCGTTCATGCTGCGACCACAGGCCTTTTGGGGCCAGGGCTCGGACGTCACCGTCCAGGTCTTCGGCATGTTCAACCACATCAGCGGCCTCGACCAATCGGAAGAGGCGTACATGACTCAACAGGGCAAGAACAAACTGAAGATGGGCACGCAGTGGCTCTACACCCCGTTTGCCGTCATGTCGGGTGGGCTTCGCTTCGACTGGGTCCAGCCCAACATGGACGACAGCACCCACAGCTTCATGGTGTTTTCTCCGCGCCTGATCTTCCGCACGGCGTTCGTCACCCACGAGCAAATCCAGCTCCAGTACCAGTACTACATGTACGGAGACTGGTACACCAAGCCCTACAACACAATCTGGAGCCTTCCCTATCCATACAGCGATACCGGTCTCTGGAAGGCTCTGCAGCCTGACAGGCACACGTTCACCATCGCCGCCAGCATGTGGTGGTAGCCCGACAATGCGGGCAGTCCTACCCGCGCTCCTCCTGCCTCTGGCGGTGGGTTGCGCGCCCATTGGCGCGAGAACCGCACCGCCTGGGCGTGGGTCGGAAAACGGTGACTCGCCTGTTTCCGAAGATCAGTCGGGCGTTCGCCCGACCAAGATCAAAGACGCGCTGCCTGCGTCCATCGTGGTGAACCAGGTCGGCTATTTCCCGGGGTTGGTGAAACTGGCGACAGTGCGCACCGGCGGAAGCTCTCCCCAAGCCTGGAGCCTGGTGGACAGCGCCGGCCACGAGGTCCAGTCAGGCCAGACCGTGGTGGCCGACCCAGACACCCTGGCTGGCGACACGGTTCAAACTGCCGACTTCAGCTCGTTCGATCAAGAAGGCCACGGCTTCGTCCTGGTCGTCGGGTCCGCGCGCAGCCATCCCTTTGACATCAGCCCGGTCCTCTATCACAAGCTCAAGTACGACGCGCTGACCTTCTACTATCAAAACCGCAGTGGCATCGCGATCGCCATGCCTTACGCGGGTGGCCCGCAGTGGGCGCGGCCGGCCGGCCACCTGTCGGACGGGAGCGTGCCTTGCGCATCCGGCTCGGGCTGCAGCTATCGTCTCGACGTTTCCGGCGGCTGGTACGACGCCGGCGATCACGGCAAGTACGTGGTCAACGGCGGTATCTCGGTGTGGACCCTGCTCAATCTCTACGAGCGAACCATGCACCTCGGTTCTTCGTTGGCCGACTTTGGCGACGGACGCATGAATATTCCCGAGAAGGGCAACGGCGTGCCCGACCTACTCGACGAGGTCCGCTGGGAGATGGAGTTTCTGCTCAAGATGCAGGTTCCCGACGGCGACCGCGCCGGAATGGCTCATCACAAGATTCACGACAAGGAATGGACAGCGCTCGGCCTGGCTCCCCATGAGGACCAGATGCCGCGCTTCCTGTATCCGCCCAGCACAACGGCAACGCTCAATCTCGCGGCGGTGACAGCCCAGGCAGCGCGCATCTGGCAGAGCATCGATGCTCCGTTCTCCTCCCGTTGCCTGGCGGCGGCCGAGCGAGCCTGGCAAGCGGCGCAGCGCCATCCCACGGTTTTCGCACCGCCCGGTGGTGTCGGAGGGGGGCCGTATGAAGACAACAAGGTCGACGACGAATTCTATTGGGCGGCGGCTGAGCTCTTCATCACAACCAAGAAGCCCGAGTACAGGAAGTTCCTCGCGGCCTCGCCCTACTACCTCAAGGTTGCGCCACGTCTGCCCTCCACAGAGGGCGGCGACATCGCCTCGCCCATGACCTGGCAAGCAACCGCGGCGCTGGGAACCATCTCGCTTGCGGTCGTGCCAAACGCGCTGGGTGACAAGGAAATCGCGACGGCGCGCAAGGCTGTGACTCAGGCGGCAGATGCCTATTTGCAGATCCTGCAGAAGCGCGGCCATCGAGTGCCCATCGACTACGGCCAGGCCGGCAAGGCGCCTTGGGGCTCGAACTCATTCCTGCTCAACAACCTGGTGGTTCTGGCCCTGGCCAACGACTTCAACCACGAGCAGCGATACCTGAACGCCGTGGCCGCCGGGATGGACTACATTCTGGGTCGCAACCCCATGGACCAAAGCTACGTGACCGGCTGGGGCGCCCGGCCCNNTCGGCCCCGCCCGGCATGGTTTCGGGCGGCCCCAACTCCGGTCTCGAGGATCCCTACGTGAAGGCGGCGGCCCTGGGCGGGTGTGCGCCAGAAAAGTGTTTTGCCGACAACATCGAATCCTGGGCCACCAACGAGATCTGCATAAACTGGAATGCGCCCCTCGCCTGGGTGCTGGCCTACCTGGACGAGAAAGGTTCGGCCAAGTAATTTCGCATTTTGAAAAGCTCCCGAGTTATAAGTTCGGGAGCAGTCAATAAATTTGCACGGGGATCCCATGAGCGCGCAGAAATCCGTACGCCCTTGGTTCAATCGACATCTCTTCTTTGGAGCCGCCGCCTGCCTGCTCTTCACCCTACCGGCCGCGAACGTCGTGGCCGCTGGGGACAACAAGGAAGCGGTGTCAAAAGTGGTACGCCTCAACAAAGAGGCTAGGCAGTTTTTCGACGCGGCGGAGTTTTCCCTCGCCGAGAAGAGCCTGCAGAAGGCTCTGGAAATTGGCGAGGCTGCATCCCTCGGAAGTCACGTCGTGATGGCCGGGACGCACGGCAATCTCGCCGTGCTCTACGCCTCGGGCATGAAGAACGAAGAGCAGGCCGTCTTCCATTTCAAGAAGGCGCTGGAGTTGCAGCCTCAGTACCTGCCCAGCGCGGGAACGGACACTCCCGAGGTGAAAGAGCTGTTCGAACGGGCGAGGTCCGAGATGGAGCCCGCGACGCCAGCGCCCAGCCCCGAGGCCAGCGAGCCGTCCCCAGCACCGCCGCAGGGCCCCCTCCGCTGTCCCACCGCGAGTTCGGCCACGGCCGGCTCATCGGTCAAGCTGCGCTGTGTGGTCGAGGGCTCGCTCCAGGTGGCTGAAGTGACCGTCGCTTTCCGCGCAGGAGAAAGTACCCCGTTCAAGTCGCGCAAGATGTCGGCCGAATCCGCGCTGGATGGAACCCCAGGCTGGGGCACGCAGCTTCCGCCCGAGGCGACCAAGGGTGAGCAGCTTTCCCTCTATTTCCAAGCGCGCAACAAGCGGGGCAAGGTGGTCGCCTCGGTCGGGAGCGTGGTCGAGCCTGTGGTGGTTGACATTCACGCCGCCAATCAGGGGGCGACGGCGGCTCGCGGCGTGCGCGACGACTCCGACCTCGAAACCGAGCCCGCCGCGCGCAAAGACAGCGGCTACTGGTGGCTCGGGCTGGGCGTGGGTCTTGGGTACGGCTATGCCGGGAGCTCGGGGCCCGAGATTTACAAGAACCAAGTGCTCAAATACACGCCAGGCGTGGCCTTTGCCAAGGCCGCCCAAATCACGCCCGAGGTGGGCTACTTTCTGACCCCCAGCCTCTCCGTGTCCCTTCAGGGACGTATCCAGTACATTCCCCAGGTTAGTGGCCGCCCTGCCACGGCCTCGGAGGCCGTCGCGTTTCTGGGACGCCTGCTCTATTTCATGGGTGGCAAGACCGTACGCTTCTACGGCGCCGGAATCCTAGGGGCCGGCGAGGGCTTCCGTCTGTACCTCGAGAATCTCAAGCGGACCAACAACCGGAGTGACGTCAATGACACCGTCCGAGGCGGGCCGGTCGTAGTCGGCGTAGGTGCTGGAATGGCTGTTGGCCTGAGCGACAGCTGGAACGTATTCCTCGAAGTCAACGGCCTGGCTGGCATCCCTGCCTTCTCGATGGTCGCGGATGTCAACGTGGGGGTACGTCTCAGACTGTAGGTCAGCAATGAACAGACCGAGGTCGGCTTCCCATGACGGACGTCCCCGTCCTGAGTGACTTTGGGCGGTAGTCGGGCTACTTTTCCGGCAAGGCGGGCGGACAATCATTGAAGTGCAAGACCCGCCCCTTGCCGGCCCGCTTGCCACACAAGAGCGCGTGATCCGCGCGCCGCAACAGCTCGTCCTGGTCGATCTGGGAGCCGTCGTCGTCGGTGGTGGCCACGCCGAAGGTCGCGCTCACGATGCCGTGCTCGTCGATGGGCTGGCCCGACAAGGCCTGCAGGATGCGCTCCGACACCATGCACGCCTGGGCGGCCGTGGTTTCGGGCAGCAAGACGACGAACTCGTCTCCGCCGAAGCGGGCCACGATGTCTATCTCACGCAACCCGGTACGTAGCCGCTGCGCCACGGTGACCAACACGCGATCGCCGGCCTCGTGACCGAAGCGATCATTGACCTGCTTGAATCCGTCGAGATCCACCAGGGCCAGGCTCAGGCTGCGTGGGTGTCGGCGCATACGCACGAATTCGTCGCGGATGCGATCGGACAGGTGGCGGCGGTTGTACAGGCCGGTCAGCGGATCGGTGATGGCCAGTTTCTCGACCTCGCGCCGCGCCTGATCGACCGCTCGGGTGAGCAGGGCACCGGTCACCGCCGAGCTGAGCACCAAACGCAGCTCCTCGTACAGCATGGTATCGGGCGCGCCGAACGCTAGCGAGGCCAGTCCTAGCTGCTCGCCGCGAAAGCCGAGCGGCACCACGACCACAGATCGGCCGTCGAGAAAACCTCCGGGCGCTATCTGGCGTGTGGAAAAGCGTATCGTCTCGTCACGACGACCTGCTTCGCTGAACACCAGCGTGGCCTCGCTCTGCTCAGTGACCTGGTTGGGCTCAGTGAACAGCGCGATGGTACCGGCCCGAATTCCTAGGCGGGGCAGATGCTCCGCCGCTGCCCTGCCGAGCGCGTCCAAGCTGGGCGCCGCCAGCATCGCCGCGGTGGCCTCGGCCACTGTCCCCATCAGCGACACCAGCTCGCCGCGCTGCTGGGCCTGCGCGATGGCCGCCATGTCACTCGCCACCAGCAACGCCTCCTGAATGAGGTCGTAGATACGGCCCCGGGTGGCGGCATCGTAGACGCAGGCCAGGGCATCGCGGCGCAAAACCAGCAACACATCATGCGCGCTGCCCACCGAGCTATCCCGACGGACCAAGGCATAGCAGATGTCTTCAACACAGTTGACGAAGGCGGGCGCTTCCGGCTCAGCCACTTGCTCCAGGAAGGCGGAGAACAAGCGCCGTTCCCAGTCCTCGGGCACGAAGTCGAATCCGCCGTGCGCGACCTGACGGAGATTGGCCACGACGCTGTCCTGGCGAGTGCGCAAGGTGCCGGCGAAATCTTGCGTCTCGCCTGGCAGGGGCCAGGACAGGACGCGCTCACGGCTTCGCGTGTTGCACCCGCAGGAGCGACGACGCACGAATTCCGTCTCAAAGGTGATGGCCCGCTCGAGCAGCGGGGTTCCGTGCAGAGCCCCGGCCAAGCTGCGAACCGCATGGCGGACCTGTTCGGTGACTGGCTGGCGCACGGTGGTGAGCGGTACGCGCGCGTAGCGGGCGAAATCCAGATCGTCGAATCCCACCAGCGAGAGATCGCGCGGCACGCGAATCCCGCGCCGGTCGAGCTCGTCAAGCGCCCCCAGAGCCATGACGTCGTTGGCACACACGATAGCGTCCACCTCGCCCGCCGCGAGCCCGTGGCGGTCGAATAGCTCGGCCACGGCCAGGCAACCACTGGTGCGAGTGAAATCACCGTGTCCCATTCGGCGTGCATCGACGTGCATCCCCTGCTCGGCCAGCGCGCGCACCAGTCCGCGATAGCGCGCCTGCGCTTCGGGGTTGGCTGCCGGGCCGGCAATCATGGCAATCTTGCGGCGGTCGTGGGCCACCATGAGGTGCTTGACAGCGGTGTACATCCCAACCTCGTTGTCCACGAGCAACGAGGAGACGCCTGGGATCTCGACCCCCAGACAGACGCACGGCAGGGGAGCATAGCGCTGCACGAACGCAGCGATCTGGTCCGGCGTTACGTGGTGGCCGATGGTGTGCGCACAAATGAGCAAGGCGTCCACGTTGTGCGGCCCCAGGAGGTCGAACACGAAGCCCTTGGGATGTTGCAACTCGATGCCCAGCATGCCGCCGGAGATGGCGACGAAGTCCAGGCTCTGCTCGCGCGCCTCGCGCTCCGCGGCCACCAGTACCTGTTTCTGGAACTCGTCGTCAAAGGCGTCCGCCAGAAGCCCAAGACGAGGCCCCCGACGAGGAAGACCGACTTGCTGCAGGTCAGCCATTGACGTGACTTGTGACGATAGCGGAATCGCCTTTGAGTCTATTGTGCTCGTGTCCAGCCGCGCGCCGCAAGGGCTGCGCATTCTTCCGGACATCTCGACTTGGGCCGCGACCACATCTCCCACTATCAACTACCTTCCATGACATCGAGGAGAACGAGCTGCTGTCCAGTCCTCCAGACAAGGGACTTGGGAAATAGTGGCAAGCAAACGCATTCTGCGCGAATGTCCTGTTGGATCTCGCTCGCGAAGGAAATCTTCCTCCTCCGACGCTGCATACTCCGTGTTGAAAACAGCTCGCTAGTCGTTTTCCATGGCCCGTTCAGAAACCAAACGCGCGCATCCCTTGCTCTGGGTGCCCAGTCTCTATTTCGCCATGGGCACGCCCATGATCGCGGTGTCCGTCGTGGCGGCCATCATGTACAAGAACCTGGGGCTGACCAACGCCGAGATCGCGGCCTACACCGGCGCCATGTATCTGCCTTGGGTGCTCAAGCCACTGTGGGCGCCGCTGGTGGAGCTGTTTCGCAGCAAACGCTTCTTCGTGATCGCCATGGAGCTCACCATGGTGGTCACGTTCTCTTGCGCGGCCTTTGCCCTCAGACTACCGGCCTACCTTCCGCTCACCATTGCCTTCTTCTGGATGTCGGGCTTTGCCTCGGCGACGCAAGACATCGCCGGCGATGGCGTGTACTTGACCTCGACCACGCCCAAAGAACAGGCACTGTACGTTGGACTGCAGGGGGCATTCTGGAATTTGGGCAGGGTCTTGGTCTCGGGCGCGCTGGTCAGCTTGACCAAGGTGCTGTTTGACTGGGCCGCAGCGGGCAAGCCGGCGCCCATCTCTGGGCCCAACCCGGCCTGGTTCACGGCCTGGATGATCGTGATGATGCTGGTCGCGGCCATTTTGGCTGCGGCCGCTGTCTGGCACTTCTATCTTCTTCCCCCAGGGGCCAAGGCTGCGGACACGCCCTCCAGCGTGCGTGCCGCCCTGGCCACCACTGCGGACGCATGGGTCAGTTTCTTCAAGAAGCCGCGCGTGTGGATGATGATCACTGCGGTCTTCTTCTACCGATTTGCCGAGGGATTCATCGAGAAGATCGGCCCCCTGTTCCTGATGGACAAGAGGACCGTCGGGGGCCTGGGGCTAGACAACATGGCCCTGGGCAACATCAATGGAACCTTCGGGACAGTGGCGTTCGTCGGGGGAACCTTGTTGGGCGGGCTGCTGGCCGCGCGCTACGGCTTGCGCCGGGTGTTCGTGCTGTTGGCCTTTGCGCTCAATGTGCCGCATGTGACGTTCTTCTACTTGAGCCAAACCCTGCCCAACGATCTCGTCTTGATTACCTGTGTGGTGTTGATTGAAAAGCTGGGCTACGGCCTGGGCACGGTCGGGATGATGTTGTACATGATGCAAGAGCTGTCGCCCGGGCGCTATCGCACGGCCCACTATGCCTTTGCCACCGGGATCATGGCGCTCAACATGATGCTGACTGGGATGGTGAGTGGACGCATCCAGGCCTGGCTCGGCTACCAGGCCTTCTTCGGCTTCGTGCTGCTCGCCTCACTGCCACCCATCATCATTTCCTTCTTTGCCCCGTTCGGGGCTGTGAGTGAGGCGGAGGGGTAGCCCAGCTGCGCGCGAGGACCTTCGAGGAGCTTGCAGCTGGTCCAGTGGGAATCAAACGGTCTTCAGCGCAGGGCACTGCAAGATCAGCTCAACCCATTGGCCAGCGCGATCCTGCGCTGACCATCCGTTCACATGCCCTTGGGTTCCCACAAACCCAAGACGGCGCCAGTGGGATCGACGATGATGCTGAGCCAGCCCATCCCTTCGACCAAAGTTACGTCTTTCATGATCTTGGCGCGAAGCCTTCTTGCCTTCTTGGTCGCCGCATCGATGTCCTTCACCAGCACGTAGGGCATCCAGGCCGACCCAGCGCCGGAAATCATCTGCTTCATCATCCCGCCGCCCACGCCTTTGCCGACCTTGATGACGGTGTACTCATTGCCCGGCTTCTCCATCGGGAAATCCTGGAGTTTCCAGTCGAAGAGTTTGGCGTAGAAAGCCTTCGCCTTGGGGAGATTCGTGGCGTTTAGCTCGACGTGAATAAATGGGTTACCCATGATGTGTCTCCTTGTGCCTCAGGTTGTAGCGCAGGTCGGTGCCAGACGTTGGTTGAGCCTCAATGGGATGTTGAGCGGCCCCCAATTGTTTCTCGTCCGGCCAAACAGCGGGCCCACCTGACCAGGACCTTGCGGCGCCGGCTGAAGACGATGAAGGGGCACGATTAGCGGGACAATTCGTGCGTCGTCCAAGGTAGCGGCGACCGCCCCCGTCCGCACTCTCGCAAGCTGTCGCTGATTCAATTCGCGCAGTACCCGTCGGCGGTATCGCACTTCACCCACTGCGCGCTGTTGGCGACTGTATCGATGCGGTCCTCAAGAGTCGTCAAGACCGCCGGAGCACATGCGTTCCCTTGGTAGCGTTCGATCGTGTGAGTGGCGCCTGCGAGAGTCAATGACGTAGTAGCCGTGGGAAAGTCTGTGGAGATTCCCTGCGCGCAGGTCTCGGGCACCGTCAAATCGAAGTAGTTCGCTTGCTCCATCTCGTTGGCGAGTTCTTGCACGTCCGATAGGGGCACCTGGCTCGACGCGGTTCCGACCACTTTTACGAATTGCCGTCCCCCATACGCTACCGTTCCATCGCCGCCGATGCGGATGGAATAGGACGGACAGAATCCGTAGCAGACGGAGCGATCTAGCGTTATTGCGGTATTGGCATCAACGATTGGCCGGGGGCCACTGCCTGCATTCTGCCCGCCGACGCAGGCACACAGCAAAAGGGCTGCGCAGAAAGCGGTGGAACCCAGACTGCCTGGGATCTTCATCGGAGCCTGTGTCTCCCGGTCCTGTCCGAATCTTGATCTCCTAACTTCTCTCGGACCAGCCTTTCCTCGTCGCACGTCTGCCCTATGCTCCTGCCTTGGTCTCCTCGCCCATGCTGTGAACGAAGGGAGC
>PMBY01000281.1:0-140 GCA_003153875.1 Myxococcales bacterium | reverse complement strand
GCGAACATGGCCACGCACCAGACGACGGTGATGAGCAAGAATGCATCGGGCTGCGAGCGGCCGAGATACACGAAGGCCAGGTTCGAAATGACCAGGCTGCCCACGAAGAACATTAGGGTCTTGCGGGAGAGGCCGACCTT
>PMBY01000178.1 GCA_003153875.1 Myxococcales bacterium | reverse complement strand
GCCAGTGCGATTCCAACAACGTGACACCACAGCACCAGATGACGATTGAACTCAGCACTCCTACGCATGGAACCCCCTTTGCCTCTATTTGTCGATGTTTGGAGGAGCCCGCGTCCCTGGTTGCGACCGTCCGGCCGCTGAGCGTGCTCCCGCAAACGGCCCAAGGTTGAACCCAAATGCCTCAAGTTGTCAACTGTCAAACAGACGACGCTGCCGCGCCCCTCATTGTGCGAGCGACCATGCGACGAGCGTTCCGTCCTGTGCGGCGACGAGCAGTTGGCCACGAGCAATCGAAAGCCAGCCTCCGGGCGTGTCTTTCCACACCTGGTCTTGGGTGGCGAGCTCCACGGCGAAGACGCTGGCGTCGCTTGCGACGTAGACGTGACCGGCGGCAACGACCGGCGGATATTTGAGCGCACTGTCCGCGGCAAATGTCCACAACACGGTCCCGGTGGCCGCGTCGTTGGCGCGCAGCTGGCCTCCGGAGATGGCATAGACGACGCCGTCCGCGACCGCGGGCTGGTTCTGGTAGGCTCCGTTGGCTGTCCATCTCGGACTGCCCAGGTTGGGGCCGAAGGAGATCAGGTTGGGGGGCGAAATGATGTAGATGGACGCCCCATCGCTCACTGGAGAAGTGTTCATGGAGTAGCCATTCCAGATCCACGCCACCATTGCGGACCGGACGACCGTTCCGCTCGCGGGGTCGTGCATGTACAGGTTGCCGTCCGTGAAGACGTAGACGTAATTGTCGAGGTAAAGCGGACTCCATTCATCCCATTGCGCTTCGCTTGCGAAGAAAAGCTGCGTACCGCTCGCCTGGTCGAGCCCATAGAGACCGCCGTAGCCCCCCCCGTCAAAGTACACGCGACCGCCCACGACGAGCGGTGCCCAATAGTGTTCCCACTGTGAACCGAATGGCTGCGACCAAAGAATCTTCCCGTCGGCCGCAACGAACGAATACATGAAGGTCGAGCCCTCATTGCATTGAGCGACATACACGTGGCCGCTGTCCACGGTCGGCTGACCCACACTGAAAATGTCGCCGAAGTTGTAGTTCCAGAGCGTGTGTCCATCGTCCGGCGCGAGCGCCCAAAGCTGGTTCGCGCCGAAGTAGTTGCTCGAGCTCACGTAGATGGTCTTGCCATCCGACACCGCCGGCCAGAGAGAGCCCTTTCCATTGTTCACGCTAAACGCCTTGGTGAGCGGCGGCTTGCCGGTCTCGGTGGGGTTATAGCCGCTGTGGTGTACGTCGCCGCCGAGTGTCGGCCACATGCTCATTGTACCCCGGCATACGCCTGCGCTGCACCGATCGCCATTTGAGCACGTGACCCCGCACGCCCCGCAGTTGGCATTATCCTGGCTGAGCGTGCTGCACGTGCCATCGCAGAAGCCGGTCCCTTCGGGACAGGGGGCGCCGCACTGGCCGCCGTTGCACGCCATGGTGCCGTCGCACACGTGCCCGCAAGAGCCGCAGTTGGCCGGATCGGTCTGAAGGTTGACGCACGTGTCGCTGCAGGAAGCGAGCGCGGCGCCGCAGCCTTGCACGCACTTGGACTTGCTGCAGGTTTCGCCAGCGGCGCACCGAGATCCGCAGTATCCGCAATTCGCGATATCCGAGCTCGCGTTCACGCATGCGATTCCGCACATCTGCTTCGGATAGGAGCAGCCGGTGCCGCTCGAGCCCCCGGCACCGCGCGTAGTCGAGCCGCCGCGGCCGGCCGTCGCGCCGGGGCTCGTGGAGCCGCTCACGCCGGCAAAACCGCTGCTTCCGCCCGTTCCGCTCGCACGTCCACCGGCCCCGCTGCTTCCCACCGCACGGCAGCTTCCCTGGTCACAAACCGCGTCGGCGGAGCACGCAGTGCCGCACCGGCCGCAGTTGGACGGGTCGAACCTGGTATCGGTGCATACCCCATCGCACAACGAAATGCCCGGGCCACATGGGGCACCTTTCTCGGGAGAAAGTGGGCTCCGCACGCCGCAGCCTCCGAGGAGGCCTGCGGCAACGGCGATTGCCAATAGTCTCCGCACAATGCGGCTACGAAACCACATCCGGCCCACGGTTGCAATTCCGGGCCACGGAGACCGTTGTTGTTCGCCCGTCTACGACCACCCTTCATTGGCCGGCTGGGGGAGCGGCTTCGCCTTGGGCTACAGCCTTCCGCCAGGCGCCCCGCGGCGGCGCTGCGCTTGCCGCGGGATTACGGATACCAGCCGGTCTATTGCATGTATATACAGCTTCGTATATACTCACATTCAAGGAGCAAGCGATGCCCTACGCCCGTGTTTTTCAGTCCGGAAACAGCCAAGCAGTTCGCCTGCCCAAGGAATTCCGTTTCCAGGCTGATAGGGTTGAGATCTACCGTCGCGGTGACGAACTCGTGATGCGCGAGGCCCCGATCAACGCAACCGCTATCTTTGATGCGCTCGCCGGCATGCCAAGTGACTTCATGGCAGATGGTCGCGAGGACACACCGCCGCAGGACAGGGACAGCCTCTGATGAGCGTTCGCTACCTGCTCGACACCAACATCTGCATCTACATCGCCAAGCACAACCCGCCCGCCGTGCGCGAGCATTTTGCTCGCCACGCGGCCAACGAGCTTGCGATGTCGGTCATCACGTTGGGCGAATTGCGCTTCGGCGCTGAGAAGAGCCAATCGCGCGAACGGGCGATGGCAACCATCCAGCATCTCGAAGGGCTGATCCCGCCCCGAGCCTTGCCAGAGGCTGCTGGCGAGCACTACGGCCAGATTCGAGCCGTGTTGCAAAGAGGCGGTGCGATCATTGGCAACAACGATCTTTGGCTCGCGGCGCATGCGCGCGCTGAAGGATGGATTCTTGTCACCAACAACACTCGGGAATTCTCCCGCGCTCCAGGTCTTCAACTGGAGAACTGGGCGGAAGAAATGTCCACTGAACGAAATGGCGGATAGGTCAGCCACTTCGGGCGTAGGAACCGGCGCGCCCCGTGCGCATCGGGAAACATACGTCGCGGACGGCGTCTTGGCGAGGGACTGCCTTCGCAGCTGTGAACGGAACGCTGGCCCGTGCTGGATTCAGACGCGTCTCTTCTCATTCGGCCTGACGACTCCACAGTAGGCACGGAATTTGCCCGGAACCTATCACCCCACGATGTCAACCAGGGAATGATGCGGCCTCGTCCGCTAAGTTGTTGCCCAGGCCAAGGCCACGCTGGACAAGGACAAGGTAGTGGCCAGGTTCGCCGAGCGTCAGTTCAAGCGACAGGTGCTTCTTGCAAGAGATAGACTCATCGCCGCTGCCGAGCTGGACGCAGCCGAATCCACCGCCGGATCGTCCTTGGCCCAGGTCGAGGCGGATCGAGCCAACGTCAAACAGGCCCTGGCCGATCTGCGCCAGGCCGAGGTGAACCTGACCCTAACCGACATTGTTTCGCCCACCGACGGAACCGTGCTCTCGCGCAACGTGGACGTGGGCCAGACCGTGGCTGCCTCGCTGGAAGCGCCCGTTCTCTTCGTCATTATGATCGGCCTAGCCCGGTTCGGATCAAGACGGGCACCACCGACGGCAGCAAGACCGAGGTGGTGGAGGGCTCCTTGCAGGCGCAGGGCCTAGTGATTAGGACGCGATTTTCCCGGGTGGATTCAAGCCGGCCGCCAGTGTTCGTCGAATAGTCCTTGGCCGTATTTGACGGCGCGACCACAACTCCCACTGGCCTGGCCGGCCTCGGGCATTCGCCCACCGTACTCTCACTACCACGCAACCATCCCGTCACCTGGAGCCTCCCTGTGGCATCTACCAGCAGAGGCAAGGAGGAGAAAATGACTATCATCGCAGCGACCATGGCGGCTGGGTTCGTGCTAGCGACGACATCCCTGGCATCGGCAGGAACTGTCGCGGTCAAGAGCAAGACCGTGGAGTACAAGATGGGCAACCAGACCTTTGAGGGCTTGTTCGTGTATCCCCAGGTGAGCAAGGGCAAGGTTCCCGGGGTCCTGCTGGTGCACAACTGGCTCGGGATTTCCGACGAAACCAAGAAGCAGGCGGAGCGCGTGGCGAGGCTGGGCGTTGCTGTGCTCGCGGTCGACGTCTACGGCAAAGGGGTTCGCGCTAACGAGGCGAAGGAAGCCATGGCGCTGGCGGGCAAGTACAAGAGCGACCGCAAGCTTTTCCGCGAACGCCTGCAGCGGGGATTGGAAGTCCTGCGCGAACAAAAAGGCGTCGATGGCAGCGAGGTGGTTGCCGTCGGCTACTGTTTCGGGGGCACGGGCGTGATCGAACTCGCGCGCGCGGGCGCTGACGTGAAGGCCGTGGTCAGCTTCCACGGCGGACT
>PMBY01000301.1:9736-10714 GCA_003153875.1 Myxococcales bacterium | reverse complement strand
TCACTTTTCCTCCTCCAGCAAGGAGCGGAAGTCATCCTCGACCGACTTGAGTTCCGTCTTCTGCTGGTTGATGAGCTTCGAAACCGCGCTGGTGCGCTCGTCCTTGAGCCCCCAGGCCACGTCGACCAGGCCCACGTCGGACTGGACCACCAGGTCGTAGAACCGATCGGCGATCTTGCTCAGCATGCCGTAGGCCAGGCCGCCACCCAGGCTCTGCGATTCGCCGAGGATGCCCGTGAGCTTGTCTTTGGCGGTTTCCAGGCCTTTCTTCTCCTCGGTGAGCTTGCGCTGGAGCTCAGCCATACGCTTCTGCGCCGTCGCATCCACTCGGTTGTCGAGCTCAGCCAGTTTCGCCTGCACGCCATCGGCCCGTGCCAGGATGTTGGCGATGGCATCGAAGTCGTTTTGCTCGCTCGCGGAAAGCCGCATGCGCGCTCCCTGGAACACCTCGCGCTCGCGCTTCATCACGCCCATGAGCAGCGCGATGGCGCTCCGATCGCTGTCCCCTGTGGCGGCCGCAACCGTGGTCTCGCGCGCCACCTCAGCTATCTCGTTGCGCACGCGCTCGTTGGATTCGCGTAGCTCGCCAATGACCTGCCGCAGGCTGCCCACCGGCTGGTTCAGATCCTCGGGCTTGATCTTCTGATCGGAGCGGGATCGGATGAAGTACTGCTCGATGGCCACCAACTCGGCATCCATCCCCTGAATCTCCACGTTGAACTCGGACGCACGCGCATCCAGCTGTTGCAGGTCGTGGCGGGCCTGCTTTTCCCGATCCTTGAGCTTGTTGGCCGAAAGCGGCAGATCCTTGAGCTCGGTCTCGAGCGCCGCGCGCTCCTTGCCCACCTGATCGAGGCGCGCCCTTTCTTCAGCCGTCAGCTTGTCCGAAATCAGGGCACGCAGCTTGCCCACGAATCGCTCGCGCATGCTCACCAGTTGATTCAACACTTCGCTCGAACTGGTGCGCGCCTGGGCCAG
>PMBY01000301.1:0-9678 GCA_003153875.1 Myxococcales bacterium | reverse complement strand
CCTGCGCCTTCTTCTGCGTCTCCCTGAGCCGCAAGTGAATAGGCTCGAACTGGTCACGCGCCTGCAGGAAAGCTTCATTGGCCAGTGCGAAGTTCCCCACGCGAACGTGCAGATTGCCCATGAGCAGGCGCAATTCCGGCGCCTGGGGACTGTCCGGGCTTTGCAGCAGCATCAGATCGAGAGCCCGGTAGGCAGCCTTGTAGTCCTTGGCCTTGATGGAGGTCCAGGCCAGCTCGTTCATGGCTTCTTCGAAGTACTTGGACTCTCGTGCGATGCCAGTGTACGCGTCGCGGGCCTTCTCGAATTCGCCCCGCTCGTAGCACAAGCGGCCCACCGCCAAGCGGGCCAGATCTTGAACTTCCTTGTCCGCGTCGGACTGGGCCTGAGCGCGCACCACGGTGTCGAAAGCGATGAGCCCCGAGGCCAGATCGCCCTTTTTGACCCAGATGGTTGCGTAAAAATAGCGCGCCCGCAGATAGTAAGGACTGCTGGCGGGTATGGCCTGGAAGGCGGCCAGGGCGTCGTCGAAACGGTCGCGGAAGTAGGCGGCTTTGCCGCGCACGTAGGGCACGGAAGGCTCCAGCGATGCCGCCGGCACGTTCTGCAAGCGCGCCAGATAGTCGTCGACCTCGTCCATGTCACCCGTGTGCAGGGCAATCTCAATGAGTCGCTCCAGGGCGGTCTGTTCCTGCTTGGACCCGGATCGGTTCTGGATGGCTAGGCGGAAAAAGCGCCGTGCCGAGTTCAGATCCTTGGCCTGAAAGAGACACTCACCCAGCAGAAGGACGGCGTCCTGGTAGGCGTGCGAATCGGGATACTTGTCGACCACGTCAAGCAGGAGCGTGGCGGCCTCGCGATAGTTCTTCAGATTGAAGAGCAACTCCGCATCGAGCACACGCCGGTCGGCCACGGTCGCGTCCACCGTCGGTGTTTCGCGAAATCCCGTCGACAGAACCCGCACCCGCTCTTCCAGATCCACCAGGCGACCGTTCGCCTCCTCCAGCTCACCAGCCTGGACCCGCGCGGCCGAAAGACTCAGCGCCAGAAAGGCCGCGCCCAGTGCGCACACGGGATGCGGCCGGCCCACCCTCGCCAGGGGTCGCTGAGGAAAGCGCCCCAAGAGGGAAACGTGAGGCCCGAGCCATAGAGGATGCCGCATCCGAGGGTTCTCCTGGAATATTGGCTTCACTTCTGAGCAGCGGAGGGACCGCCGGCTTCGGGCGCGACCAGATTGACCCGGAAATCGACCGCGGGCTTGTCCTCCATGTTGGTCGCCATGCCGCCCTTCTCGTAGCCCACCACGAGGACTATGGTGGCTTTGTTGTCGGCCGCGACAAAGGTGTGGCTGGAACTGGCCTTGAACTTGTAGCCCTTGAGGTAGCTGAATACGCCGAACCCATAGCCCTGGTAGACGAACTGCACGGACAGGGTGTGGCTGCCGGGCTGGATGGCGCCGTTGTAGATGTCGAACTCGGTCATCTCGGAAAGGCGGCCGGTGTCATCGGCCTTGTTGAAGATCTGCACGCCGTCCAGCGAATAGACCGCCTTGATGAGGCGGAACGATGCGCCCATTTCATTCTTGTGCTTGATCACACACCGGGAGGCCCCGATGACCCCACCCAGAACTGTTTCCTTGAGCAGGTTGAGGCGCGCGCGGGTGCGGAAGACCTGTTCCTTGAGATCGTTGACGTTGCGCTCGAGTGCACGCAAGCGAACGGTGTAGCCCCCGCTGTCGCCAGCAGCGGCCGCAGTAGGCGTGTTTTCCGGCGGCGCCCCAGTTGGTGATGGCGCTGCTGAAGCGGCCGGTGCTTCACGTGCCGCGGCCGCGCTGGTCGTGTCGGCCCAAGCGGGCCGTGCCCAGCAGGCAGCAGCAGCAAACAGCAACGCAAGAACCCCCCAAGTTCGTGGACTTGTCATTTCGTAGCTCCTTATGAGCCTCTCAAATCTCGCAGTACAACACCCTTGCTCCCCGCATCCGTGGCGGAGAGTATCCTTCTATACCAGGTGGCTTCAAGCCCCGTCAAAAGGTACATGATATTCGCGGAGTTACAAGATACGGGCTGTCCAACGGCGGGGGGCCATCCTATCAGATACCGGGACCGCGCGCGATGTCGCGCCGCAGTTTCGGATCTGGAGATGCGCCCCGGGCCGCCGCTTCGACGGCTCTTGCCTGTTCCAGGGCACTCCACACGGCCCCGTGCAAGCCGGCGATTCCTTCCCCTGTCACAGCGCTTATCCCCAGAATGTGCAGGCCCCGATGGGCAAACAGGCGCTCCAACGCCCTGAATTTCTTGCGAGTCGCAGGTAGGTCCAGCTTGTTGAGAACCACGACTTCGGTGCGACCGGCCAGCGCGGGATCGTGCAAAGCCAGCTCGCGCCGCAGGGTCTGATAGTCACGCAGGGGGGTGCGACCGGGGGTCGAACTCAGCTCCAACAGGTGAACCAGGACGCGTGTTCGCTCCAGGTGCCGCAAAAATCGATGTCCGAGCCCTGCGCCTTCGTGTGCGCCTTTGATCAGTCCAGGCACGTCCGCGACCACGTACGACCGATCGTCGGAGAGTCGGACCATGCCCAGGTGGGGAATCAGAGTGGTGAAGGGGTAGTCCGCGATCTTGGGGCGCGCGGCGGAAATGCGCGCGATGAGGGAGGACTTCCCTACGTTGGGAAAGCCGACCAAACCAACGTCGGCGAGCAGCTTCAGCTCGAGCCGAATCACGCGCTCCGTGCCCGGCTGCCCCGGCTCGGCGCGCCTGGGTGCGCGGTCTGTGGGCGTCGCAAAATGCATGTTGCCCCGTCCCCCTTTTCCACCCGAGGCCACCACAAAGCGCTCACCATGGGTGCGCATGTCCGCCAGCAGCTCGCCGCTGTCATGGTCGTAGACCTCGGTTCCGGCGGGAACCCGAAGCACCGCGTCCAGTCCCCCGTGGCCGTACTTGTCTTTGTTGCCGCCGCGTTCGCCGGCAGGCGCTTGGTAGTCGTGGCGGTAGCGAAAATCGAGCAACGTCGACAGGCCTTCGTCAGCCAGCAGGATCACGCTGCCACCGTCGCCGCCATCGCCGCCCGCTGGGCCGCCCTTGGGAACGAACTTCTCGCGGCGAAAGGCAACGGCGCCGTTGCCGCCGTCACCACCGCGCACGCTGATCCGTGCCTGATCGACAAATGCCGTCACAGAAACACTCCCGACTCAAAGGCCGGACCTGCGACGGAAGGTCGCGGCTAGGCCGCCTCGATGCTGACCAGCTTGCGGCTGCCTGAGTGGCTGTACTTCACCGTGCCAGTCTTGAGGGCAAACAAGGTGAAGTCGCGGCCGATGCCGACATTGCGGCCGGGGTGAAAAACGGTTCCCACCTGCCGGACCAGGATGTTGCCCGCCAGCACGACTTGACCGGCGTATCGCTTGACCCCGCGCCGCTGCGACTGCGAATCGCGGCCGTTGCGGGAGCTGCCTTGCCCTTTCTTGTGTGCCATGGCTGTCTAGGCTCCTGCCCTGATAGCGGTGATCTTGAGCGCCGTGAACGGCTGGCGGTGGCCGGCCTTGCGACGATACGACTTTCGCCGCTTGTACTTGAAGATGATGATCTTCTTGCCGCGGCCCTGCTCCATGACCTCGGCTTCGACCTTGATGCCGCTGACCTGAGGTTTGCCGACCTGGACGTTGCCGCCATCGTCAGCAAACAAGAGAGGCACGAAAGATAGCTTTTCGCCCGGAGAAGCAGGCAGCTTCTCCACGCGCAGGGTTTCCCCCTCGGCTACCCGGTACTGTTTTCCTCCGGTCTGGATGACGGCGTACATGTTTCAAGCTCCCGAGCGAGGCGCGTAATCTAGAGGAGTTTCCCCGGCTGTCAAGGGCGTGTGTGGTTGAAGATGGCAGTCAGCGCCTGCCGCCCGTGCGGATGCTGACCGATCGCCCGTGGCCGGCCAGGCCTTCGACCTCGGCCAGCGCCACAATGTCGTCTCCCTGTCGCGCCAGAGCGTCAGCATCATATTCAATGAAGGAGGTGCGCTTGGTGAAGTCCGCCACCCCAAGGGGCGACGCATAGCGCGCGCTGCCGCCCGTGGGCAGCACGTGGCTCGGCCCCGCGAAGTAGTCGCCCACGGCCTCACAGGCATGGTCGCCCACGAAGACCGCACCTGCGGCCGTCACTTGNNGCCTTGATTGTCCACCGCCTTGCTGGCGATCTCTCGCCTCGGGAGGGTCGCCAACTGACGGTCCACCTCCGCCGCCACGGCCTCGGCTACCGCGCGCCCCACGGCCACCAGAATCGGCACCGACAGCACGTCGTGCTCGGCCTGCGCGAGCAGGTCCGCCGCCACCCAAGATGGTTTCGCGCTGGCATCGGCCGCGATCACGACCTCGGTGGGGCCCGCTATCATGTCGATGCCGACGTCGCCGTAGACCAGGCGTTTGGCCGCGATCACATAGGCATTGCCTGGACCGGCAATCTTGTCGACGCGCGGAACTGTCTCGGTGCCGTAGGCCAGGGCGGCGATCGCCTGCGCGCCACCCACGAGAAAGACCCGGTCCACGCCGGCCTCCAGTGCCGCAGCCAAGGTTTCGGGCGACGGACCCGGCGTGGTCATGATGATCTGGCGCACGCCGGCCACCTTGGCCGGGATCGCCGTCATCAACACGGTCGAGGCCAGGCAGGCCGTGCCGCCGGGAATGTACAGCCCCACACGCTCAAGCGGCGTCACGCGGCAGCGCAGCCGGACTCCCGGTTCGGTCAGTTCGTACGCACTCAGTTTTTCGAGCTGATGATACGAGCGAATGCGCGCGGCCGCGGTGGCCAGCGCTCGCCTGACCGGCGGGGTGACTCGGCCGGCCTGTTCCAGCCAGTCCGGGCGTGGCAATTCGATGGCGGCTAGTTGGCGATGTTCGAACCGCTCGGTGAACTCGCGCAGGGCTTTGTCGCCCTCACGCCGAACCCTGGCCACGATCTCCGCAGCGCGGGTCTCGATATCCTTGGGCAGGGCCGTGCCCCGGCCCACGAGGGCGGACAGCCTCGTCTCGTAGTCCGGATCGTGCGGGGTCAGAATGCGTAACATGGGCTCAAGGCTAGCAGAGCCAGCGGGCCGCGAGGCCGCAAGAGATTGAGTGCCCAGCGGCCGCCGTCCCAGTATCCAGGAAAGCGGCGAAGCTCGGCCAGCGTGAGCGGTCGCGGTAGCGCGACGGGCGAGCGCGAAGCGCGAGGGGTGGGCAGGGTGGGCTGTCCGTCCCGAAGCCCCCCAGGGGTGAGCGACCAGCGTGTGGCGGGTTGCGTGGGCGACTCCCGTGAGCGCGACGGGCGAGCGCGAAGCGCGAGGGCTGGGCTGTCCATCCCGAAGCCCCTTGTGGGGTGAGCGACACGCGATACGCTCTCCGCCGTCCGCGTAACGCCCACGAACTCGCTCACGCTCACGCTCTCGCGACCCGCGAGGCGCGGCCCGGCCTGCCCGAGCCCAGAATCTCCCGACAAGCTGTCGCCAGCCTACTTGCCCGCGCGGCGCTGGGCGCGGTACTTCTTGATCAGCGCCTTGGACACCTTCTTGTGCTCGGAGCAGACCATGCCAAAGACTGGCGCGGCCACGCCCGTGCATCCTGGCACCGGGCAGAGCTGCTTGGGCCGACGCTTGGCGGGTCCGTGCGCGACCGGCGAAACCGCGTANNCACCGAGCGCCACTGACACAGCCGCTTGCACACGACGAGCGGCTGCCGCTTCAACCGTGGCTACGATTTGTTTCACGAAATTGTCGACCAAGAACTGAATGCTGTTGTCCATTGTTTTGTGTCCCGCTTAACAGATTGCGGGGGATAATGCCCGCTCAAGGGGAAAAGTAAAGCGCGTTTTTGCAAACTCAGAACTCTTGTTGCCCGCGGTCCCTAACCCCTCCCATTTGCGAGACGCTTGACGCCGGATGACACGTTGGCCATCATTTGCTTCCATGTCGAGGTCAGAGCCTGTTGCGCGCGGAGGATTCCTGTCGCTGCTGAGGACTGGGGACGTGCGCGTATTGTTTGCGCGCTATTCCGACATAGTCCTGGCCGTGCTGGTGGCGGTGATTGTCGGGATGATGATCGTTCCACTGCCCACTTTCCTGCTCGATCTGTTTGTCACACTGAATATCGCCGCTGCGGTCAGCCTCCTGCTCATCGCGATTTACGTAAGCGAGGCCCTGCGCATCGCCACCTTCCCCTCTCTGCTGCTGATTACCACCCTGTTTCGACTGGCCATCGAGGTGTCGGCCACTCGATTGATTCTACTGAAAGCCAATGCCGGGCAGGTCATCTACGCTTTCGGGAATTTCGTGGTGGCCNNGGCAACCTGGTGGTGGGAGCCGTGGTTTTCTTCATTCTGACCGTCATCCAGTTCATCGTGATTGCGAAGGGCTCCGAACGGGTCGCCGAAGTGGGGGCGCGTTTCACACTGGACGCCCTGCCCGGCAAACAGATGTCCATTGACGCCGAGTTGCGCGGGGGTCACATCGATCTCGCCGAGGCCCGTCGGCGGCGTGCCCTGCTCACGCGCGAATCCCAGTTCTTCGGGTCAATGGACGGCGCTATGAAATTCGTGAAGGGCGACGCGATTGCGGGAATCATCGTGCTGCTAACCAACATTGTGGGTGGTCTGGTGATTGGAACCGTGCAACGGGGGATGGACCCTGCCACCGCGGTCAAGACGTACACCCTTCTCACCATTGGCGCGGGGCTGGTGTCGCAAATCCCTGCCCTGGTTATCTCGACGGCAGCCGGAATAATCGTGACCCGCGTTTCTTCGGAAGAGGAGGGCGGTCATCTGGGCAAAGACATCGGCAGCCAAATTCTCGCCCAGCCCAAAGCACTGGCCATTGCGGCCGGGCTGCTCGGTCTTCTGGCCATCGTGCCAGGGTTGCCCACGGCGCCTTTTGCCGTACTGGGTGGCCTGCTCGGGTTGGTCGCCTACCGAATTATTCGCTGGGACCGTCTGGTCGCCGGCCGCGCCCGGTCGACCAACACCCCGGCCGCGGCTCCACAATTGGGCGTCGCTGGCGTGGAGATCCCGGCGCCCCTGTTGCTGCCCATCGCGATTGATCTTTCTGGCGTGCTCTCGCAGTCGCTCTTGCCCCCGGCGGGTCCGGATCGAATGGAGCGCGAGCTCTTGCCCGCTGCCCGCGCGCGTTTCTTCTCCGAGACCGGCATTCCACTGCCCGCGATTTCCGTCCGTCCCAACGCCGCTGGCCTGAGCGCCGGGGCCTATGTGCTGCGCCTGCAGGAAGTGCCGATGGCCCGAGGCGAGGTTGTGCCAGGGGACGGCCTTGTGCTCGACACATGCGACCACTTGCGCGCGATGGGGATCGCGGCTCAGCCGGCGGTGCATCCCGAAGGCCGCCCGGCTGCGTGGATTCCCGCAGGCGAGCTGGGCACGGCTCGCCTGCGGGGCGTGCCCACCCTGGCGCCCGAGGAGGTGATTGTTCTCCACCTGCTGCAGGTTCTGCGTCGCTATGGCCACGAATTCGTCGGCATCCAAGAGACCCAGTCTCTGCTCGACCAGCTCGCGCGTACGCTTCCCGCTCTGGTGCGCGAGGTGGTGCCCAAGGTCGTTTCGCCTGCCCTGCTGACCGAGATCCTGCGTCGTCTAGCGGCGGAGGGTGTTTCACTGCGCAGCTTGCGTGAGATCCTAGGCGCGCTGGCCGAACGGGCGCCGGCTGATTCCGACCCGGTCACTCTGACTGAACATGTGCGCGCGGCNNTACGCGGGCGGCTCCCGCGTCCTTCACGCGTACTTTCTCGACCCGATGATCGAAGACACCGTGCGCGAGGCGATTCAGCACGCCGCCAGCAACAGCACCCTGGCGCTTGATCCCGAACTTGCTTCCGACATTGTCAAGGCGGTGGGCCGCACGGTCGCCGACAATGCGGTCCCGGTGATTGTCACCACCGCCGACATCCGCTGTCACGTACGTGGTCTTCTTCAAGCCGAGTACCCTCAGCTCGTGGTGCTCTCGTATCAGGAAATCGAGCCCGATGTGAAGTTGCAGCCGCTCGGCCGGATCACAGTATCGACGAGCTAGCCGTCAACGGGCAGATCCTTGTGGATATAGTGACGCCCGCCCGGGCCGTAATCGGTGGTCACCTGGCCGTGGCCATAGAGCACCCAGCGATAGGTGAGCAGCCCTTCCACACCAACTGGGCCGCGGGCGTGCAGTTTCTCAGTGGAGATGCCGACCTCGGCGCCCAGACCGAAACGGTATCCGTCCGAAAAGCGGTTGCTGGCATTGTGGAACACACAGGCTGCGTCGACCTCGGCCAGGAAGCGGGTAGCGGCCACTGGGTCCTGGGTCACAATGACATCGGTGTGGCGCGAGCCATGGCGGGCAATATGGGCCAGCGCCTGATCCAGACCCGCCACTTGCCGGATCGAAAGAATAAGCGCGCCATATTCCGCGTCCCAGTCTGCTCCGGTCGCGGCGTTCATTTGCGGGTGGCGCTTGCGCGTTTCTTTGCAACCGCGCAGCTCCACGCCTTGGGCGGACAACGCCGACACGCAACTGTCCAGCGCCGCGGTGGCCTCCGGATCCCACAATAGCGTTTCCACGGCATTGCACGCGGCCGGGTAACTGCACTTGGCGTCGACCACCAAACGCGCGGCCATGACTGGCTCCGCGGCCGCGTGCAGGTACATGTGACAGATGCCGTCGGCGTGAGCCATCACCGGGATGCGCGTGTGGCTGCGCACATGGTGAACGAACGACGACGAGCCGCGCGCAATAATGAGCTCGACCAGATCGTCCATGGTGAGAAGCGCGTCCACTTCGGCCCGATCTTCCAGCAGCACCATGGCGCGGGTGTCGATATCGTGTGCGGAAAGAACCTCATGGGCCACCGCGCAGAGCGCGCGGTTGCTGGCGCTGGCCTCGTGGCCCCCCTTGAGCGCCACGGCATTGCCGCTCTTCCAGGCCAGGCTGGTGATCTGCACAAGGGCGTCGGGGCGCGCCTCGAACACCACGCCCAGAACGCCGAGCGGACAGCTCACACGCTTGAGGATGAGCCCGTGGTCGAGCGCCCGGTGGGTCAGTGTGCGGCCGACCAACTCCGGCATCTCCGCGAGCTGCTTGATTCCGTCGATGGTAGTGTCCAGCTTCTTGTCGTCGAGTAGGAGTCGCTTGACCAGGGCTGAGCCCAGGCGACCGGCTGCTTCCTCCTCGCGGGCACTGGCCATGTCGCGCGCGTTGGCTTCGAGCACGGCCTGGCGCCGACGTGCCAGGGCCGCGGCAAAATCGACGAGCAAGCGGCTACGCTCAGGTCCGGTCAACTCCGCCAGCCGCCGGGCTGCTGCACGCGCTGCAATCAGGCTCTCTCGCAAGTCCATGACGACTCAATATGACTTGATTCGGACCTGACTGCCAGCGTCCTCACGCCGCGCCCATCACCAGGTTGTCGCGTGTGATGAGCGCATCGTAGCCGCGGTAGCCGAGGATGGTGTCGATCTCATCGCTGTGCCGGCCCGCCAGCTTGCGGCAGGCGTCGGCGTCGTAGTTGACCAAGCCGCGGCCATGGACACGGCCGCTGCCGTCGCGGATCTCCACCAGCTCGCCCTTGTCAAAACTGCCCTCCACGGCCACCACGCCGACGGGAAGCAGCGAGGCCTTGCCCTGCAGCAACGCCTGCAGCGCGCCTTGGTTGACGACCAGCGCTCCCTGCTTGCGACCCGAAACCGCGAT
>PMBY01000332.1:341-3218 GCA_003153875.1 Myxococcales bacterium | reverse complement strand
GGGCCCGCTCGTTTTCTTTCTGCCTGGCTTGATTGAGGGCCGCCCCGGCGGACATGATGACGCTTCCGTAATACTCCTTGGGCAATCCGGAGATCACAACAGTCCCCGGCGGCACTTCCATGAATGCGTATTCGCTGTTGAGGAGTTTGGCGAGGTGAGTGCCATTGATATAAAGCTCGTCGTGTGAGGACGAGCCGGTAAATCTGTACACGCGGTACAGGCAGACGATGGCTTTGCCGCTGGATGGCGCGGGCAGTGCGGCGGGAGTTTTGGAATCCTGTGCGACGGCGATGGGCCCGGTGAAGAGAAGCGCCATCGCACTGAATGTGAGCGGAAGGCTTGCCAGCGACCTGCAAGCCCCCCTGAGGCAAAACGCTGCGACGCCACTGAAACCGGTGTTGCGCATAGAAACGCTCCTTCCCCTAAGTTCGGAATCTGGTGGGCAGTATAGCAGGTTGCGCCGACCCTGCCCACGACCATCTCCGGCGTCGGAACCGTGTACTTTGTCCGCTCCGCGAGCGCCGCGCCGCTCACGTCGTGGTCTGCCGGCAGTTCCGTGGTGACGGCCACGTTCCGGCAGCGCCCTCCCACACGCGGGACCAGGGAGGGACTTGCGGAACTCGCAGAACGCGATCGTGACGATGAATCGTCGTGGCTCGCGACGATTCACTGCAGCTCGTGGCGCACGCACTCTTGCGTGCCATGTCGCCACTCGTGGCGACACCTGGGCGTCGAGAAGAGTCTCGACGCGGCACGCAAGAGTGCGTGCGCCACGGCTCAAAGTGCACAGTCTGGTTGCGGCTATCCCGCCCCGTGGCACAGGCATTCAGCCTGTGCGGGGATTTCTTCACAGTCCCGCGGGGGACCGGTTTCCAGGAATTCTGCAAGTCCCTCCAGGGCGCCCGCTTCCTACCGCCGCCGCCCGCTGCCCCTACACCAACCCCAACGGCCGGGGCTCGATGCGCAGCCCATCCCCAAGCGGCCCGTGCCCTTGAGCGATTCCTTAAGAATCGCAGCCGGGGCCGCCCGCCGCCCCGCACTCTTTCCACAGCTTCTCCCAATTCCAGATCCCCGACGCCACCTCGTTCGGCAACGGGAATCCGAGCTGATGCGCCAGCATACACACCTGCCCGCGATGGTGGGCCTCGTGAGTGAACATGTAGCACAGCATTTCCAGGCCAACCGGCCAAGGCCGAGCCCAGCCGTCTCTGCGAAACTTCTCGACGCGGCCTTCACAACGGCCCAGCGCCTCAGCGAGCATCTCCGCGCAGCGAGCGGCGCTCTCGGCCAATCCCGCACGGGCCTGCTCCGGCGTGCAGTGCGCGCGATTGAGCTGCGGTGGAACCTTCAGGTGCGGAGCGGTAAACCAGAGTTCATTTCTGGCGAGCACCCGAGCGATACGCCGAGCTTCATGCCTTTTATCGGCTCGACCAACTCGCGGAGGCCCTTGCGCAGATCGGCCCCGAACTATGGAAGATTGCCGAACTGCCAACCGGAGATGCCGTTTGCCCGGAGTGCGGCAGCAGTTTCCAAAGGAGTTCCCCAAGGCGGACTTACTGCAGCGAGCCGTGCCGAAAGCGCGCCAAGAGCCGACGATGGCGCGAGAGCGATCCGGAAAGAGCACGGCAGGCGCAAGCGCGGTATTAGAAAAAAACGTATCCGGATCTGAAGTAGCTGCCGGGCCCCGGATAAACTGATCAGCGCTGTCCTAACACAGACGTTCTATGCTGACAGGGAAGCAGCCCGAGGCGAAATATGGAATTCAAGCAGCGCACGACCAAGGAACTCGCCGACATGATCTGCGGCAATTTCAAGGAGGAGTCGAGCTACTTTCGTTACCGCAGCAGCAGCTGCCTGACGGAGTTCTTCCAAGACTGCGGCACCGTCTATCGGCACGATGGCTCGACCAGGAATCAGTGGGTCTCTGACGTTCTGCGTCAAATACTGGCCGAGCCGCACGCGGGTGCTAATACACCGCCTGAGACTTTCGTCAGGGTGATCCGCACGTTGATGGACCCGGGTGACGCGGTCAACGAGGGCCCTGCAAGGCCCGGGGCGTTGGCGCTCCTCAACACGGCCCTCGCCCGTGAGGGGTTTGGAGCCTTTTACGGACAGGACAGGCAGTGTCACCTGCGTCACGTTCGCAGTGGCACGGTTGCCGGTACGGTGACCAGCCCTCACCGCCCGTTTTCTGCAGCGGAACGTGCGCGGCGCGAGCTTCTCGCCACCTACCTGGAGCAGGCCTCGGAAGACGTATTGATCGAGGAGGTGTTGCTCCCCCTCTTCCGGCAACTCGGCTTCCATCGCATCACCGCGGCTGGTCACAAGGACAAGGCGCTTGAGTACGGCAAGGATCTGTGGATGCGGTTTACCCTGCCGACACAGCATGTCCTCTATTTTGGAATCCAAGCGAAGAAGGGCAAGATAGACGCGGCAGGTAGCAACTCGGCGCTAAACGCCAACGTCGCCGAGATCCACAATCAGGTGATGATGATGCTCGGGCACGAAATCTTTGACCCGGAGATCGGGAAGCGGGTCCTCGTTGATCACGCGTTCATCGTGGCCGGAGGCGAGATTACGAAAGCTGCTCGGAACTGGCTGGGCGGCAAGCTTGACCAGTCGAAGCGCAGCCAGATCATGTTCATGGACCGTGAGGACATCCTTAACCTGTTCGCGGTGACAAATGTTCCCTTGCCGAAGGACGCTTTGCCCAAACCCGATCCACTAGGCGATGACCCGCCTTTCTAGACCCGCAGGACCTGTCTCACGACAGCAGACGAGGGCGGAAGAGATCCGCGGATCGGGACCGATAAGTCGGCTTTGCGCGACATTCTTGCAAATTGACTCGCCTGCAAGCCACGACTCCCCTCGCCAGCC
>PMBY01000332.1:0-262 GCA_003153875.1 Myxococcales bacterium | reverse complement strand
TGAAGTCGCGTTCGTTGTCGAAGCCTTGCAGGACCTCGGTCAGAATCAAGTCGCCGATGGCCAAAGGCTCGTGGGCCAGCAGCCTGTCGAGTATCTCGGTATGCGCCGCGACCGTCCCCTTGAAGTAATCGATCCACACGCTGGAGTCGACCAGGATCAACTGTCGCGCCTCATCGCGTCCAAATCGCCGTGCCAGTCCAGTTGTCCGCGGAACCGGCGGATCTCCGCCTGTCTTCTCAGGCGCAGCAGGGTCCGCAGCGCC
>PMBY01000292.1 GCA_003153875.1 Myxococcales bacterium | reverse complement strand
GCTCCGGCGGCAAAAGCCGCCGTTTCTTCGTGGCGGACATGAACCCACTCGACCTTGCTGCTGCGATGAAGCGCGTCGGTCACCGGGTTGAGGCTGTCACCCACGAGCCCGTAAATCCGCTGAACGCCGGCTTGGGCAAGAGTCGTAACTAGGTCTTCTGCCACGGTTCGAGACATGATTGGCGCGCTCCCCAACAAGCGGAGGCTCGGCCCTGTGAAGGGGGCATTGTCTTCGCCATTGTGTAACCTTGAGAAAGGAGTGTGTTCCCTACGCTAGGGTTTTGGTCGATTGGATGCCCCCGCCAAGCCCATGTGCCCGGATTCCGCCTTCAGCAGGCCTTGGGCACCGGATACGCGACACGGCCGTCTTGAGCGTGTAAAAAAGGAGGAGTAACAGCAGCATGGCCGGCCACATCCTATGGAGGTGGCGGCTTGGCCAGGAAGGGTCCTGATACCGGGGCGCGTCGCAGCTAACGCCGCGACAACAGGGCAAACCCTTTCGATTCCGTCTCGATGCGGGTCTGCTGCGACAAGTGTGGTAGGCGAGCCGTTGGTACAATCAAATATTGAACGCACAGTGCGTCTAGTCGCCGCGTCAGTTCCGCGGGACTAGACAATGGGTCATGCTCGCGGTGACGTGGGTCGTGTCGCAACAGCGGCGCGGAATCAAAGGGACGCGCGAACCCGGCCTGAACCGCGAAGAAGCCATAGTCTTCAGTGTAAACCCCTAGGCGCTGCCCTGCGGGGACGAGGGCGGCCGCCAACTGGCCGATCGCTATCTCACGAGAGCGATCGACGAACGAATCCCATTTGGTGATTCGTGGACGAGCGATGAGTGTCGTCGCGACCACGGCGGCGAAAACGCCGACTGATACGGCGAGGCGCATGGGCGAGAGCCAAACGTTTCGCAAGAGACGATCGAGCAGTTCACCCACAAGTAGCGCCATAGCAAGCCATGCCAGAAGCAGGGTCCGATCTGCGTGATGGGTCGCCGCGCCGTCGAGCAAATCGCCGACGATCAAGAATGACACAAGGGCGCCAATGGCGAGACACAATCTCGCCCAAGCTCGCCCGCGCAGGCCTGTGCGACCGTGGACCCAAAGCGCGATGAATGGCAAGAGGAGTGCCAACAACGTCAGTTCTGGCTCTCCGGTGAAGAGTGCCAGCGGCTGTTGTACGAGGCGCAAGCCGAGTGTCATCGATTCGCCACCCAGCGCTCGGCGGTAGGCTGCGACCCGTGTGACGAAGAAGAGAGCATCGTGGTGATGGACGAAACCATAAGACATCCAGGCGGTGACCCCCAGGGACGCGATGATGGCGGAGCCCACCAACCAACGACGCCGGTGTGGCTGCCGAATCGCATCGAATGTCGCGCATATAGAAACCACGCAGGCAATCGGCCAGGTTTCATAGCGGCAGAGTGTGGCCAAGCAGGCTGCGAGCGCGCCTGTGGCGCGTATTCGATCATGTTTCGAGTTGAGCGTGGCGCTGGCCAAGAGGGCAAGTACGGCCGTCGCATACTCGGGCACCATCGCAGCACCGTAATAGGCGGCGTGGGGCATGCAGGCAGCAATCATTCCGGCGATAAAGGCAGCTCGTGCTGACAGCTCCATCGAGCGAGCCACCCACCAAACGCCAACGGCGGCGCAAGCCCCGAGCCCGATCGCCATTACCTGTGCAGCCGCCAGCGTAGGGCCAATGGCCGCCATTGCGCTACCCCAAAGCAAGAATGGAAATGGCAGCCAGCTTGTCCCAGAGGGATCAAAGTGCGGATGGATGGCGAACTGCTGTGCAATGATGGCACGAGCGAAGTCATCATCGCTGACGGACCGAAATCCCGTCCAGAGCAGCGCTAGCGAGGCGACGATCTTGGTGGTCGCGATGATACAGGGTGCGGCGTATCGTCGAATCACGCTGTGACCCTGTTGGGGAACGGAGACTTCGCGAAGGCAGACGGCGATGGCTTACTTCACAATCAGACTGCAGGCAATGCGATCACCCGCATTGCCGGCTGGATCCGTCTTCATGTCGTCACCATGAAGAACAGCAGTATGGCTTTTCGCATGACGTCGATCGTTGGATGCGTCAGCACCGGAGGTTGAAACAGGTTTCCTCAAGCTTCGCGATGGTGGCGAGTTCAGTCGCGCTCGGCACTCACCGTGATCGCGCCGTTCGGATCCCTCTGGACCCGCACCGTCCAGGGCCGGCAGCAGACCTCGCAATCCTGCACCAGCACGTATTCGCCAGGCTCGAAATCCGCAGCCTCGATTTCGACGCCGCCCGGCTCGCCGCAGAACGGACATTCGACCTGGAAGACCATCGCCTCAGCCTGACCGACCCGACCGCCTATGGCCAGGAGCCTTGCGCTGAAGATCGCCTTTTCCTTGCGGGTCTGCGGGCGGTGTCGCGAACGGGCACCATGCCTGTCCTGACCGCAGTGCGAATCGAGCAGGCCAGGGCGTCGAGGGCCAACGGTGAAATGCCCGTTGGACCCCGTAGCCGCGGCCCCGGTGAGGAGAGGGCCAGCCCTCATAGGCTGGCGGGATCGATGCGGGCCTCCGCGATGCCGGCGGGCTGGGCAAAGTCGAAGATGCTGGTGGTGGCGAGCGCCTTGGTCATGAAGTCGACCCAGATGGGCAGGGCGGTGCGGGCGCCCTCCTCGCCGCGGCCGAGCGCGCGGCACTCGTCGAAGATAGTCCCGTGCCGCGTCTTGCACAGTTCGGCATCGCACATAACGAAAAGCTATTCCAGGCTCAAGGACGACTCTACTACCACCGCCAAAGCACCATGCCGTCGCGGAGGAGCGGCGGAAGTAGTCTTTGAACGTGGACTCCGAGACTCAATCACAGAGTTACCGTTTGCGTGCAACCAGGCAGAAGAGACCGATTAGTCCTGCGTCGTCGTTCGGCATCGCCTGCATGATCGGGTCTTCATTCTGATCCGATGGGCGCTCTACCCAATAATTGCGCAATAACCGGTCGCCCTCAGGCAGAAACTGAGCGCACTGCACATCCACCAGCCCGGTCTTCTGCCAGTGCTGCTTCCACCA
>PMBY01000238.1:5280-12937 GCA_003153875.1 Myxococcales bacterium | reverse complement strand
CCCGGCGTTTTCGCCGCCGGCGACATGGTGCGCGGCCAGTCCCTGGTGGTCTGGGCCATCATGGAAGGCCGGCAGGCGGCTCGCGGCGTGGACCGCGCGCTCATGGGAGAGACGGTGTTGCTGTAGAAACTGTCTGTGCCGACGTGCCTACCTGCGCGGCTTGCTCGCCCGCAGGCGATCCCACAGGCCCCGCGGATTGACCACGGGCAACGGCAAGCGCGAGGCAGCTTCGAGCAGCGCGGAATCGCCACTGACGAGAACGTCGGCCTTGCCGGCAACCGCCGAGGCCAGGATCCACTCGTCGTCCGGGTCCGAGATTCCAAGCTTCGGATGCGCCCTCGGCTTGGGAACCAGCACCGCATGCCGCAGCAGATCGTCGATCTCGTCGATCAGGGCGCGCGGCAGCTTGATGCGGTCGCGCAGAGCGCGGCGCAGTTCAATCAGAACAACCTCGCCGACGACCAGCTCGTGCTCCAACAGGACGTGGCTGAACAAATCTGCGCAAAGGCCGCGCGTGGCAAAGGCGCTGACCAGGACGTTGGTATCGAAGAAGATCCTCACGACAATTCGCGGAACACATCGTCGTCGGTGAGGTAGCCACGAGCCTCGGCAAGCGGCAGCACCTTGGCCCGCAGCCGCTCGAATCGCAGCAGGGCAATCTGGCGGCGCAAAGCATCGCGCGCGAGATCACTGCGGGTCCGTCCCGTCTGAGCACAGACCCGGGCCAGCTCGCGATCAAGCTTCCCGTCCAGCCGAATCGTGATGGTCGATGATCTCATCGTAAGACAACGTAACACACGGCAGGCGGCCCGGCAACCGCGGGATTGCCAGCTGGGGCCGAGACATTTCGCCGGCTCTTCTCCGTGCCATCGCCCGCGACATAGGCATGGATGTTCGCGAGTTCGTCGCTAGAGCCTGAGGAGCGCGGCTGGGCCGGCAGCCAACCCGCCTAGCGGTGCCCGTGGTGCGATTCGCCGTGTTCCCTGTGCTGCTCCCTGTGTTCCTGGTGGTCACTGTGGTTGTTGAAACGGCCGCGGTCGTTGTGTTCCGCGTGTTCTCTTCGCTGGAATTGGGCCTCGCCATGGTGCCCTCGCATCTCCCGTCGGGGTTCGTTCATGCGCGGACCCTCGGCCCGATAGTGCCTGTACCTGCCGGGCGGAATGCGCACCAAGCCGCGTGGGACCTCTCGCCGGTGAACCACGACCCAACCGCCCCGGTGGTCTTGCGTGCGGTACCACGTCCGGCCCGCGCGGTGCCAGTACCAGCCGTCCACGAAGAAGACCTCCTGCTCATATTCCGGCACAACCTGTATGCCGGGGCTGACTTCGACCAGAACGGGTGCGGTTTCAAAGCGGATTGTCGGTACGCCGACTTGCACCTGAAGGTTCACTTGCGCGGCGCTGGTTCGGGGCAAGGCGACTGACAGCAGCACCGGGGCAATCGCCACGCACGAAATGGCAAACTTGATTCGCATGGATGGTTCTCCTTTTCGGTCGCGCCTGCTCACTGGCAGAATCTGCGCGAGTCCAACGCGCGCAATTGTAGCCTCCCGCAAGACCGGCGCCAGCGACGTGTTCAGGGAGGTGCTTGGCTACTCTCCCTGAATCGTCACGATCACCGTTCGGCGGTTGCGCGGGCCGTCGAAGTCGCACAGGAAGATGTTCTGCCAGGTCGACAGGGCGAGCTGGCCATCGCGGATGGGGATGACCTCGCTTGGGCCGATGAGGCCGGCTTGAATGTGTGCCGAACCGTTGTCGTCGACCCGGTCGTGGCGCCACCGGCCCCGCGGGGCGACGCTTTCCAAGCAATCGAGCACGTCCAGGGTGATGTTGGGATCGTCGTTCTCTTGAATCATCAGCGCGGCCGTGGCGCCCTGGGCATACAGGGCGCAGATGCCGTTGCCGATCGCCGAACGGCGCACTTCCTCGCGCACCTGTTCGGTAATGTCCACCAGCTCGCGTTTGCGCTGGGTGCTGACCTGAAGCGTAGCCAAGAATTGTTTCATGGACGACCTCGGCATCCTATCGCACCCAAGTGCGCGCCCGCCCAATTTTGCACGCCGCACCGGAATGGCTGTCCGCTTGTGATTGACCCTGACGAAGAATCTGGTTCACTTGAGCAACATGTCCAAGACAAGATCATCAGGTCGGGGCGTACTCCCGGTATCGCTGGCGGCGCTCGGCCTCGCTATGGCGGGGTGCTCCGCTGGCGTTGTCACGGCACCGTCGGGGGGCGCCGCACGGACCGGGGATACAGGTACGGGGGGCACGCCGTCAATTGTTGGCACTGTGGGAGCCGGTGGTTTTTTCCTCGACACCACTCCATCGAGCGGGATCCCGACTGGTGGTGCCTCGGGCGGCACCACCGAGATCGTCCCGTGCACCGATGGCCAAGGTTGCCAGTGTTCTGCGTTGTCAGTGGCGGTCATCGGCAAGCCGGGCAAATGGGGCGCCAATCCCGCTGGCGACAGCGACACTGCCCTGCAAGAGTGGCTCAATTCGAGCAGTTCTGGCACCGCGAAGGCCGACAACTACACCAGCAAGCCCACTCTCACTCCTGATTTTCTCGCTCCCTACGGTGTCATCATACTGGCTTCGCTGTCAGACGATTCGCTGACCGGACCTTTCTGGACGTTCGACGATTCGGAAGTCGCTGCCATGCAAGACTGGGTGGAGAACAAGGGCGGCGGTCTCATCACGCTTACGAGTTACTCCGGCGATGGCAGAGAGATTAACCCGACCAATCAACTGATCGCATTTTCCGGCATCTCCTACAACATGGATGGGATCTACGCGACCTGCGTGGACTGGCGCGTTTGTGGATGCGCCCATTCCAACACTCTGTCGACCTTTAACAGGACCGATCCGGTCATTGCCAATCTCAGCAACAACGTCACGTCGGTGGGCCTGGACAACGGGCGCTCCATCAACGCGCCTGCCGACGCGCATGTGGCGGCGACTGTGGACGGGCCAAAGAATGCGCTGGTGGGCAAGCTGGTGGGCAAGGGCCACGTGCTGGTCTACGCCGACGAATGGATTACCTACACCACCCAATGGACGGGGGTGGGCAACTCCAGCAGGAACGATCCGAACTGCGTGGGGTTCCTGCCCGAGGACAAATATCAGACCGCTCAGTTCTGGTACAACATGATCAAATGGTCGCAGCCGAGCGCGACCTGTTTCAAGATCGTCAACGTTCAGCAGCCTGTCATCGCCTGGTAGGCTGCTTGGCTGNNCTGCTCAACAGCTGGGGCCTGGGCCATGTCGATACCGCCTTTGGCGCGCTGGGCTTGCAGGGCCAGCAAGTGGCGACGCTGTTCCTCGCTGCCTGGCTTCTGGCCGAGCCGATTCGCCCTCTTGGGCTTCTGGGCGGCGCCCTGATCGTGGCTGGGATTGTGGCCGTGGCCTTCAGCCCGAAACGCTAGCGGGTGCCGAAAGGGTCGAAGCATGGGCTGGCCGTGGGCGAACACGGAGCCCTGCGTGAATGCTTGGCAGGATAGTGACCATCACACCGACCCAACCGGAGTAGACTTGGCCAGAGGTTTCTCATGCGCGAAAGGCTTTCTGCTGCTTTTTCCAACCGTGGTCATTGGCTGGCAGTTGTGACTGCNNCTCGACGCATCCACGTCTGGTTCCGGCGGACAGTCCAATTCAGGCGGCGCGGGCGCAGGTGGTGGTATTGCAGGCAGCGCTGCGGGCAGCGGTGGATCGAGCGCGAGCGGCGGGGCGCCGGGTGGCAGCCGGTCGAGCGCGAACGGCGGGGCATCGGGCGGCAGCGCGTCGAGCGCGAGTGGGGGAACATCGAGCAGCAGCGTGTCGCGTGCGAACGGCGGGGCGTCGGGCGGCAGCATATCGAGCGCGAATGGCGGCGTATCGAGCGCGGCTGGCGGGGCGTCGGGCGGCAGCGCATCGAGCGCGAACGGCGGGGCATCGGGCGGCAGCGCATCGAGCGCGAATGGCGGCACGTTGGGCGGCGGCTCGAGCGCGGCTGGCGGCACCCGTACCGGCGGTGCGACCAGCTCGGGCGGCGCTGCTGGCATAGTTGCTTCTGGCGGACGCAGCGGCGGAACCACGAGTGCCTCTGGGGGCGCCGGCGGATCGACCTCGGTTTCCCCGGTCCTGGTTCCCGGGGCCTGGGGCGATCAAGGCGACGGCACCTTCAAGAACCCCGTGATGTGGTCGGACTACAACAACCTGGACGTCATCGTCGTGGGCAGTGACTTCTACATGATCGCGGCGTCGCACCACTTCATGGGCATGCCGGTCCTGCATTCCAGCGACGGAGTGAATTGGACGCTGATAGCCCGCATCTACCGCCGACTGGACATCGACCCACGCTACAATACCCCTGGTCAGGCCTACCAGGACGGCACCTGGGCGCCGGCCATTCGCTACCACGAAGGCCGTTTCTTTGTCTACGTGACCACTCCCACCGAGGGCCTCATCATGACGTCAACTGCCGACGCGGCCGGCCCGTGGGATCCCTGGTTTGTCGTGAAGGCTATCGCCGGCTGGGAAGACCCGTGTCCGTTCTGGGACGACGTCAAGAGCGCCGGCGGCGATGGTCCGAACGGGGAAAAGGCCTACCTCATCAGAAGCCAGACCGGGGCCGGCCCTCTCATCGTTCAGCAGATGAGCTGGGACGGAAAGCAACTGCTTGGCACCACGACGACCGTGGCGAACGGCTCGACCCTCGAAGGACCCAAGCTGGGCAAGCGCAACGGCTACTACTACATCTTCGCGCCCGAGGGTGGCATCGACAAAGGCTATCAGGTGGTGTGGCGATCGTCCGCCATACTCGGCCCCTACACGAGCAAGACCATCCTCGAGCAGGGCAGCACCTCGACCAATGGTCCGCACCAGGGATCGTGGATCGATCTGCCGAGCGGACAATCATGGTTCTACCACTTCCAGCAGAACGGCGGCTGGGGCCGCATCGGGCACCTCGAGCCAGCCCAGTGGGGCACCGACGACTGGCCCAAGATCGGCGTCGACCTGGACGGCAATGGAATTGGTGAGCCCGTGGCGCAACCCAAGAAACCCGACGTGGGAGCTACCTTCCCCATCACGGTTCCAGCCAGCTCGGACGAATTCGTGGGCAGTGATCTCGGCGTGCAGTGGCTATGGAATCACAATCCGGACGACACGAAATGGTCGCTGAGCGCGCGCCCAGGCTGGCTGCGTCTGTCGGCGCGGCCGCTGGCCAACAAGAGTGGCACCAGCGCCGCATCGGGCAGCGTGCCGTTCGTCGAGGACAGCATCATTTTCGCGTACAACACGGTCGTGCAACTGGCCATGGGCAAGGTGGCATCGGCTGTCACCTTGCTGGACACTTCTGGGATGGTCGACGGGCAGCGGGCCGGAATCACGCTGTTCGGACAAACCTACGGCTGGATCGGTGTCGTGAACACGGCCGGCAAGGGCACCGTGCGCGCCAACGTCGACGGCACCTACACATCAGGGCCCGCGCTCACAGGCACAACCGTGTACCTCAAGGCCAGCATGAGCGCGTCTTCGCAGATCTCGTTCGCCTACTCGACCGATGGCGCGACCTTCACGCCGCTGGGTGGAAGCGTGACCGTGGGACGCACCTGGTTCGAAGGCATCAAGTTCGGCCTCTTCACCTACAACCTGAGCACGGCCGCCGCGGGCGGGGTCGCTGATTTCGACTACTTCCACTACACCCACGACGGCCCCCACCCGGCCCCTTGATGGCCTCGGTTGGACCCCCGGCTCCGATTGGGGGTTAGGAAGTGATACAATTCTGCCGAAGTCTGTCTGGCACACTGAGCAATTCGCCCAACTGAAGATGGCCTCATGACTTGCCACAAGAGCTACCTTTGGCGATGGCTGCCCGTCGCAGTCGTCGCCATGCTGGCGTTGCCCAGCTCAGGCGTAGCCAGTCCCACCAGCGGCGCGATCTTCGGCCGCGTGGTTGACCGGGGTACGCGACAGCCACTCGACGGCGTGACCGTGGTGGCATCGGGACCGCAGGGAGACCAAGCCACTTTGACCGATGCCAAGGGGCAATATGAACTGCGCGGCTTGCCCATCGGCGACTACCTGGTTCGATTCTCTTGCGGTGAAGTGAGTATCGAGTCCTCTGCCACGGTGCTGATGGACCAGACGGTGACGGTCAACGCCCGTCTTCGGTCATCGCCCGAAGGCATGGAGACCGTTGTCGTGGCCCAGCGGGCGCCCGCCATCGATGTCGGCTCGACGCGCGTGGGTGTCACGTTGACCCGCGAGTTTGCCGCGAACGTGCCCAACAGCCTCAGCCTGAGTGGCCTTCTGGAAAAGACGCCCGGCGCCTATTCGGATGCGGTGGGGTTGGTCCTGTCAGGCGGAACCGGCCTGGAGAACGCCTACTTCCTCGACGGGTTCAACATCACCGGACTCAAGGACGGCGCCTTGGGGACCAACCTGTTCGTGCCCTTTCTTGAAGAAGTCGAGGTGGTGAGTGCGGGCTACGGCGCCGAATACGGACGCGCCTTGGGCGGCGTGGTCAACCTGGCCACCAAGTCAGGGACCAACGAGTGGCACGGCAGCGCATTTTCCTACCTGGCTCCCGGGGCCTTTTCGGGAACCCAGCAACGCGTTGTCAGCCGCGCTACCTCGCTCACCGGCGTGACCGAGCCGGATTACACCACCAACCTTGGCGTCGAGGTGGGGGGCCCGATCATCAAAGATCGGCTGTTCATCTGGGTGGGCTACGCGCCCGAGATCACCCGCAACCATCTGGTGCAGTACGCGGACAGGTTCGTCGAGCGCGTCGACACGACCACGGGTCTGGCCGACGGGACCCAGGCCAACAATCCCGACGGCACCCCGATGACCGTCCCGCTCTATCGCCGCAGCTATGCCGGTGAAACTACGACCCAGCACTACGCTGGCAAGCTGACCTGGAAACTAGCGCCCGAGCAGACGCTCAGCCTGAGCCTGTACGGGATCTACTCGCAGCAGGAGTACATGCGCGGGGCCAACATGGACTACCTGGCCGGCATGACCAACGAGAAGACNNTGGGCATGCACATCGAACAATACGACCGTCGCTCGCCCTTCCAGGACATGGAGCAGCTCAGAAGCGTCACCTGGGACACCCCGCCTTCGCTGGCGCAGTTCAATCCCAACGTGGCGAACCAGTGTGCAGACAACACCACCGGGTTCCAGAGCTGTCCGCTGGGAGGCTACCAGTCGGGCGGATACGGCACGATGTACGACACGGATGCCTTCCGCCTGGCGGGACAGCTCAAGAGCACCAACATCTTTCACGGCGGCGGTCTGCACGAGCTCAAGTACGGCTTTGATGGCGAGCTTGTCCAATATCATGACAAGGTCTGGAATTCTGGGCCGGACGGCGAGCGCGCGGCGATCACGATGCTCGGGGGCAACACCTACTACCTGTCCATGTTTCGGCTGCCGGAGGGGATGCAGATTTCGCAGCTGGGCCCCGACCCCGATCTGTTGAGCAAGTACTACCAGGATTCGATCCAGGCTACCACCCGGCAGTTCAACACGGCCCTATTCCTACAGGAGAGCTACTCGCCATTTTCCAACCTGACGGTCAACCTGGGCGTGCGTTGGGAGACACAGAATCTAGAAGATTATCGCGGCAACAATGCGCTTTCCATCACCGACAACATCGCGCCGCGGGTGGG
>PMBY01000238.1:0-5192 GCA_003153875.1 Myxococcales bacterium | reverse complement strand
ACCGCTGGCTCGGCCGCGCCATCGAAGACACGTACGATCCGAACAATCCCAATCCCAGCAGCGGCCCAACTTTGCTGGTCAACCCAGCGGGAGCCACGCGGACCTACCAGGCGGTGCAGCTCACGGCGAACAAGCGCTTTGCGCGCCGCTGGTTTTTTGCTGGTTCGTACACCTGGTCACGGCTGCGCGGCAACTACGTCGGCCTATACAGTGCTGATAACGACCAGCGCAATCCCAACCAGAGCACGCAATACGACGTGCTTGGGATCATGGTGAACCGCAGCGGGCCCTTGCCCAACGATCGCCCGCACCTGATTCGCCTCGACGGCTACTACACCCGACCCTTGGCCCACGCGAGCCTGACCGCTGGCTTGGGGTTCGTCGGCCGTTCAGGCCAACCGCTCAACGCCCTGGGGAGCTTCCAGGGTCCGGGAGACAACGATTCCTTCATCCTCCCGCGTGGATCCATAGGCCGAACGCCATTCGTCACGCGCTTCGACTTGCACCTGGCGTATCGGCGTAGCCTGCCCGGCAAGCTGTCGGCCGAGGCTTTTCTGGACGTCTTCAACCTGTTCAATCAGCACACGGTGCTGACACAGGATCAGATCTACACCTCAGAGGTCGTCACGCCGATCAGCGGCGGGAGTAAGGCGGACCTCAAGAATCTCACTATCTCAGACGCGAATGGCAATCTCGTGCCTGCCATCAAGAACCCCAACTTCCTCATGCCGACTTCCTACCAGGCTCCCATCGCGGGCCGCCTGGGCGTGCGCGTGTTTTTCTAATAGATTCCTGGGCTAGTTCGCCTGCAGGATGTACAGGGCGCCGAGCCCAATCATCAACGCGCCGGCGCCCCGGCGCAGCCAGACCGCGGGCACGACTTGTCCGAGGGCGCCGCCCACCAGCACGGCCACGGCGGAAGAAGCAACCAGCGCCAGCGCTGCGCCCAGGAAGACCAGCCAGCGGGCATGGCCTCCGGCCGCCAGCGCCAGGGTCGCAAGCTGGGTCTTGTCGCCCAGCTCAGCCAGCAACACGGTTACGAAGGCAGTCAAGAAGGTCATCGCAAAGGCTTATCACAGCACGCGAAGGATCCAACACTTGAGATGCCCAGTCTCCGGCACGCCGGCCAGCTCCGGGTGATCGCGCCCGGCGCCGCGACGTTCGAGGATCTGCGTCGAGCGGCCGCTCTGGGCTGCGGCTGCTGACACCAGCTCGTCAAACTGCGCGCGCGACACACGGCCCGAGCAGGAACAGGGTACGGTCAGACCGCCCGGCTTGGTCAGGCGCAGGCCGCGCAGGATGAGTTCCTGGTAGGCGCGGAGGGCAGCATGGTCGCCGGCTTGGCGCTTGGCCAGAGCCGGCGGGTCCAGGACCACGACGTCGAAGCGTTGCTTGTCCGCTTCCAGGGTGCGCAGAAGCTCAAAAGCGTTCGCCTGGCGCACCTCTAGGTTGGGCAGGTGGTTGCGGGCGGCGTTGGCCTGGGCACGCGCCACCGCTTGCGCGTCCTCGTCGCTGGCGAACACCGGGCCTTTCCGTCGCGCCAGGGCCAGCGCAAAGCCGCCGTGGTAGGTGAAGGCGTCCAGGCAGCGAGCCTCGGGCGGCGCCAGCGCAGCCACCACGGCATGGTTGTCCGCCTGATCGAGAAAGCCGCCGGTCTTGCTGTCGGTCAGCAGGTCGGCCTGCAGGCGATTCTCGCCCAGCCGGTAGACCACCTCGGTCGCACCAGCGCCGGCTGCGATTTCGCGAACGCGCGGCAGGCCTTCGAAGTCGCGCGCCGATCCATCGTCGCGCACTACCACCACGCGCACGCCGAGGAGCTGTTGCAGCAGAGTCGCCAGCGCCGGCCGGGCCGCATCCATGGCCACGGACGTCGTCTGCATGACCGCCGCATCGGCGTAGCGGTCGACGAAGAGACCGGGCAGGCCATCAGCCTCACCATGAACCAGGCGCAAGGCATCGCGATCCAAGGCGAGTCGCTGGCGCCAGGCAAGCGCGGCTTGCAAGCGCTCGGTCACCAAAGCCATCAGCTCGGGCAGGGGAGCGCTCTCGCTGCGCCGTTCAAACACGCGCAGGGCGACCGGAGACAGAGTGGCCCAAGTCGCGCTGGCGAGCGTCCGTCGTCGTTCGTCGAGCACAGCCACCAGAGCCGGCCCGCCTTGGCGCGCATCAGTTGCGGGCCCGGAGATCACGTCCTGTCGGTAGACCCAGGGATGCCCTGAAACGATGCGCGCGCGGCCACGCGCGTTCACGACGGCGGTTGGAATGGCTGGCTCACGCACGCCTGGTTGACGCATGAATCACCTCGCGTGACCTTCCATGATACGAGATTTTCGTCACCGGCGCTGCGTCGGCAGGCACGGTCGTCTCACAGACCGAGGACGCGTCCCGTCTGATACACGGAAAAGCTGACCAGCCAAGCCAGCGCCGAGGTGTACGCGAACAGAAACAACGGCCAGCGCAGGGTTCCAGTTACTCCTCTTGTGACCGTGCGGCTATTTGCCGGGTTTGGCTGGCGCTGGCGGCGGCGCTTTGGCGCCGGCGGCCGCAGACTTCTCGGCCGTGGCCGCGGCGGGTTTTTCAGCCTGTGCAGCTACGGGTGGAGTGGCCGCCCTTTCGGCGAGCTCGGCATTGATTTCGAGCTTGACCTCGTCGCTGACCACCATGCCGCCGGTATCGAGCGCCTTGTTCCATGTCATGCCCCACTCTTTGCGATCCAGCCTGCCCGTCGCCATCACGCCCCTGACGATTCGGCCGTAGGGATCCTTGATGGAGGCCGACGGTCCCTCGACCACGAGCACCACCGGCTTGGTCACTCCATGCATGGTGAGATCTCCCGTGACCTTGAACTTGCCCCTGCCCGCCTTCTCGATCTTGGTCGATTTGAAGGTGAGCGCGGGGAACTTGGCTGCGTCGAAGAAGTCGGCAGACTTCAGATGGGCATCGCGCTTGGGCTCGCGCGTATCGATGGAAGCGGTTTCGATGCTCACCTCCACGGTGGACTTGGTTGCATCCTTTTCGTCCAACACCACCGTACCTGTGACCTTCTGGAACTGGCCCTTGACGGTGGTGACCATCATGTGGCGGACACTGAATTCCACGGTCGAGTGGGCCGGGTCCACGTCCCAGGTGCTGGCCAGAGACAGGGACGGCGAGAGAACCAAGAAACTCACGGTGGGTGCCAACAGCCGAAGTGGTCTCATGAGCGTTTCCTTTGTGCGGGTTGGGCGGGGCATGTCGGGATGAGACTGTCCCGCAGATTTGATGCCTGCCGGTGCAAAATGGTGCACCTTTGATCTCTACTCCGGTGACGGCATGCTGGCCGGCAAGCGGATGACGAAGGAGGTGGGCCAGCCGACTACATCCTCGACGGCAATGCGGCCGCTGTGGGCCTCGACGACCAGACGGCAGAAGTACAGGCCCAGGCCCCAGCCGAACATGCGGTGGGTCTCGGTCTCGCCCTGCTGGAATTTGGCGAAGATCTTCTCCCGATCGGGGATCGGGATGACGTCACCGGTATTGTGGACCGACAGCACGACCTCTCCCCCACTCTCGGTCGCCACCAACAGGATGCGTCCCCCACTGGGGGAATAGCGGAGGGCGTTGGACAGGAGGTTGTCGAGAAGCCGCGGGAAGAGGCGCCGGTCAGCGGCCACGAACAGGTTGTCAGGTGCGTCCACGTCGACTGTGATCGACTTACTTTGGGCACGCGAGAGCACCTGCTGGCGCGCGGGATCGAGTAGCTCCCGCACCGGAATGGGCACAAGGTTGAGCGTGATGCGTCCCTCTTCCAACTTGGTCGTGTCCAAGATCTGCGTGATCATGTTGGCCACGTTGGTCGACGAAGTGAGGGCGTCCTCACTGGCTTCCAGCATGTCCCGCGTGGCCCGCTGGCGCTTGAGTTCCCGTGAAAGGAACTCGAGCGACAGGATGGCCGCGCTGAGAGGGCCCCGCATGTCATGCACGATGAGCTGGACCAGGCTGTCCTTGTCCCTTTGCAGGCCTGCAAGCTGATCGTATTGGGCGCGCGTGTCTGCGAGCTGATGCCGAGCCGCCTCAATTCCGGCCGTCTGGTGGACCAGCCGTCTGGTTCGTTCGAAGACGATGATGCCGACTCCCGCGGCGAGACCGAGTACGCAGCCGGCGAACAGCATGTGCCTAGGCCAAACGCCGGCCTGCTGAAGCAGGAGGGTCTCTTCGGCCATCGCGATGATGGTGGCACCAATGGCGAAGCGTCTCTGCAGAGAAAGCCCGTCAAAGGCCACGACGAGGACGAATACTCCTAGGCCCAGGCCGGCCACGACCTGGCCGGCTTCTCCATAGACGGCGATGGTTGCGTGCAGGACCACATAGGCCGCGGACAGGTCCAGCGCGACTGGAAGCAAAGCAATCCGGGTCACCACTATGCGGTGGCGAAGGGCGAACAAGATCGCGACCAGGGCCGCGTACACTGTCAAAGCAACTAGCTGGTCGCGCCAAGCTAGCAGAGGAGACAGGATCCAACAAAGCAGGCCAAGTCCCAAGAAAGCGAAGGCTGCCAGCAGTCGAACCCAGGCGCTCAGGGCGGCCAGTCGCAGCCGTTCGCTCTCCGCGGCGTGCGCGGCGATCTCGGAAGCGGACGGTGCGAGAGTCGAAGTCATGTGGAGGCTCGTCCCATAACATAACATTGCGGGTCAAGGCGGCCAATGCCTTGACACCTGAAAGGCGCGGACTGGTTCCCGCCCACGCAACATCTCATGATCAGAGTGCCGCAACCACGGTGCGTACGGTTCATGATCGTCTCACAGGAAGGACGTCGGAGGAATCCGACTGGGCCACGTGACAAGCGTGATCCAAACAGTTACGTTGTGTCGTGGTGTAGGCATCAACATCGGTAACATCAATCACCGAAAAGCACTGATTTGCGCAGTTTGTGACTTGTGGCCGATAGCGCTAAAGCGGTTATAACACTAGTAATTTAGCTTGGTTATCTTTTGTAGCGCTGCGCGTCCTCATGGAAACATTGTGGTTACATGAAATTAACTGGGATTTAACTGCATGTTACGCGGAATTAACCATAAGCATATGTGGCATTAATCTCCGATCTGCCGCTCGCGAAGAGCGGTCCATACAACAGGAGGCAACATGTCCTACGCGCAGAGAGTGATCGATTTGGTGACGAAGAAGGACCCCGGACAGCCGGAGTTCCACCAGGC
>PMBY01000075.1:3176-5234 GCA_003153875.1 Myxococcales bacterium | reverse complement strand
TCCACTCCGCTCCAAGTCAATACCCTGCCAGTTGGAGCGGCAAGGCCTTGGCGTGTGAGAATGGGGACCGTGTGCGTAGCCTGCGCCGTCCACTCCTGCACGACCAAGCCAGGACGCGCGTACATGCGCCGAATGGTGAACGCCAGATCGGGGAATGTCCGGAAGTAACGCGCGATCATGCGCCGAATGGCATCGTGGCCAGTCGCGATCTCGGCCGTTGTGTGACTCTCAAACACCGAATCGACTGTGTGGCAGGCAACGATCGCCTCCAAGGCGTGCTGATTCCAGGCCGCGTCGTAGGCCTCGATGATTGCGCGTAGACCCCGGTCTTCAGGGGAGCTTTCGGACACCCGTTGACTCTAGCACGGCGGCATCACCTGTAGCAGGAACGCGGGATGAGCCAAAGCTATCGAGATGGTACCTGCCGGCGAGACGATCTCACAGTCCCCGCCTTGCCGCACCCTTGCCGCGCCTGGCACCCGATGATAGATAGGTGCCATGTTCAGGCGAGATTGGATGGAAATGACATGTTCTCCAGAGATGCACTAGCCATCGACGCGGGGGCGGTCGCCGCGCAAATCGCCGAAGCGATCCGGGCGCAAGTGATGGGCACGCTCAAGCGCCGTGGCGTTGTGGTCGGTCTGTCGGGAGGCATCGACAGCTCAGTGGTCGCTGCCTTGGCGACTCGGGCGCTCGGCAAGGAACGCGTGCTGGGAGTTTTCATGCCTGAACGTGATAGCTCTGATGATGCCCTGCGCCTCGGAAAGCTGCTCGCGGACCATCTGGGCATTCAAACGGTCCTCGAAAATATCGGCCCCGGCCTGAAGGCGCTGGGTTGCTACGACCGGCAGACCGAGGCCATTCGCAAGGTTGTGCCGACCTACGGTGAGGGGTGGAAGTGCAAGCTCACGTTGCCATCGGTCATCGACAGCGACCGGATCAATGTTTTCCTTCTCACCACCCAGGCCCCCGATGGCACGGAAACGACGTCGCGCATGCCACCCGACGCCTATCTTCAGCTCGTCGCGGCCACGAACTACAAGCAGCGCGTACGCAAGTTGACGGAATACTATCACGCCGATCGGCTCCACTACGCGGTGGCTGGTACACCCAACCGCCTTGAGTACGACCAAGGATTCTTCGTCAAGCAGGGCGACGGTGCGGCCGACGTCAAGCCGATTGCCCACTTGTACAAGACTCAGGTCTACGCACTCGCCGAACAGCTTGGCGTCCCTGATGAAATCCGCGGCCGGCCTCCCACAACGGATACGTTCTCGATGCCACAGACGCAGGAGGAATTCTACTTTGCCCTGCCCTACGATCGCATGGATCTCTGCCTGTACGCATACAACCATGGCATTCCAAGCGCGGAGGTTGCGCGCGCGCTTGGTCTGAAAGTCGAGCAGGTCGATCGCGTCTTCAAGGACATCGTGCAAAAGCGACGAACCACATCTTATCTACACGCGCGCCCACTGCTGGTTCAGCCTGTGCCCGAGGTCTAGTGTCCGACAGCGAAGCTCGTTGCCGGTGGTAAACTATGAAAAAGTATAGCGGACAGTTTCGGTCTCCAATCCATCCTGAAGGACCTGAACGCTAGGCGGACCACGTGTGCGGAATAGCGGGAATACTGTCACGGCAAGCCGCCCCGCCCAGCGTCGAGCAGCTGGGCGCCATGGCGGCTTCGCTGCGCCACCGCGGCCCTGACGAATTCGGCGTGTATCGCGACAGCAACGTAGGGTTGGCGCACGCCCGACTCTCGATCATCGACCTCTCCACCGGCCAGCAACCACTTTGCAACGAGAACGGCAGCTTGTGGGTGGTTTTCAACGGCGAGATCTTCAACTACGTGGAACTGCGAGCCGAGTTGCTCGCGCTCGGCCACGTGTTTCGTACGCAAAGTGACACGGAGGTCATCGTTCACGCATTTGAGGCGTGGGGCGAGCGGGCGTTTAATCGCTTCAACGGCCAGTACGCGATCGCGCTCTGGCACAGTGAAACCAGGACGTTGACGCTGGTCCGCGACCGGGTGGGCGTGCGGCCGCTCTTCTTCATGGAGCA
>PMBY01000075.1:0-3159 GCA_003153875.1 Myxococcales bacterium | reverse complement strand
CACGCCTTCTGGGAACCGAGCTTCCCGGCAGGTGAGCAGGACAGTTTTTCTGGCACCATCGAAGAGGCGGAAACGGAGGTGCTGCAAGCCCTCCAGAACGCCACAAACCTGCGCATGTTGCGCGCCGACGTGCCCGTAGGCAGCTACCTGTCCGGTGGGCTCGACAGCTCCCTGGTCGCAGCCCTCGGCCTGCGCGCCAAGGGCGAACGCTTTCGCACTTTTTCGCTGCGCTTCGAGGACGCCGAGTTTGACGAGACGGGTTTTCAGCGCGAGATGCAGAAGTTTATCGGCAGCGACCACGCCGAGGTCGTGGTCTCGCAACGCGAGATCGCCGAGGTGTTTCCCGATGTCATCGAACACAGCGAGCGTCCCATCCTGCGCACGGCACCCGCCCCGATGTTTCTGCTGTCGCGCCTCGTGCGCTCCGCGGGAATCAAGGTCGTGCTGACCGGCGAGGGGGCGGACGAAATGTTTGCCGGATACGATATTTTTCGCGAGGCCAAGGTTCGCCGCTTCTGGGCGCGCCAGCCNNTGGCAGGGCGCGGCGGCGCTCAAACGCTTGTTCTCCGAGCGTCAGCAGCAGCTCACCCAGGGCATTTCCGTGGTCGACCAACTGCTGGCCCGGCTGCCGCGCGACTTTTCGAGTTGGTCTTCTCTCGCGCAGGATCAGTATCTCGAAATCCGCACGCTGCTGCCTGGATATATCTTGTCATCGCAGGGCGACCGCATGTTGATGGCCCACTCGGTGGAGGGGCGTTTCCCGTTCTTGGACGCCGAGGTCATGCGCTTGGCGTCGTCGTTGCCGGATTCGTACAAGCTGAAAGTGTTCGACGAGAAGTACATCCTGAAACGAATCGGCCGAGGTATCGTTCCAGAGGCGATTCTTACGCGCAAGAAACAGCCCTATCGCGCCCCGGATGCGGCCTGCTTCGTGGCGGCCGACGCCCCCGCGTGGGTGGGCGATGTAACGTCCCCGGACAGTCTGACCGCGGCGGGAGTCTTTAGTCCGAAAGCCGTTGCGCAGCTCTTGCACAAGTGTCACGGCCGGCAAGGTTCACAGTTCTCCAACGCTGACAATATGGCGGTCGTGGGCGTGCTCTCGACTCAACTCTTGTATCGCCAGTTCGTGCAAACGTATCGGCCACCTCGGCCAATCACCGAATTCTCGACCCGCGTCGATCGCTTGCCTTGAGGCACCTATGAATCACGCCGTCCCCCTACTCCACGACTACTTGATCGATTCCGCGCGCAGGCTGCCAGAAAAGATCGCGCTCGTCTGCCAACAACAGCGCATTTCCTACGCCGAGCTCGACTCACGCTCCAACGCGCTCGCGCACGCGCTCGTGCGCCGTGGCGTCGAGCGTGGCGACCGCGTGGTGGTTTTCGCCGACAACACCGTCGAGACCGTCGTGTCGTTTTGGGCCACGCTCAAGGCGAACGCGGTAATCACCATCGTGAACCCGCTAACCAAGGCGTACAAGCTCGCCTACTTGCTCAACGACTGTCGCGCGGTCGCTTTGATCAGCGACGGCCACATCACGCCCGTCTTCGCGGAAGCGGCCGCACAATCGGCCCATCTCAAGACTGTCATCATCTCCGGAACTGTGGACCAAAGCCGCACGCGGGACTTGCCCGGCGTCGCCGCTTGGGACGAGGTTCTATCAGGCGAGTCGCGCGCGGCCCCGCCCGTTCGGCGCAACATCGACGTCGACTTGGCGGCCATTGTGTACACATCAGGCAGCACCGGCGATCCCAAGGGCGTGATGCTCACCCATCGCAACATGCTGACGGCTGCGACTTCCATCACCGCGTATCTGGAAAACGTCGAGGACGACGTGATCCTCAGCGTGTTGCCCATGTCTTTTGACTACAGCCTGTACCAGATGATCATGGCCTTTCGCGTGGGCGCGCGCTTGGTGCTGGAACGCAGCTTCACCTATCCTGCGCAAGTGCTCAAGGTGCTCATTGAGGAAGGCGTCACCGGCTTTCCTGGTGTCCCCACGATTTTCGCGATGCTGGCCGAGATGAAGACCCTGACACAGTACGACTTTTCGAAGATTCGCTACGTGACCAACACCGCAGCCGCGCTGCCGGTCAAGCACATCACCATGCTCAGCGAGTTGTTTCCTCACGCTGCGATCTACTCGATGTATGGCCTGACCGAGTGCAAGCGCTGCACGTATCTGCCGCCCAAGTACATCAAGGACAAGCCAACCAGCGTGGGCATCGCGATTCCCAACACGGAGTTGTGGATTGTGGGCGAGGACGACCGAAAACTCGGCCCGAATCAGGTCGGTCAATTGGTGATCCGTGGCGCCACGGTCATGAAAGGCTACTGGGACAAGCCGGAGGCCAGCGCCAAGAAATTGCGGCCGGGGCCCTTGCCGGGAGAATTCGTGCTGTACACCGGCGACTACGCGCGGTTGGACGAGGACGGCTTCTTGTACTTCGTGGGCAGAATGGACGACATCATCAAGTCGCGCGGCGAAAAGGTGGCGCCCAAGGAAGTCGAAAACGCCCTGATGAACATCCCAGGCGTGAAGGAAGCCGCGGTCATCGGCGTGCCGGACGAGGTCTTGGGCCAAGCCGTCAAAGCCTACGTGGTGCTTGAGAAAGGAGTCAGCATGTCGGACAAGGACATCATTCGCGAATGCCAGCGACGTCTGGAGAATTTCATGGTTCCCAAGCATGTGGTGTTCGTGGACGATCTTCCAAAGACGACCACGGGAAAGATCAAGAAGACGGGGCTCACGTAGCGACCATGCTATGATGCAATCGGTATTGCTGTGAACGAATAGGGCCAGCCCCGAGCTACCAGCGCCAGAAAGCGATTTTAGGAATGAATACCACAGAGGAAATTAGAAAGTTCATCACAACCAATTTCTACGTGGCCGACCCCGCAAGACTCGCTGAGGACGCCTCGTTTTTGGATCAGGGCATTGTCGACTCGACGGGTGTGCTGGAGGTCGTCACTTTTCTAGAGGAGAAGTTCGGGATCGTGGTGGGTGACAGCGAAATGCTGCCTGAGAATTTGGATTCCCTGAAGAATCTGACGGCGTTCGTGGAGCGAAAACGTTCGAAACCGGACCTGGGGACGACCGGTTGACCGAAACTTGACGAATTCATGCAGGAGTTCTTGCCCTGACTGGAACAGGGGCC
>PMBY01000412.1 GCA_003153875.1 Myxococcales bacterium | reverse complement strand
CGCCGCACCTACGTCGGGTCGCTGCCCGGGCGAATCGTGCAAGGCATGAAGAAGGCGGGATCGAACAACCCGGTGTTCATGCTCGACGAGATCGACAAACTGGGGCACGACTTCCGCGGGGATCCGGCCGCGGCCTTGTTGGAAGTCTTGGACCCGGAGCAGAACCATGCCTTCTCGGACCACTATCTAGAGGTGCCGTTCGATCTGTCCAAGGTCATGTTCATCGCCACGGCTAACATTCTCGACCCGGTGCCGCCGGCGTTGCGCGATCGCCTCGAGGTGCTGGAGATTCCGGGCTACACCAGCGAAGAGAAGCTGAACATTGCCAAGCAGTTCCTCATCAAGAAGCAACTCGACGAGCACGGCTTGGGCGGTGAGCGCGTGGTCTTCGAGGATACCGCGGTGGTCGAGGTCATCGACAGCTACACGCGCGAGGCGGGTGTGCGCAACCTCGAGCGCGAACTGGCCAATGTTATTCGCGCGGTAGCCGTGCTGGTGGCGGAAGAAAAGGCCTCAGAGAAGGAAACCATCACCATGGCTCGCGTGCCCGATTTCCTGGGCCCGCAGAAGTACCTGCCCGAGGTGGCCGAGCGGACCGCTGAGGCGGGCGTCGCCACCGGCCTGGCTTGGACGCCGGTGGGCGGCGACATCCTGTTCATCGAGGCGACCCGCATGAACGGCAAGGGCAATCTGGTGCTGACCGGCCAACTGGGCGATGTGATGAAGGAGTCGGCGCAAGCGGCGCTGTCATTCATCCGAGCCCGCGCTCGCTGGCTGGGGCTCGAAGAAACCTTCCTCGAGCGCAGCGATATCCACGTGCACATCCCGGCTGGGGCCATTCCCAAGGACGGCCCGTCCGCCGGAGTCACCATGTTCATAGCCATGGTTTCGCTACTGACCGGAAAACCGGTACGCAGCGACGTGGCCATGACCGGTGAGATCACGCTGCGGGGGCTGATTCTACCGGTGGGCGGAATCAAGGAGAAGTTCCTGGCCGCGCACCGTGCGGGCATCAAGCGCGTCGTCATGCCCGAGCGCAACCGCAAGGACATCATCGACATCCCCGAGCAGCCGCGCAAGGAGATCGAGATCATCTTCGTCAAGCGTATGGACGAGCTTCTACCTTTCGTGCTGACCGAGATGCCCAAGCTGCAAGGCACGATGTCGAGCGCCGTGACCCCGGCGCCATCGACACCGCCACCTCCGGTTCCACCTTCTGCGTAGAGGACCGAACGGTTCGTCTCCCGTCGTTGCTGCTCAAGGCGATAGATCTGCGATCTTGATTCGGGAATACCCGGAGTCACGCAAGCGCAAAACTGGTGGACCTGCGGCGACGGGCGCATTTTCTGCAGAACCCCAAGACCGAATATCCGCTCCTTGACGCGTGAAAGGGCGGTGCTTACTGTACGCCCCGGCTTCGGACACAATCTCTATCCCACGAAAAGGACACGCAAATGGGCAAGATCATCGGAATCGACCTCGGAACCACGAACTCGGTGGTAGCCATCATGGAAGGCAAGGAACCCAAGGTCATCACCAACGAGGAGGGCGCTCGTCTGACCCCATCCGTGGTCGGGTGGGACGACAAGGGCGAAGTCCTGGTTGGGCAAATCGCGCGCCGTCAAGCCATCACCAATCCCGAGAACACCGTGTTCTCGGCCAAGCGTTTCATGGGCCGCCGCTACGAAGAGGCGGACGAGGACGAGCACCGCGTGCCGTTCAAGACCGCGCGCGGCGCCAGCGGCGAGGTCGTGTTCGAGATTCGCGGCAAGAAGGTCACGCCGCCCGAAGTTTCGGCCAAGATTCTGCAAAAGCTCAAGAAGGCGGCCGAGGACTTCCTGGGTGAGAAGATCATCGACGCGGTGATCACGGTTCCGGCCNNCGCCAGGCGACCAAGGATGCGGGCCGTATCGCCGGGCTCGAAGTCAAACGTATCGTCAACGAACCGACCGCTGCGGCGCTGGCCTACGGCCTCGACAAGAAGAAGGACGAACTCATCGCCGTGTACGACTTCGGCGGCGGGACCTTCGACATTTCCATCCTGGAAGTTGGCGAGAACGTAGTCGAGGTGGTGTCGACCAACGGCGACACCCACCTGGGCGGCGACGACATCGACGTGCGCATCATGGATTGGCTGATCGCCGAGTTCAGAAAAGACCAGGGCATCGACGTGTCCAAGGACAAGATGGTCCTGCAGCGCCTGCGCGAGGCAGCGGAAAAGGCGAAGATCGAATTGTCCCAGGTGATGGAAACTGAAATCAATTTGCCCTTCCTGACGGCGGATGCCGCCGGCCCCAAGCACCTGCAGATGCGCCTGACGCGCGCCAAACTGGAACAGATGATCGAGGATCTCATCCAGCGCACCGTCGAGCCGACCAAGAAGGCGCTGTCCGACGCAGGCAAGAAGACTTCGGACATCAACGAGGTGGTGCTGGTGGGCGGCTCCACCCGCATCCCGCGCGTGCAGCAGGTGGTCAAGGATTTCTTCGGCAAGGAACCCCACAAGGGCGTGAACCCCGACGAGGTCGTGGCCCTGGGCGCGGCGGTCCAGGCGGGCGTGTTGTCCGGCGAGGTCAAGGACATGCTCCTGCTCGACGTCACACCCCTGTCGCTGGGCATCGAGACCCTGGGCAGCGTGATGACGGTCCTCATCCCACGCAACACCACGATTCCCACCAAGAAATCCGAGACGTTCTCCACCGCGGCTGACAACCAGACTTCGGTCGAGGTCAAGGTGTTCCAGGGCGAGCGGCCCATGGCCAACGACAACCGCCTGCTGGGCAAGTTCG
>PMBY01000119.1 GCA_003153875.1 Myxococcales bacterium | reverse complement strand
GGACCACGCAGAGGGCGCACGCTTGTACAGGAAGGCCGCCGACCACGGGGACGCCAACGCACAGGCCAGCCTCGGCCGCGCCTACGACAACGGCGTAGGCGTCCCGCAGGACTACGCAGAAGCCGCGCGCTTGTTCAGGAAGGCTGCTGACCAAGGGAACGCCTCGGCGCAGTCTAGCCTCGGCCGCGCCTACTTCGGAGGGAAGGGGGTGCCGCAGGACTACGCAGAAGCCGCGCACTTGTTCAGGAAGGCTGCTGACCAAGGGAATGCTTCAGGGCAGCACAACCTCGGCCGCGCCTACTTCACCGGCCTCGGCGTACCACTGGACTACAGAGAGGCTTACTTCTGGGCGAACCTTGCTGCCGCCATCAACAAGGACGTGAAGGAAGACTCCTTTGCTAATCTCCGGGACGGGGCAGCCGCCAAACTCTCGCCCGCCGAGTTGTCAGCCACGCAGACGCGCTGTCGTCAGTGGATGGACGCTTTCGAGAAGCGCAAGGGGCAGGAACCAGTGACGTCGGACACGCACGCCGGCCGCGCTGGCGCGCCGAATCGGGGAGGTTCTATCTAGGTCCGACGTTCTGCCGATAGCCCGCAGGGCCCCGCACGAATCGGCCGGTGGATTCCACTACAATGTCCCTGCGGCGGTACCGTCAGGCCCGTCGAGCAGGGCAGTGGCGTGCAGAGCCGTGATTCGTGCGATTGCCAACCCCTTGACCGCTACAGCGGCTGTGACGAGCTGCTGAATGTCGAACTCGTCTCCCCTGAACGTGAACACCTTCCGTTCTGGCTGGTAGACCCGCAAAAAATCTCCGCGCGCGATGGCGTCACCACCAATAACGGAGGTCGGACCAATGTGGAGGTCGACAATTCCACCATGGCCGGTCTCCTGGGACCATTGGTCGAGACGTTCATCGAAATGCTCCAAATGGTCTCGCAGAGCGCGCGACCGCAACGGGTGGTTGTCGACAATTCCTAGAGCCTGCCGAAGGTGCTCCCCACGGATTTCGGCAGTCCTTCTCTTGTCCGGGTCGCGAATCCACGGTGGCCAGAGAATCCGAGACACTCCCGCCACGTTAGCAACAAGAGCGTACAACTCTCGAAACACAAGGGCAGAATCCGCTTCTTCCTGCAAGACCCGGTTCACCTGCTGAGCCGAAAGAACCACGTATTCCGCTTGCAGGACGATCTCGTGAAGATACGCTTGCTCAAAACGAGGCTTCATCGGTCTGCCCGACTAAATAGGGTTTGCTGGAACGAAGAATCGCACGAGACACCGGAACGGTCCATCCGGACCCGGCGTGGGTCACTACCTGCGGACCGACGAGGAAATCCGGTGCGTCGGAGAAACAAGCCGGGTTTTCTCCATGTCTCCATGGTGCATAGGCGGAACAAGCACCATTTTGCCTTCACCGAATCGCATCTGCAAAATGGCTGATAACACATGTTCTGCAAACCACACGCACCTACACACCCCAATTTCCCCATGTCGCGCCAGCGTCTTCGCCAGCGGCACCACGCGGCTTTCTTCGTCCTTGAGCGGGCCGATCCGGTTGTCCTGCACTTGCGGGCGAACATGGATTCTACGGTTGGCCGGGTCCACGTCCCGCCAGTCCAGTCCCAGCACTTCACCCGTCCGCAAGCCGGCCAGCGCGCCCACGGCAAACGCCACGCTGTAGGGTTCGGGCAGGGCCAAGAACACCCGGCGCTAGAGCCATCCCCCTTGCTCTGCTTACCCTCGACGTCGCATCGGTGGATCTTCCCGTCGGCTATCAAGTTGCCCCGCGGGACCAACCCGCGGGCGGCCATCGCCTCGCGAAACGCTGCCTCGTTCGCCGACAGGGGAAGGGGAGTGCGGGTTCGACGGTTCACGACCGGCCATCCTGCGAGTCGTGGATGTTCCGCGCGATGAACCGTTCCAGCCCATGAATCAAAATCAGAACGCGCCGCCCGATGCGGAAAGACTGGATCTCCCCTCGCTTCGCCAGCAGATAGACGATTCGTCGGGAAACGCCCAGCTTCTCTGCTGCCGCCCGAACGTTGGTTGCGATTGGTTCGATTCGTGCCTTCCCTTGCATCGTTGTACCCCGGTTGCATTTCATGCACCCGATATAACCGCGGGCACCAGGGCTCCGCGAGGCGGCAACTCTGTCCGCCCCTGCGAGAAATTCCGCCTTGCGTTTCTACCGGCCCGCCCAGGCGGCCACGAAACGAGTGATCTCGGAATCGTCTTGGAACGGGAAAGGACGAGGTCGGATGTCCTTTATCTCCCTCCTCGCGGTGCGGTACTCAACCACCACATTCCGGTCCAGCCGCTGGTGTGATGGATTGCATTCGATGACGTTGGCGACCCACGCGACTTCCAGGATTGCGATTTGGGGGGGAGTCAGGCCGCAGGAGAGAAGATGCGCTCGAAGCGCGCTCTTAACACTCGCGCTGCCCTGCCCGAACGCGGTGTAGGTCAGCATGTGCTTCCAGATCAGCGGATAGAGGTGCTCTGCAACCGAGGACAGGGTCGCCGCGGGAATCCCAACTTCGCGTAGCTTCTCAAGCGCCGAGACGGCTTGGTCGAGTAGCCGTCGCTCTTTGATACGGTCACGAGTGAACACTCTGCTCGTTCCGCCGGAAATCTTGCTGTCAACGTCGGGTGCGAGAACATAGAGAGCGGAGAGCGCCTCTACCCGAATTCGCGCCTTGGCGTGCAGAGTGGCACAAGCCGCGCCGACTTTTCGCGGCCCGCCGAGTTTCTTCACCCACTCCTCGCGCTGGGCTTCGTGGAATCGAAAGGGCACGGGCTTTTCATCCTCGACTCTGGCATTCGGACGGCTGTTGATGAAGACGGGCAGCCAGTCGCTTAGGACTTTGCTTGGGACTCTTGGACCTGGGCGCTTCTCCATTGGTCGCGTGGCCTGCTCGTATCTCAGCAGCAGATCGGAGCAGTAGAACTTTTCCCGCTTGCTACGCATGGCGAGCATTCTACTCGCGCGGGCGACACGGGCGCGTCCTCGGACCCGACCCCGTTCGCAGGAGGGTGACCATCATGCGGTGGTCCTTCCGGGCAGCGGCTTCCCAGTAGGCGCGTTCACAGTCGATCATGAGGACGCGCCAGCGGCTGCGGACGTTGCCCTTGCGATGCGCGCGGAGCTTGCCGGCGGCGATCCATCGCTGGACGGTGCGAGGATGAATGCGAAGGGCAAAGGCCAGCGAAGCGGCGTCGATGGGTTCCTGGTAGGCGGCGGGGGCGTCCGCCAATGCCAGCATTTCGCAGTCAAGGTCGGTCAGGTGCATGTCCCAATTCTGTACCACCGTGGGGTGGTCGCCTACATGCCCGGCCGACTTCTACAGGCAGAAAACGGCGTAGTCGCCAATCATCTTTACGTGGTAGCCGCTGTTGTACCCGCCAATCGCCGCGCAGTAAGTATCGCATGCTGTCACGTTGTTTGCCCATTCACTGCACCACAACAGGGAGCCGCTGAGGCAGGCCGCAACCTGGCTGTTGGTCAGGCCGCCAGCGAGGGCGCACAGGTTGGTCTGTTCCGATTGGTAGTAACTGGAATCGCATCCCCCCGAGGTAGCGGGCGCTGGATTCAAGACGTTGGGCGTGTTGAGACAGACGGCGAAACTGGAGCAAGGGCTGGCTGTCGTGGTTGGGCAGTTGGAGGCCGGCGCACATGCTTGGCCGCCGCTCGCTAGGGATGCGCAGCAACCGCTCGTGCATTGGCTGGATGCCGTGCAGGTGGCGGCACAACTGGCGACCGCCCCATTGTTGACGCAGACTGAGCCAGCACAGCACGTCTCCGATGCACACAGTTCACCGGGCTGGGCGCAGGGGCATGGCGAGGCTGTGGAGCAAACCTTCGCGCCATTTGTCAGGGGAAGGCAGCAGCCACCCGCGCAGTCAGCTGCGCCAGCGCATGTGGCGGCGCATGTGGCGTTGGCACCGTCCGAGTAGCACGCCGTTCCCGCGCAACAAGTAGTCAATCCGCCGCACGCCTGGTTGATGCGTAGGCATGCTGGCGCTGTACCGGAGGCGTCCGGCACGCCGCCGATAGCACCAGTCCCTCCGCCCCCACTGACGCCTCCCATCCCGCCAGGGGACGAGGAAATATCACCGCAGGCCAAAGCCAATGACAAGACTGCCATCATCAGCCGCCGCATGTCGCAATTGTAGGGCGCACGGCGCTTTCTGCCTAGGAAGTCCCGCTGGCCCGCAGGGCCGGTGCGTGGTGCCGGGGTTCTTGAAAATGCATTTGCCGCGCGCGACGATGCGCGAGTTCGAGAGCCCCCCGGCCTACCTGGGGGTGCCCCGGGGTGGCGGCCGGCAGCGCCGAAAGCGCGTGATCCGACCGGTGCCGGCGCTCGCGATTCTCCGTCGAGAAGATCAGGATAACACCAGAAACGGATCACCCAGGATCCGGGGCGAGTGACTTGGGAAGCAGATGCTCTACCAACGGAGCTACTCGCGCGTGCACAGGTCAATCGAAGGGGGTATTTCTGGTCAGAGAACCCCGTCCTCCCCACGCGGGCACACCTCGGTGCGCGCCGGGACGGCCCGACAGGGCGGCTCTTTTCCGCCTGATAGGCGCGCTGAAAAGCCCTGGACCCGCTCTGTCACGCGTCCGGAAGCAACTTGCGCAATTGCCCGATGGCTTCAGTGTGCAATTGGCACACGCGCGGCTCGCTCACTTTGAGGATGCCGGCGATCTCGCGGTAGGTGAGATCCTCGATGTAATGCAATGACAGCACCAGGCGCAGGCGCTCGGGCAACTTCTCCACCGCTTCAGTGAGGCGGCGCACGGCTTCGGCACGCAGTACAGTCGCGTCTGTGGCCTCGCCACCGGCCAGGGTGGGCAGGATGGAGTCGAGCGGCAGGGGCGGCTCAAGCAGGGCGGCCATGTCGCTCGCCTCTTCCACTTCCACGCCCAGATCGGTTGCCACCTCTTCTACTGTGGCCTCGCGGCCCAGACTGCCCGCCAGCTTCTTGCGTGTCTTGACCAAATCGTCGGTGCGGTTGCGCAGTCGTCGCGGCAAGTGGTCCAGCCGGCGCAGCTCGTCCAGCATTGCGCCGCGCACCCGGTGCTCGGCAAAAGTGGCAAAGGAAGCACCCCGGGTTGGATCGAAACGCCGGCCCGCCTCAATGAGGCCAATGGCCCCGGCGGACCACAGATCGTCGTAGGCGCTGCGTAGACCGGTGCGGGAGATCAGTCGATGCGCCGTTCGCTCGACCAGGCTGCCGTACTGCTCGAGCACGGTCGTGTCGTCCAGGACGGGTGCGGCCCCGCCGTTTGCGTAGCTAGCAATTGCCCTATGCATGGTGATCGTCCTAGCGCGGGACTTCCGCCTCTTTCATCAAGCGCTGCCACATCATCTTCATGCCGCCTTCCAAGATCTGCGGCGCCGGCTCACTGAACAGGCGCGCGGCCACGTCCACGATGGCGCGGCTGGCAGGCGCCATGGGAAAGAGATCCACGACTGGCCTCTGTGCCATGACCGCGCGATGCACGTTCTCGTCGCGCGGCACGTAGCCCAGGTGGCGCAGTTTCGCGGTGAGAAAACGGCCAGTGACAGTCGACAGCTTCTGAAACATGTCCCGCGCTGGCATCTCGTCCACCACGGGATTGATCACCACGGCGAAATTGCGAATGCCCGCCTGTTGCGACAGCACCTTGACCACCGCGTACGCATCCACCAGCGAGGTGGGCTCGGGGCTCAGCACCAGCACCACTTCCTGGGCCATGCCCACGAAAAACAGCACGTTGTCCCCGATGCCGGCGCCCGAATCGATAATCACCAGGTCGAAGTGGTCCTCCAGCTCGTCGAGCGCGGCCACCAGGCGCA
>PMBY01000030.1:1883-2662 GCA_003153875.1 Myxococcales bacterium | reverse complement strand
GGCCTGGCCTTCGGGATCCCCCGCAAGAAACTCGGGCTGCGCAGCCTGGTGGTCAGCCCCAGCAAATTGCTGGCGGACCGAGGCATCCCCGCCTAGGGCACGACGATGAGCGAGCAGTTAAAGCCAAACAACGGAAAATCCGCCGAGCCGGTCGGCGCGGTATTGGTGGCTGGCGCAGGCATCGCCGGCATCCAGTCCTCACTCGACCTGGCCAACTCCGGCTTCAAGGTCTATTTGCTGGAAACCTCGCCCGCCATCGGCGGCAGGATGGCCCAGCTCGACAAGACCTTCCCCACTGGCGACTGCGCCATGTGTACGCTTTCGCCCAAACTGGTCGAGGCCGCGCGCAACAAGAACGTCGAGATCATCACCCTGGCCGACATCCAGAAGGTCAGCGGCGAGCCAGGGCATTTCCAGGTCGAGATCCGCAAGCGGCCGCGCTACGTGGACCTCAAGAAGTGCAACGCCTGCGGCGAGTGTTCCATCGCTTGCCCGGTGTCGTTGCCCAGCGAGTTCGATCGCGCGCTGGGCACGCGCAAGGCAATCTTCCGTCCCTATCCGCAAGCCATTCCCAACGTCTACGGAATTTCCAAGGCCGCGGGGCGCGCCCCGTGCAAGGCGTCTTGTCCGGCCGGCGTGAACGTGCAGGGCTACGTCGCGCTGCTGGCCCAGGGCAAGATCAAGGAAGCCTACGACGTGGTTCGCGAACGCTGTCCCTTGCCCGCGGTGTGCGGCCGCGTGTGCCAGCATCCCTGCGAGACCAAGTGCAACCGCAACGA
>PMBY01000030.1:0-1783 GCA_003153875.1 Myxococcales bacterium | reverse complement strand
ATGGGCATCGAGGCCAGGACCAGCACGCGCGTCGCAGATCCCACGCAACTGTTGAAGCCGCGCGCGACTGCCGCCAAGCCTGCGCCCGGTGCTCCTGCGCCAGGCGAGTTCGACGCCGTGTTCGTGGCCACCGGCGCATGGGTGAGCCGCAAGCTTGGCGTCCCGGGCGAGGATTCCAAAGAGGTATGGCCGGGCCTGACTTTCCTGCGCGAAGTGAACGCGGGCCGAAGGCCGACGATTGGACCCAAGGTTCTGGTCATCGGCGGCGGGGACGTGGCCATGGACGCCGCTCGCTGCGCACGCCGGTTGGCCGGTGTCACCAGCGTGGATCTGGCCTGCCTGGAAAAGCGCGAGGAGATGCCTGCGCATTCCTGGGAAGCCAACGAGGCCTTGGAGGAAGGCGTGGTCTTCCACCCCAGCCTCGGTCCCACCAAGATTGTCGCGCAGAACGGGAAGGTCTCGGGCGTTTCGTTCCGTGCGTGCACGCGCGTATTCGACGACAACCGCCGCTTCGCTCCTGAATTCGACGACGCGCAGGTCACCAACCTGGACGCCGACACGGTCATCGTGACTATTGGCCAGGGCATCGAGGTCATGGCTCCGCTGACTGCTGGCCCAGGCGGTCGCATCGTTTCTGACCGCGAAACCCTGGCGACCAGCATCCCCGGCGTGTTCGNNGTGCTGGGACCGGCCTCGCTGGTCGATGCCATGGCGCAAGGCCACCGCGCGGCCACCACCATCGACAGCTTCCTGCGCGGAACCTTGGCGGAAAAGGGCCCCGCGGTCGCGCCCAGCAAGACCGAAGAACTGGCGCCCACCCCTGAGACGGACGCGCCCCATGTCGAGCGACACAAGATGAAGCAAGCGGCTCCAGAGGAGCGCGTGCGCGGTTTCAGCGAGATCGACGTGGGCTATACCTACGAGGATGCCGTGGCCGAGGCCAAGCGTTGTCTGGCCTGCGGCCTGTGCAGCGAGTGCGGCCAGTGCGTGAAGGCCTGCTCCGCAGGCGCCATCGTGCACGACATGCAGCCGGTCACTGAAACACTGAATGTGGGCGCCATTCTGCTCACGCCTGGCTTCGAGGAATTCGATCCCGCTCTGCGCGGCGAATTCGGCCACGGCCGCTACAGCAACGTGATGTCCAACGTGCAGTTCGAGCGCCTGCTCAGCGCCGCCGGCCCGACCAGCGGCGANNACTGCTCGTCGATCTGCTGCATGGCCGCTGCCAAGGAAGCCATGGTGGCCATCGAGCACGTGCCCGGCTTGGACGTGTCCGTGTTCTGCATGGACGTGCGCGCCTTTGGCAAAGAGTTCGATCAGTATGTGAACCGCGCGCGCGACGAACAGAAGGTGAAGTTCATCCGCGCCATCCCGTCGCGCCTGGTCGAGATGCCGGACACCCGCAACCTGCGCATTCGCTATTTCGACGACAATGGCGAAGAGCAAAAGCCCGAGTTCGACTTGGTGGTTCTGTCGGCCGGCCTGCGGCCCAACGCGGGCGTCAAGGAACTGGCCCAGCGCCTCGGACTGGAGCTCGACCAGTTCGGCTTCTGCCGCACGGACCGTATGACCCCCGTGACGTCCTCGCGTCCTGGCATCTTCGTGGCCGGCGCCTTCCAGGAGCCCAAAGACATTCCCGAGTCAGTGGCGCAAGCCACCGGGGCTGCGTCCTTGGCCATGGAGGGCCTCGCGGCGGTGCGGGGCAACCTGATCCAGCGGCAAGAGTACCCCTGGGAACGCGATGTCACCGACGAGAAGCCGCGCGTGGGCGTGTTCATCTGCC
>PMBY01000385.1 GCA_003153875.1 Myxococcales bacterium | reverse complement strand
CCACGACCGCCATGGATACTTTCGACCTCAACCTTTCCGCCCCGTCACGCCCTGCCCTGGCGTAGAATCCAATATATATGGCAATGGCGAGAGACGCCGCGAGAGACGACCTGGCCCCAGGCATGCTGTTGGCGGCGCCTACCCTGCACGACCCCAACTTCGAGCACAGTGTCGTGCTGCTGGGCCGCGCCGGCGGCGACGGCGCGCTCGGCTGGGTGATCAACGGCCGTGAGTTGATGTCGGTGCGCGAGCTATTGGCATCATCCGAGTTGTTGCCACAAGGGCGCGAGATTCCGGAGACCGCCTCGTTCGCTTCGCCTGTGCGTCTGGGTGGGCCGGTGGCGCCGGCGGCTGGCTGGCTGATCTACCGCCGCGGTGACCAACCCCTGCCCGGGGAAATGGCGGTCGGATCTGAAGTCGGCGTCACCGGCGAGCTGGCGGCCTTCGCGGCGCTGGTCCGAGGCGAAGGCCCCGCGACCTTCAAACTGCTGCTGGGCTGCGCCGGCTGGGCGCCCGGCCAGCTCGAGGGAGAAATCAGTGCCGGCAGTTGGCTCCCCACCTCGGTACGTCCCAATCTAGTGCTCGACGCCACGGTGGTTTCTGCCTGGGACGAGGCGTACCACGAAACCGTGGGTGCCGATCCGGCGGCGTTCACCAGCCAGCGCGGGAAAGCGTAGACACTGCGAACCTAGGCGACATTTGCTATTGTGTCGGCTCCATGTCGCTGAGTGAAGAACTACTGACCGCGGGCAGAAAGCTGCTCATCAACAACTACAATCGGGCTCCTGTGGTGATGAGCCGCGGGGAAGGCTGCGTCCTGTGGGACGTGGATGGGCGTCGCTTTCTCGACATGACCGCTGGGATTGCGGTCTGCGTGTTGGGCCACGGCCACGCTGGCCTGGCCCAGGCTATCGCGCTGCAGGCCTCGCGTCTGCATCACACCTCGAATCTCTACTTCATCGAGGCCCAGATCCGCCTGGCCGAGGCGCTGGCGCGGCGAGCGTTTGCCGGCAAAGCTTTCTTTTGCAATTCGGGCACCGAGGCCAACGAGGCGGCGCTCAAGCTGGCGCGGCGCTACCAGATTGTGCTGCGCAACCAGCCCAAACGCGTCGAGCTGATCTCATTCGAGGGCAGCTTCCACGGCCGCACCATGGGCTCGCTCTCCGTCACCGGGCAGGCCAAATACCGCGAGGGTTTCGGCCCGCTGGTGCCTGACGTGCGCTTCATGCCTTTCGGCGACGCCGAGGCGGCACGCCGGACGATCAGCGAACGCACCTGCGCGGTGATCGCCGAACCCATCCAGGCTGAAGGCGGGATCAACCTCCCGCCGCCGGGCTATCTGCAGGAGCTGCGTCGCTTGTGCAGCGAGCGGGGCGCGCTGCTCATCTTCGACGAGGTGCAGACCGGCGTAGGCCGCACGGGAACCTTCTACGCCTTTGAGCGCGAGGCCATGGTTCCCGACATCGTCACCTTGGCGAAGGGTCTGGCCGGCGGCGTGCCCATGGGCGCCATGCTGGCCAACCAGGCAGTCGCCGAGGCCTTTGTACCCGGTACTCACGCCGCCACCTTCGGCGGCAACCCGCTGGCCTCGGCGGCGGCGCTCTACCTCCAGCAGGTTATGGACGAGCAGAACCTGCTCGCGCACTGCCATGAGGTTGGCGCCTACCTGGGATCGGCACTCGCTCGCCTGGCCGAGAGGCGGCGGCCCAAGACACGCAGCGCGCGCGGTCGGGGCCTCTTGCAGGGCCTGGTCATGGAAGGTGACGCGGCCGCGGTGGTGGTCAAGGCGCGCGAGCACGGACTGCTGCTATCGGTGGCGGGAGGCAACGTCGTGCGTTTCGCTCCGCCTCTGGTGGTGGGTCAGGCCGAACTCGACGAGGCATTGTCGATCCTCGATGCGGTATTGTCCGAGGTGTGAATCATGGGCAACAAGCGCGACTTTCTCAGTTTGTGGGACGTCACTGAAGCCGAGTTCGCGGCGCTCATCCGACGCGCCGAGGAGCTGCGCTTCTTGCGCCAAGTGCGCACGCCCCACGCCACCCGACCCGGGCGCGTGGTGGCGCTCATCTTCGAGAAGGCATCCACGCGGACCCGCGTCAGTTTCGAGGTGGCGGTCTGGGAGCTGGGTGGTCACGCCATCGTGATGGGCCGCAACGATTCCCAGCTTGGCCGGGGCGAGCCCATCAAGGACACGGCACGCGTGATGTCGCGCTACTGCCACGCGATCATGGTGCGCACCTTCGGCCACGAGCGAGTGAAGGAGCTGGCGGACTACGCGACGGTGCCCGTGATCAACGGTTTGACGGATCTGCTACATCCCTGCCAGGTCTTGGCCGACCTGCAGACTGTGTTCGCGCACTACTCAGATCAGGGAAGCAACGGTTCCGCGGCATCGGTGCCCGATGTCGGGCAGGTGCTGCGCGGCCTGCGCTACGCCTGGGTGGGCGATGGCAACAACATGGCCAACACCTGGATCGAAGCCGCCGGCCTGCTCGGTCTCGATTTGGTGCTGGCCTGTCCCGCCGGCTACCAGCCCAACCCAGACGTGCTGGAGATGGCTCGTCGCAAGGGGCGCGGCCGCATCCAGGTGGTGCTTGATCCGCGCGAGGCGGTGGCCGGCCGCCACGTTGTATCCACCGATGTATTTGCTTCCATGGGCAAGGAAGAGGAGGCGGAGGCGCGCAAGCGTGCTTTTGTCGGTTACGGCGTGGACCGCGCCCTGATGGCGGCAGCCGATAGCAGCGCGATCTTCCTGCACTGCCTGCCCGCCCACCGAGGGGAAGAGGTCTCCGACGAGGTGATCGAAGGTCCCGCCAGCCAGGTATGGCAGGAGGCCGAGAACCGCCTGCATGCACAAAAAGCACTGTTGGAATGGCTGCTGAGCTAGCCGGGCCAGGCGACAAGGGCTACGTGGCTTTGAAAGATGAGATAGTCGGCCTGGGCCCGAGGACGGATCGGCCCCATTCCAACACCACCATCGATCTATCGCAGCATAAGCTGTCTCCCACGGAGGGATTCGTTCTATCGCGGGTGGACGGGCGCATGAGCTACGACGAGATCTGCATGATGTCGGGTTTGGGTCGCGACGAGACACTGCAGATTCTTCGCGAGCTCAAGCAAGCTCGACTCATCCTCGCGCCGGGGGAAGTGGCTCTGGGGTCATCGCGAAAGGGATCGCACACCGGGCACACGCAGCCCGTCGAGGCTGCCGCGGGATCCCGGGGCTCGGCGCCAGCCCGCGCGGCGGCGGCCGAGCCTGCGCGTGTGCAAGCGCCGGAAAGGCCTGCGGCGCCGGTCGCGGCGGCGGCCAAACCGCGAGGCAAGGCGGCCGAACCTGCGTCCTCGCGGGCGGCCGAGAAAGCCTCGCGCACTCCCATCGGCCCACTGCAACGACTCGACGATGGATCGGAGGTGGCGGCCGGGGATCTGGTGGATTGGCCGGATGCGCCTGGGGAGCTGAAGGCCCGCATCGTGCGGCTTCACCGCCGGCTACGCCAGCTTTCGGCGTGGGATCTGCTGGGCGTGGAAAAGGACGCGGCCAGCCCAACCATCAGACGCGCATTCGGCGTCGCCTCGAAGGAATTGCACCCGGACCGCTACTTCGGCAAAAACCTCGGCAGCTTCAAAGCCAAGCTGGCCGCGATCTTCAATTGCCTGACTGAGGCCGTGCAGGAGATCGAGCGCAACCGCAAGAGCGGCGATTGATCGCCATCGCCTAGACCGCGGCTCTGTGGTGGAAAAACTCGCTACCGTTCCGGCAGGGCGGCCGGACAGTCGTCGAAGTGCAAGACCCGCCCCTTTCCGGCCCGCTTGCCACACAGGAGCGCATGATCCGCCCGGCGCAGGAGTTCGTCCGCGTCGATCTGGGAGCCCTCGTCGTCGGTGGTAGCGACGCCGAAGGTTGCGCCCACGATGCCGTGCTCGTCGATGGGCTGGCCTGACAAGTTCTGCAGGATGCGGCCGGACACCATGCACGCCTGGGCCGCGCTGGTCTCGGGCAGCAGGACGACGAACTCGTCTCCGCCGAAGCGGGCCACGATGTCCACCTCGCGCAGCCCGCTGCGCAGCCGCTGCGCCACGGTGACCAGCACGCGATCACCAGCCTCGTGGCCGAAGCGATCGTTGACCTGCTTGAATCCATCGAGATCCACCAAAGCCAGGCTCAGGCTGCGCGGGTGCCGGCGCATACGCACGAATTCGTCGCGGATGCGCTCGGACAGGTGGCGTCGGTTGTACAGGCCGGTCAACGGATCGGTGATGGCCAGCTTCTCGACCTCGCGCCGCGCCTGATCGACCGCTCGCGTGAGCAGGGCGCCGGTCACCGCCGAGCTGAGCACCAGACGCAGTTCCTCATAGAGCATGGTGTCGGGTGCGCCAAAGGCGAGCGCTGCCAGGCCCAGCCGCTCGCCACGAAAACCAAGCGGCACCACGACCACAGATCGGCCGTCGAGGAAACCGGCCGGCGCGAGCTGGCGCGTGGGAAAGCGCAGAAACTTGTCACACCGAACGGTTTCGCTGAACACCAGCGTGGCCTCGCTTTGCTCACTGACCCGGTTGGGCTCGGTGAACAGCGCGACGGTTCCGGCGCGAATTCCCAGGCGGGGCAGATGCTCCTCCGCTGCCTTGCTGAGCGCGTCCAGGCTGGGCGCCGCCAGCATCGCGGCGGTCGCCTCGGCCACGGTTCCCATGAGATCCACCAGCTCACCCCGCTGCTGGGCCTGCGCGATGGCCGCCATGTCACTGGCCACCAGCAACGCCTCTTGGATCAGGTCGTAGATGCGGCCCCGGGTGGCGGAATCGTGGACACTGGCCAGGGCATCGCGGCGCAGAACCAGGAGCACGTCATGCGCGCTGCCCACCGAGCTATCGCGACGGAGCAAGGCATAGCAGATGTTTTCCACACAGTTGACGAAGGCGGGCACTTCCGGTTCGGCCACTTGCTCCAGGAAGGCGGAGAACAAGCGCCGCTCCCAGTCCTCGGGCACGAAGTCGAATCCGCCGTGGGCGGCCTGACGGAGGTTGGCCACGACGCTCTCCTGACGGGCGCGCAAAGTCCCAGCGAAATCTTGCGTCTCACCCGGCAGGGGCCAGTACAGCACGCGCTCACGGCTTCGCGTGTTGCATCCGCAAGAGCGCCGACGCACGAATTCCGTCTCAAACGTGACTGCGCGTTCGAGCAGCGGGGTTCCGTGCAGAGCCCCGGCCAGGCTGCGAACCGCATGGCGGACCTGTTCGGTGACAGGCTGGCGCACGGTGGTGAGTGGCACGCGCGCGTAGCGGGCGAAGTCCAGATCGTCGAATCCCACCAGCGAGAGATCGCGCGGCACCCGAACCCCGCGCCGGTCGAGCTCGTCGAGCGCACCGAGAGCCATGACATCGTTGGCGCACACGATGGCGTCTACCTCGCCCGCCACGAGCCCGCGGCGGTCGAACAGCTCGGCTACGGCCAGGCTGCCACTGGTACGGGTAAAATCGCCCTGTCCCATTCGGCGTGAATCGACGTGCATCCCCTGCTCGGCCAGTGCGCGCACCAGACCGCGATAGCGCGCCTGCGCTTCGGGGTTGGCGGCCGGGCCAGCAATCATGGCGATCTTGCGACGATCGTGGGCCACAATGAGGTGCTTGACCGCGGTGTACATCCCGACCTCGTTGTCCATGAGCAACGAGGACACGCCCGCGATCTCGACCCCCAGGCACACGCGTGGCAAGGGTGCAAAGCGCTGCACGAACGCGGCTATCTGGTCTGCGGTGACGTGGTGGCCGATGGTGTGCGCACAAATGAGCAAGGCGTCCACGTTGTGCGGGCCCACGATGTCGAACACGAAGCTCTTGGGATGTTGCGACTCAACGCCTAGCATGCCGCCGGAGATGGCCACGAAATCCAGGTTCTGCTCGCGCGCCTCGCGCTCCGCAGCCACCAGCACCTGTTTCTGGAACTCGTCATCAAAGGCGTCGGCCAGAAGCCCCANNATCGCCACTCTAGTCCTATTGTGCTCGCGTCGGACAGCGCACCGCAAGGGCTGCGCAGGCTGCGACGGTCTCGGGTGGAAACTCATTCCCACCTCTCACCACATGCCACCACTCATGATTTCGGCGAAATCGCGAGCCTGGACGGCCTCGGCGAGAGATCCCACGCGGCTCATGGCAGCGCCTCTTTCTTCATCGAAAACGAACCGAGCCGGCTCGCTCGCCAGTCCGGATGTGGCGGGCGCCGCAGCCCCAGGTGAGGGCGCAGGAATCGGTTCGGTCAGTTGTAGGTGGCCGTGAACATGAGAGCCGCGGCCGCCGTGCTCCAGTTCGCGTCGGCGTTGCGATCTTTGGCTGACCCGAGAAGCAATTGAGCGGCTGCACCAAGGCCCCAATTCTCCGAGACCCACCAGTCCTTGCCCACCATGAGATTGGCAGCAACGCCCACGTTCGAGAGCTTGAGCGAGGAGTTCGAATTGTTCGAGTCGCTCAACGAGACTTGTTGAAGGAGCAACGTACCCGACAGGTAAAGATTCAGGGGCATGAAGTAGTACGCGACACCAGGCCCGAGCCCGGCGACACCCAGGTCCAACCCTGGCTCGGTGCTGGAATTCTTCCCCACCGTGTGCTTGGGCTCATGGGCGGAGTGGCCAAATGCCTCCCCGTAAAGAATCAAGTTATGCGTGATCGCGCCACCGAAGGCCGCGCCGAAAGCCGCCGATCCGCCCGAGTACTTCTCCCCGGACTTGCTGGCCGACACGCCACCGCCGCCCACCGAGAGACGCATGAAGAATCCGTCGTGGGTATGGTAGCCGGGCGTGACCATTCCGGCCCGAGGCGCATACGGCGGCGGATACCCATAGGCCGGGGGTGGATAAGCATAGCCGGGTGGCGGATATCCATAACTAGGCGGGGGCACCGCAGAGGCTGGCGGTACGGCTGCAGCGGCCGGCGGGGCATCTGCAGGCGGTGCGGCCGTGGGTGGCGCAGCCGCAGGCGGCGCAGCTTGGGCGAGCGCGGCCGGAGAAACGGCTAGGCAGAGGCCCGCAGCGGCGACCACGCAAGAAATGATTCTCTCTTGAATCGCTAGGTGGCTCTTCATGGGGCACAAGGTTACCACGACTAGCGCGCGCGGTGCCGATTCGTGCAACGCCCGCATCACGTCGCGCCGCTCGAGGCGCGATACCGTGCCAGCCTCTTTCTTGGCGGCAATTACTCGGGTCGCTGCTGGCTACAGGGCGTCGTGACCGTGCTCGCCGGTGCGGATGCGGATGGCGTCGGCCACGGAACTGACGAAAATCTTGCCGTCCCCGATCTCGCCCGTGCGCGCGGTGGCCAAGATCGCCTCCACGATGGGCTGCGCCATGTCATCGTCGACGACAATCTGGATGCGGACCTTGGGGATGAAGTCCACGACATAGGCCGAACCGCGGTAGACTTCCTTCTTGCCGCCGGTGCGGCCGAAGCCTCTGACCTCCGACACGGTCATGCCCTGGGCACCGACCTGGCGCAGACGATCCTTCAAATCGTCCAGCTTGAACGGCTTGATGATGGCTTCGATCTTCTTCATGACAGAAGCATCCCCCCGAACAGGTTGCCAGTGTGTTTCCGGACGGTGAAATGTCCGTAACCGACGCAGCGCGGGCGGCCAAGGGCCAGTCATGTGATCTTCAACATTGAAACGGTGAAGGCTCAGGCGCACCTTCTGCTCAGACTTCACTCCTTGTGCGCGGCCGACGCCATGCAACTCGGGGCGGCGCTGGAGTGGGCAGGCGGCCGTCCCGCGGGTTGACTCCCCCAGACCTTGGACACCCAGCTTGCCTTGGCCGCTGCTCGCGAAGGTTTTCGTGTCGCAAAAGCCGGCGGTCACGGCGAGAGGCCCGACTTCTATCAGGCGCGTCCGGGGCAGCCATGACTGAAATCGAATTCCTCATCACGCGGTTCAACAACGAGCGACGACATGGGCACGCGATCCGACGCTCGTGCGCGAAGGTTTCCGGCGTTTCAGGTGGCTCTTGGGGGACCGTGCCGCTGCCTCCACCGAGGAGGCTTATCGGTGAGCGGCTCACCGCAGGTGCGGGCCGCGCGTGACTTGCAGCTCGATCGCTAGCTGACCATCTTCGCGATCAGATCCCCGACCTCGCGCGTGCCCATGCCCATCTTACCGGCGGCCAGGCTCTTGATCTGCTTGGAGGCCAGGGCGTCGTGCACGGCCTTGTCGATGGCTTGTGCGATCTGTGG
>PMBY01000410.1 GCA_003153875.1 Myxococcales bacterium | reverse complement strand
GTGGCATGGCGTGACCGAACCGCACCCTGGCTGCTGGGTGAGGATCCGACCATGCTGGCGGTGCTGAGCCTGCTCGCCCAGGTGTCAGAAACCAGCTGCACCGTGCTGCTCACGGGTGAGTCCGGTACGGGCAAGGAACTGGTGGCCCGATCCATCGTCGCCGGCTCGGCGCGCGCCAAGAAGCCGTTCGTGGCGGTGAACTGTGCTGCGATCCCCACCAATCTGGTCGAGTCGGAGTTATTCGGTCACGCCAGAGGCGCGTTCACCGGCGCCAACTCTGCGCGCATGGGCCGCTTCGCCGAAGCCAACGGCGGAACCATCTTGCTCGACGAGATCGGCGACATGGAGCTGGGCGTGCAGGCCAAGCTGCTGCGCCTGATCCAGGATGGCGTCTTGCGGCCGGTGGGCGACGAACTAGACCAACGGATCGACGTGCGCATTCTGGCCGCCACCAACCGCAAGCTCGAAAACGACGTGGCGTCCGGCCGCTTCCGCGCTGATCTCTTTTGGCGCCTCAACGTCATCCCCATCGAGCTGCCCTCCCTGCGCGAGCGTTCGACCGACATCCCGCTTCTGGCTCAGCATTTCGTCAGGTGCTTCAACGAGAAGAATCGGCGCAAGGTCACGGGCATCCACCCCGACGCCATGTTTGCCCTGCAGCATTACTACTGGCCGGGCAACATCCGCGAGCTGGAGAATCTGATCGAACGCACGGTGATTCTCAAAGGCTCGGGCGATATCGTTCTGTCTGACCTGCCCCCCAAGCTGCGCAGCGGTCAAGACGGACAGGCCACCCCGGTGCCCACGGCCGTATCGGATCGGTCGAGCGACCGGACTGATTTGCGCGCCATCCTCGAATCGGTCGAGGACCGAATGATCGCCGAGGCTCTGGTGCGCACCGGTGGCAACAAGAACCGCGCAGCCGAGTTGCTCGGACTGAACCGCACGACCCTGGTCGAGAAGCTGCGCCGCAAGCGCACCATGATGCCACCCGCAGCTAGCTAGAGTACCCATGTGGGCCAGCCAGCGGGTTTAGGCGTCCGAATTTCCCGATAAGCTGTAGCTACCGCTTCTTCCTCGACGGCGGTTCGGCGCCCAATTCCTTGAGGGCGGCGTCGATGTCTTTGATGATGCAGGAATTGCCCCCGCGGCCGAGCATCCTGCCAATGAACCCGCCGCGATCACCCGTGCGGGCTTTGCGCAACGGCTCGATGGCGCGCGAATCCTTGGTGGCGCCAAGCTGCTGCACGGCCTCACGCTTTTCTGCGCAGTTTCGCCCTTGCGCCAAGTCCAGCGCGTAGCTCTGCACGCGGTCGACTTTGTCAGCGCAGCCCAGGTTGTCGCAGGCCGAACGCGCATCCTGCCGGAGGTCCATGCGGCGGTCTTCGCTGGCAATCTCGGCCAAGGCGCTGCCGGCCGGGACACCGATCTGCCTGACCATGAGGTCAAGTGCGCTGGGGGCGAGCTTCTTGTCCGACAGCAAGTCTCGCACGTTGACCAGCAAAGCGGCGTCGCCGCGCAACCCCGCATCCATGCGCAGCGCCTCTTCATAGGCCTGAAGTCCTGCGCTGGGATTCTTGTCGGCGAACTCCAGGTTTCCCAGCAGGTAGCGCACGCGCGCCACGTCGGGGTGCTCTGAGATCTGCTGCATGATGAGGATGCGGGCCTCAGCGAAATGGCCCTTGGCCATGGTGGCCTCGATCTGCTTGATGGGCGACTTCATCTCCTGCGCCACGGGTATGGGCCGCGGCGGCAGCAAGCGCGGGGCCGCGCCGTGACGATGGCCATAGAGCAGGGCCACGACGACACCCACGACCACCAGAGCCGCAACACGCTTGGCCCACGGCTGAGCACCAGAGGGCAGGCGCGCAATCAGCGAGCGTGCCGCCATCGCCAGTTGGCGTCCCAGCCAACTCAGCGCGACCCGCAGCGTAGCCAGCCCGGCCCACAGCGCTGGCCCCGCCGCTCTACCCAAGCGGGCCCATGCATCGACCGACGGTGGGCCGGCCGCCTCGGCCCGTTCCAAAGCCTCGCGAAACTCGGCGGCCGTGCGAAAGCGACGTTCGCGCTCCTTATCCAGCGCCCGCATGACCACGGCCTCCAAGGCCGCCGGAATGCCTGCCTCGGGCGCCGCGCTCACGAAGGGCGGGGGCGCTGCCGTCACCTGCATGGCCATCAGCTTGACCAGATCCTCGGCCTCGAAGGGTTTCCTGCCGGTCAACATCTCGTACAGGATGATCCCGCACGAATAGAGATCGGAGCGGCTGTCAACCTCTTGCCCAGTGGCCTGTTCGGGCGACATGTAGCTGGGCGTGCCGAAGATCATCACGCCTTTGGTGAGCGGCTGTTCGCCCTCGCTGCTTTCCGTGATCTTGGCGATTCCGAAGTCCAAGATCTTGGCCGTCTCGCCCAGACGCAAGTCCGGGCTCTGCACCAGCATGACGTTGGCCGGTTTGAGATCGCGGTGAATCACCTTCTGTCCATGGGCGTGCTCGAGCGCACTGAGAATCTGACCCGCCAGTCGGCACGCGCGTGTCAGCGACAGCCGGCCCTCGCGTGCCAGCACATCGGCGAGCGACTCACCCGCCACGAACTCCATGACCAGGAACAACTCACCGGTGTGGTTGCGCCCAAAGTCGGTGACCGAAACGATGTTGGGGTGGTTTAGCCGCGAAGCCGACTGGGCCTCGCGCTCAAAGCGGCGCGCCGCCTCCTCCACCTGTCCCATCTCGGCGTGCAGAAGCTTGAGCGCCACTACCTTCTTCATCAAGATGTGCTCGGCGCGGAACACCGCCCCCATGCCGCCTTCGCCGATGCGCCCGAGCACGCGATAGCGCTCACCCACCACCGTGCCCACGCGCGCATCACGCGAAGCGTCCACTATCTCGGTGGGGGCCATGCCTCGGTCGCTCATTTTCCAGACGGCCAGAGTACCACAGGGAAACTCGGCGGCCGCTCACGACGATTGACGGCGCGGCCATGCTGGGGTCATGTTTGCCGCCTCCGGATCAATTCACATAGGAACCCTCAAAGGGTTCCCAAACCCTCCCGCGGTGGTGCGCCGCCGGCAAAGCCGGCGGGCTCCCCACGCGACAATTATTGATGGAACCAGAAATCATCCAACGCTTTCTCGAAAGTGTAGGCCAGAAGGCCGACGTGGACCTCTACCTGAAGCTCTTCCGCGCCCAGCGCAAGGAAAGCTTCGCCATCATCGTGGCCGACGCCCAGATCGTACGCGCCGCCCTCGATCCCTTCCACTTCGACCTGCGCATCCTGGCCGGCCTGGGCCTCAATCCCGTGGTCCTGGTGGGGCTGCTCGACGCGCGCGACGCCGATCGACAGTCGCAGCGCATCTTGGAATGGCTGCTGGAGGACGAGGTACCGGCCCGGACCATTGGGTCGGGGCCCGATCTTCCGGCCGCAATCCGCGAGTCAGTGCGCGAGACCCTCCAGCAAAACACCATCCCGATCGTGTCGCTGGATGCGGCCAAGGAACTCGACATCGAGGACCGCTTCCGCCTGCTGCACAGCCTGGCCACCGGTCTGGAGACCCGCAAGGTGGTGTTTCTGTCCACCAGCTCCGGCCTGGAGCGAGAAGGCGCGCCCTCCATTTCTGTGGTCAACCTGTCCAACGACTACGAACGACTGATGGCCACCGGCCACCTGTCGCGCCGCCACGCCTCGCTGCTCCGACATGTCAAGAACCTCCTCGATCAGGCTCCTCAGCGCATGAACGTGGCCGTGGTCAACCCCTTGCACCTTCTGCGCGAGTTGTTCACGGTCAACGGCGCCGGAACTCTAATCCGTCGGGGTTCGCGCATCGACACCCATGACGGCCTGGCGCAAATCGATCGGGGACGGTTGCAAGGGCTGCTGGAATCGGCCTTTGGCCACGCGTTGGTCGCAGGGGCCATGGATCCGGGCGGGCTCATCGAGGGCGACGCCGAGCGCATCTATCTGGAAGACGGCTACCTGGGCGCGGCCCTGGTGGGGCAGAAGGCGGTGGCTCCCTATCTGTCCAAGTTTGCCGTCGAGCGCGAAGCCCAGGGTGACGGCATCGGGAGCGAGATCTGGTCGCTGCTCACGCGCGACTACCCGACCTTCTTCTGGCGCGCACAGCCTTCCAATCCCATCTGCTCGTGGTACGCGAAGCAGTGCGACGGACTGGCGCGCTTTCCCGAATGGCACGTCTTCTGGCGTGGATTGCCGCCGGAGATGATCCAGCCGGCCATCGAGTACTGTCTGGCCGCCCCGCGAGCCTTTGAGAAGGGCTAGTTTCCGCGCGGACGCCGCCGCCCGCGCGCCAGAACCAGACCCAGCAGCGCCAGCATCCAGACGCCGGCCTCGGCACCGGCTCCCGCGCCCGCGACCGTACAGCCGAACAGACCTCTGCTTCCGGCCTTGACCTGGGCCTTGACCATCTCCTGGTCCAGGACGCACTCCGCATGTCCGTCATCTTGGACGGCGCAGGTCTCCGGACCTTGGCAGCGGACCAATTCGCAGGGATTCGCTTCGCACTTGCCGCTGGCCACGACGCACACCGTGCCGGCCAGACAGGAAACCTTCAGACAGGGCTGGGGCACGCACTTGGCCGTCGTGGGCTCGCAGTAGTAGCCCGAGGGACAGGTGACGTCCGCGCAAGCATCGGCCCCACACTGACCCAGTCGGCAACTCTGCCCGTCCGGGCAGGCAACGCTCGCGCAACTCTGCAGGCAGGCCCCGTTGGCACAATACTGGCCCCGGCCGCAGTGCACGTTCTGGCAGGGATCAAGCTCGCACTGTCGATTGTGGCAGATCTGCCCTGCCGGACAGCCGCGCGTGTAGCAATCCTGGCACACGCCGTTGTGGCAAGTTGCGCCTGGCCGACAGGTGACCTTTGTGCAGGGATCGTAGCAGTTTCCTTGAGTGTCGCACAATTGATCGGCCGGACAGGGATTCACCACACAAGCCGCCAGCAGACAGACGCCATTGTGGCAAATCCGGTCCGGGCTGCATGGATATTCGATCTCCGTGCAGACTGGAACACACTCACCACCCAGGCAGACTGCGTACTGGCCACAATCGGCGTTGTTGTCGATTTGGCCGTCACAGTCGTTGTCCTTGCCATCGCAAATCTCGGTGGACTTGCCCACGCCGCCCACGCAGACCCAGCCGCCCACGCCCTGGCAGTGGAAATGCCCTGGCTTGCATTCACCCTGCAAGGCAGCGCCGGAGTCCAGGCCAGGCGGATTGCAGGCATCGCCCGGCGGGACGACATCCTCATCCACCCAACCGTTGCAGTTGTCGTCCTTTCCATTACAGGTTTCGGGCGTGGGCCCTACATCGTCAATACACACGATCTGCCCGGAGGCACAGATGCTCACGCCTTGTCGACATTCGCCCACAGCGCTGCCACAGGGGATGCCGACCCCGTGCGTCTTGTCGTTGGGGTCTAGGTTGTCAATGGTTCCGTCGCAGTCATTGTCAATGCCATCGCAAATCTCGGGCGTGGGCCCCAATGACTTGACCGTACACTCCACGTCCGTCCCTTGGACATTGCAGACGTACTGACCCCCATGGTTACACGACTCTGTGTTGCACGGCATTTTCAGGCTGGGGAAGTCCTCATCCACGCTGCCATCGCAATCGTCGTCCTTGCCGTTGCACAGCTCGGGAGTGGGCGTCACCGCGTCCACGCAGGCCAGCTCGCCCCTGCCCGTGACCGGGCTGACCTGGCACGCCTGGTGTCCAAAGGCGCAGACGCCGACACACTTCCCGGTCGATACATCACAGCCCACGGCGCCGGTGGGATAGCACAGGGTACTGGCAACCGGATCGTTCTCGTCAACCTGCCCGTTGCAGTCATTGTCCTTGCCGTCGCACGGGATCTCGGTTTGGGGCGTCGTCGCGCCCACGCAGTTCTGCCAGACACCGGCGACGCATGTCTGCACGCCGGTTTCACAAATGCCTTTGCAGCTCCAGGTTCCGGCACCCGAGTCAAAGGTGCATCCCGACGCACCCGCCGGAAAGCACGCCTGCCCGAAGCCGTCGACCACGCCGTCACAATCGTTGTCTTTGTTGTCACAGATTTCGGGCTGCGGTCCCACCGCACCCTGGCACACCGTCTTCTTTCCGCCCGCGCCGTCGTCCACACAGGCCGTGGTCCCTGNNCCATTGCACACCTCGGGCTGGTAGGCACAGTCGCAAGACAGGCCTTCGTCGATCTGTCCGTCACAGTTCTCGTCAGCGCAATCGGCTGGGGTGGGCGCGAGGCAGCCGGGCGCAGTGCCGCACACCTCTGGCTCGGGCGAGCCAGCCGTCAAAGGTGTCGCCCCGCAGGCCGCAGCCACGGCGCACACCACCCCGTCGCCGGCCGCGTTGCAAGCATACACACCTTGCCGCGCGCAGCGGCCCACCCCCACGGAACAGGGCTGGCCTTTTAGTGGAAAAGCCGCTGCCTCGTCGTAGCAGGTCGCATTGCAATTGCACCGGGGCACCGGAATGGAGCCGACGATGATATCGCCCAAGCTAGCCGCCAAGTCAGCGCGGTTGTTGGCGAGGTAGGCAGACTTCTTGCCGCCTGACCCGGCTAGTGCCATGCGACTCAATGAATCGCTGGCGCCGGTGCCAAACCCGACCACATAGACTGAGATGCCCGCGGCGTAGGCATCACCGGCCGCCGTCACTGGATCGTCACTACTGTTGAGCGCGCAGGTGTCGAGGCCATCGGTGACCAAGATGATGTTGTACGATCGACAAGCGGCGCGCGGATCATGGGCCACTGGATCGCTCGACAGCAACCCGGCGCCCGGCCCCACATCTGATCGATTTGCATTGAGCAACCAGTCCCGCACCGAGTACACACTTCCCGCCAAGGGCGTCCAGGTTGAGGATCGAATCTCTCGGTTCGAGGTTGCCGTGAAAGGAGGCAGGTCTTCCTTGCCGTCGATCCAGCTATAGATATCGGGAAAATTGGAGCCACTGGTGGGAAATCCCACAATGACCTGCGCCCCGGGGCAAGTGCTGGAATAGGCGCAGGGCGTGCTGCAGTCGAGCCGGGCCCCCTCAAAGATGCGATCGTTGGTGTCGGCCGGGTTCGCGCATCCAATGCAAGTCGGCGGGCCGGACGAGCACTCTGTGTAGTTGGCGCCCATATGCTCGACACAGAACTTCTGTGTCGTGGCATCGTCGGGCAGGTCCACGCACGCGGCGCCCGCCACAATGGCGGTACAGTCGCTGTCCGTCTGGCAGGGCTGCCCCAGCAAGACGCGGGCGTAGGTGGCGAGCGCGAACTCAGCCGAACCAAAGGCCGAGATGGTGTCGATGATGGCCGCCTTGGCCTGATACAGCTTGCTGTCGTCGTAGGGCCAGTTTCTGGTGGACTTTCCGTCAAGGTCGCAGCCGGGCTGACTCTGCGAACCGTCTCCGTGCGTGGACAGCCCGGATACGTTCGCGATCATGGAAGTCGAGTTGTCCAAGATGAAGACAAAGCGAGGCTTGTCGACCTGGGCCGCCACTTCGGGCGCTACCAGGCTCAAGCCAAGCACGGCTGCTGCGGCTGGTCCCATGCGCATCATTCGACACCTCCGAAATCCCACGGGTGCGACGCCCGTGGGGATGTCATACGCGCCCTCGTCCCACCGGGTGCTAGCCGACGACGACGCGCCCCCATCACGGTTTCTCCATCTTGCCTGTGTCGACCACGCGAACCCCGGCGGGCGGACTCCAGCGAAAAACTTCGTCGGAAACCTTGGCGTTCATCTTCAGCTCGGAAAACGCGAAATGGTTCACGTTGCCCTGCTGATCGGTGAGCACGCTCTCGCGCACCGTGAAATCGCCGGCATCCACCACGAAAACGATGGACTTGTAGGTGGACTGCGGCTGCTTGGGCCGCAGCGACAAGCGATAGTCCTCGGGGCGACCCAGGCGGGTGTCGTTGGACCACGCCACTTCGAACTCATCGCCGATTTTGCCCCTGCCCATGAGGAAGGCCAGGGCCGCGGGCAACTGCGACGTCTTGAGATCTTGCTTGAACGCCTGCTTTTCCTCGGGCTCGTACAGCCAGAGCACCTGCCCGTTGGACAGGAACATACGCGCCTCGGGCTTGTCGTAGTCCCAGCGCATACGCCCCGGTTTCTTGAAGTGGACATGGCCGGCGGAGACGGTCACGCGCCCTACCACCTGCCGACTGTACTTCTGGGTGAAGCGGGCCTGGAAATCCTTGGCCTGGTCGTAGCGGTTCTGGACCCGCGCGACCACAACCGGCAACTCAAGCCGTGCCGGCTTCACCTGAGAAGGAGCAGAAGCCGCGCCGGCATCGCCGGCCGCAAGCAACAGGATGAGCGAAATGGTTGTCATGGCCCAATCTTACCGCCTAGGCCCCAGCGCGCCGCCAGCACGAGGCAGATTTGTCCCCCCCAGTACAGGGCCAGGATCATGGGTTGCGCCCAGACGGACGAGCGCCACCGGCGGGCCCAAGGCAGCAGGGCTTGAGAAAAAAAGAACAGGGTCGCCCCCACGGCGGCCACCACCGCCAGCTCAAGCGATGCCTGCCCGGCCAGCGTGGAGAACACACCCGCCATCATGAGGCTGAGGCTCAAGGCATGAGCCCCGACCGGCACACGCAGTCCCGGATCGATCCCACGCCATTGGCGCCGCACCAGCCACGCCGAGCACGCGCCAAAGACCGCAAGGCCCGGCACCGCCAGCCATCCACCTGGCCCCGCGCCCAAAAACGCGAGCCCGTAGCAAAGATGCGCGACCAGAAACAGCCCCAGCCCTACCACGAGCGCCTCCTGGCCCTCGGCCAGCAGGGTGATGTCAGCCGCGAGGGAAAGGATGAGGGCGTTGAACACCATGGTGCCGAACAGGTCGCTGGGCATGCCGCCCAAGACTGCGAACAACAACACCGTGGCCATGGGCTTGCCGACGCCAAGGACCATGTGCCTGCGCGAGGCCGCGCCGATGACGGCGCCTCCCACCGCCGCAGCGTAGAGGATGAGAGAAAGCCCGAGGGGAGCCACGCCCTACTTTACAACGGTTCTCAGCAATTGGGGTCTTTCGCGCATACCGCGCCGACGCACACCCACTCTGTGCCCCTCTCTGTGGTGAAATCCAAAAGCTTCGTCAGTCAGCAGCAGCCAGGTACTCGCCGCGCGGAGCCAACACCTCGCGAGGCTTGATGCCGTTGGCCGGACCAACGATCCCGTCCCGCTCCATCTGCTCAACCATGCGCGCGGAGCGGTTGTAGCCAATCTGCAGGCGGCGCTGGATGAAGGACACGCTGGCCTGGCCGGTGTCGCATACGATGGCCACGGCCTGGTCGTAGAGCGCATCGGAGAATTCCTCGCGCGGCGTGGCCCCATCCTCGCCGTCCTCGGCACGCTCGGTGAGGATGTTCATGTCATAGACCGGCTTGCCCTGCTTCTTCAGCACCTCCACCACGCGATGGATCTCGTCGTCCGAGAGGAAGGCGCCCTGGATACGTCGCAACTTCGTGCCACGGTCAGAGAACAGCATGTCGCCGTTGCCCAGCAGGGTCTCGGCGCCGGGCTGGTCCAGGATGGTGCGGGAGTCAATCTTGCACGCCACCTGCAGGGCGATGCGGCTGGGGAAATTGGCCTTGATGAGACCGGTGATCACGTCCACCGAGGGCCGCTGGGTCGCTAGGATGAGGTGCAGGCCCGCCGCACGCGCCTTCTGCGCCAGCCGCGCCACCGCGGTTTCCACGTCCTTGGGCGCTGCCATCATGAGATCCGCAAACTCGTCGATGACGATGACGATGTAGGGCAGCTTGCGCGCCGGGGCTTCGCCGTGTTCTTTGGCCGCTTGCGCAGTGGCGGCCGCGGCCGAGATCTCCTCGGCCCTCTCCTCGCTGATGGTGCCGTCGCCAGCCGCCGCCATGGGCGCAGGTTCGCTGTCCGACTCCACCTCAACCTCGCGCTCAACACCATCTTCGCCCGCGATGAACAACTTAAGTCGCTTGCCCCGTTTGGAGGACGACTCGGCCAGCGGCGCCGCCACCGCCTTCGCGCTCGCCGCCGCCTCAATCTTGGCGTTGTAGCTGGAGATGTCGCGCACCCCGCTCTTGGAAAGCAGCTCGTAGCGCCGCTCCATCTCGTCGACCGCCCAACGCAACGCCAGCGACGCCTTTTTGGAATCCACGACCACCGGCAGAAGCAGGTGAGGGATGCCCTCGTAGATCGACAGCTCGAGCTGCTTGGGGTCCACCATGATGAAGCGCACTTCTTCCGGCGTGGCGGAGTAGAGAATGCTGGTGATCATTCCGTTGACCGCGACGGACTTGCCCGACCCGGTGGTGCCGGCGACCAGCAAGTGGGGCATCTTGGCCAGGTTCACGCTGACCGGTGCACCCTTGGTGTCCTTGCCCATGCAGATCTGCAGCTTCGAAGTGGCCTTGCGGAATGAATCGTCCTCAAGGATCTCCTTGAGGTACACCATCTCGCGCTTCTTGTTCGGGAGCTCCACGCCCACCACGGCCTTGCCCGGGATGGGGGCCACAATACGCACCGACTGCGCCTCCAGCGCCATGGCGAGATCGTTTTCCAGTTGCACGATCTTGCCGGTGCGCGTGCCCGGAACCGGGGCGAATTCAAACGTGGTGATGACCGGCCCCATCTGAATCGCGGTGACGTTGCCGCGAACGCCGTAGTTGCCCATGGCCTGCTCCAAGCGGGCGGCCATGGCCTTGAGCGTCTTCTCGTCGATCGCGCCGCCCTCCGGTGGGACGTACTCCAGAAGGTCGGGGGCAGGAAGCTGGAAAGCGCCGCTGGAGAGGCGCACGTAGCCGAGGCCATCTCCCTCGTCTGCGGCCGCTTGGGCCACGTCTTCCTCGCGCCTTTCCCTGCGAATCGCGGGTTGCACAATGACCGGCCCCACCTCTTCGTCGGCAAGCTCGGGGTTCTTCTCGGTCACGCCCTCCTCCAACGCGGCGGTCACGGCCGGGACGATGCAGGGTTCGGGCCTCGCCTCGATGGACGCCTGCTTAGGCTCGCCCACCGGATCGAGCGGGGCCGCGCACTCGACCGCCGCGACCTCGGCGACCAAGGCCGCCATCGCTCGACGATCCTCGGTTTCGTGTACCACGGGCGTCTCGTCTAGCATCGCGTCTGGACCTTCGCCGGGCTCGGCGAAGCCAACCGTCATCTCCGAATCGTCTGTGCCGTGCACGTCACTGTCGCCTTCGCGCAGGGTTTCGACCGGCGCCACCAAAGTCGCCGCAAAGGGTACATCCCCGTCCGGGATTTCATCCCAACCGGCTTCGGTCTGGACCGGGTCGAAGTCTTCGGTCCGCTCGGTCTCTCCCTTTTCCGGGAACATGGCCACGACCATCCGTCCCAAAGAGCGCGCACCCGTCACGGCCAGCCACGCCGCAGCGCGGGTGACGACCCGAATCGCGCGACCTGCACCGCGCCCAGCCCAAGCCAGCGCCGTGAAGACCTCGCCCACACTCACGTGGGTGAGCAGAATCAGCGAAATCGAAAGCAGCGTTGCCGCGGCCAAGGCCGCGCCCACACCGCCCACCGCGCTGGCGCCGTTCTCCGCCAGCCACTGCCCGAGCATCCCGCCCGGGCCGCGCAGGGTGACCGGCTCGCCTGCAAAGGGAAGATGGAGAAGGACGGCCGCCGAGCAAAGCAACGCCACAAACCCCAGCGCGCCCACCACGTCCTCGATGAGACGACGAGCGCGGCACATGCGAACCGCGAGCAAGAGAACCCCGGCCACCAGGGGATAGGCGCACAGTCCGATCAATGAGTAGAGGCCGGTCGCGGCAGCAGCGCCCCCTGGACCCATGAGGCGTCCGCGTCCGGCCTGCATGGACACCAGTGACACTACACAAAACACCCCGAGACCCAGAAGCCCAATACCCATGATCTCGCGGCCTCGTCCTGGCGCTTCGCCTTTGTTCTTCGCTGTCGCCATGTTTTGCCCCGTTTTGGCCTGATATTTTTGCTACTACCTATACCTACACACACCGTATCCCCACGGGCTCAGTCGTCAAGTTTTCGCCCCGCCCGTCCTCCGACGACGAGACCGCATCAGGGCAACCGGTCCGCTCCCATGAACAGTGGGCCAGCGTACAGCCCACAACGACCTGCAAGCAGAACGGTCGCGGAAAGAATTCCTCGGCTCGAGCGCCACTTTCTCTTGACCGAATCCCGTCCGCAAGCTCAGAGGATCTTCGACGACCTCTCAACCTTGCCACGCAGCCAGCAAGACGAGATCCTCGACATCATCTCAGCCTACCTTGCCCAGCACATGCGTAAGGCCGGGTGATGATGGCGCTGGCTACCAAGCCGGCACTTCGCAGGTCAACGTCGGTCAGCACACAGATCGGCGCGCTTTGCACCGAGATCCACCGGGCTCCGGTGATCCCGCTGAAAAGGGGACGCCGTCAGGCCGGTGGCGACATCCCTCACCGCCATCGCCCACAACCTGCCTCTGACCGCCAGCAGGACCCGTCCGATTCTTCGACTCTGAAAAACGACAATCTCCCAGACGGTGAACAGCAGGACGCGGTCGGGGCCGTTCGCATCGTTCGTCGCGAACGGCTCGGCGGACTGCTCAGTTTCTGTCACCGGAAGACCGCCGTCCGGGAACGGATCGAATAGTGGGACAGGACGGGGACGCTAAGAACCTGCTGTCGAGCTGGAACTCTGTTCGGTCGATATTCCGCCGAGACCGGAGGACTCACTGCGGCGTGGTCAAGCCTTGCAGGACCATCTCGGCCGAGCGGCTCCTTAGTTTCTCGACCAGATCGACCTGATCCTTGCCTTGCACGGTGTCCGTGGCCAGCAGGTTTCCGCGTTGCGATTCGTGCAGCTTGAGGGTAACGAAGTAGGTCTGCTCGATCAGCACGGCCTCGCCGGAGATGACCAAATCGGCGCCGATGTTGCGAGCCGTCTCGACTTCGCAATCTCCCTCAGTGCAGGTCGTCTTTCCCATGTCTTTGAGCACCGCGAACATGGACTCGCGGGTCATGACGAGCAATCCGGAGCCGCGCGTAGCGACCAGAACCCCCGAGCGTACCGAATCGGAGAAGACCCGCAAGATAGCTGGCTGCAGACCGGTGTCGCTGAATTCGAGTACAGCTAGCCGCTTGCCGACCATCCGCGGCACCCCCACCTTGGCGGGCACGGCGATAGGGGTCTGGCGAGGGTTTGTCGTGGGAACAACGTCGCCGCTCTCGGCCGCATTGCTCTTGGTTTGAGGAGCGACAGCGACCCGTGCCTCGCTATCCGGCAACCGATTTCCGTTCCAGGCGACGGGGAAGAGCCGCGTCGGGGCACCGATGACGCTTGATTGAGCGCCGTTCACGTAGGACATGGGAACACAGGCGGTCAACGCCAGAAACACGACAAGCGTCGCGTCCATGGCTAGGCGACTCATTGCACGTCCCCGGCCCGCACTATCGCCGCCACCGCCGCTAGCTTCTGACGATCCACGCCCGACCGCTTCGCCTGCTCGACCGACGACTGGAGTGCGAGAAGGAGGGCGTTCTTGAAGGCCGCTTCGAGGTAGAGGTCCGAGACCGCTGCCTCGCCCTTGAGCGACTGGCTGTCTGTTCCCTCTCCGACGAACTTTCTGCCGTCAGCGTCCAGGGTCATCTTCACCGTAACGGTTACGTCGCCAGCCGGGAACCACATATGGCCCATCAGTGGGATCGTAATGATGATCGGAATCCAGGCGATGTACGCGTACGACTGAGCCTGTGACGTCACGGTAAGCCGAAAACGGGCCGGCACGGCCCCTTGCGAGGCGTTGCTCTCACGCTGGACGTCGCGGATGAAATCTGCGGCCCACTTGCGCAGCATCTTGGCGTCTCTGATGTTGCTCGTCTCGACCTCGGAGGCGCTCTCGTCAATGGTCAGTCCAGCAGGAAGTTGCTTGGGCCATGATCCGGACATCAACTGTGGACCGCAGGCCGAGAGCATGGCCAGCACAACGGCCAAGGCGGCTCCGCGAGCCAAATGGCGATTTGCGAAGCGGGGACGATTGCTCATTCTCTTTCAGGTCGGCACATTGAGGCTCAGCTCTCACTTAGGATCCGGTGAGTTCTACATCGTGTCAAGAGCGGACGCGTGGGTGACAACGATGGGGTGTCCTTCTTCTAGCCCCCTGTCCCTGGCCATCCTGTCGTCCGGACGGCGTCGTTCTTTTCACAGCATACGCACCGCAGCGCATCTCGTCAACGCTCGCATGGCCCTTTGCGTGGCCCTTGATCCCATCGGCCGAAGTTTGAGCGTAGTCGGTTCAAGCGCCACTTTCTCTTGACCGAATCCCGTCCGCAAAAGCGCCGACAGAAGACATTGCGCCAACTACACCAACCTACGCACTCGAACTATCCTATGTCCAAGGGAAAACAAGCCCAATTTTGCCCGAGTTGACACAACGGGCATAGGGGCGTATCCATGGCCCCGCCCTCGGCGGTCCGGTCAGTCGCCGCGCCACTCGGGGCTGGGCGGGTCAGCGTAATCGACCTCGGCGAGGATAACAAAGGAACCTGTGTCGAGTCGGACCGAGCGTCCGCTTTCTACAATGCTCCCTTCATGGTCCCCGTTTCTACACCGGGACGTGGAAACGAAACCGTGAAGGTCGTCCCCTGCCCTGGCTTGCTGTCCACATCGATTTGACCGCCGTGGCGCTCGATGATGCCGTGAACGATCGACAACCCCAGACCCGAACCCTCGCCCACGTCTTTGGTGGTGAAGAATGGGTCAAAGATCCGCGGCAGGACGTCGGCCGGAATTCCGGGACCGTCGTCACTCACGATGAGCAACACGCGGCCGTCGCGGGATTGTGTGCTGACGCGAATGGTTCCACCTCGATCACCCATCGCTTGCGCAGCATTGGTCAGCAGATTCATGAGCACCTGATCGATCTGACCCGGGAAGCCGCGAATGCGAACGTCTGGGTCCACCTGTTTGATGATCTGCACATGTCGCAACCGGTGCTGCAGCAACCCCAGGGTATCCTCCACGCTGCGAGCGAGAAAGACCTCCCGCTCGACAGACTCGTCGCCCCGGGCATAGCCGTGCAGCGCCTGCACGATGCTCTTGGTGCGCGCGGCCCCGCGCTGGACTACGGCCAGAATCTCCGCTGCCTCGGCGGCAAGTTTCGCGACGGGGCCTCCCGGCTCGACGGCCGCGATGCGCGCCACCGCCTCCTCCAGCGGCCCGAGCGAGTTGATCACGGCGTTGACCGGGTTGTTGATCTCGTGTGCGATCCCCGCAACCAGCCGGCCCATGGAGGCCAGCTTCTCACTGCGAACCAGGTTGTCCTGCGCCCGTCGCAGCTTCTCCAGCGCATCGTGCAGCTCGGCGTTGCGCTGTTCCAGGGCCTCGGTGCGCCGACGCACCTCGCGTTCCAAGTCGACATTGATTGATTCGGTCGATCGCAGCCGGTCGCGCAGCGAGCGCCGCATCTCCTCGAAGATCACTGCCAAGCGCCCCAGCTCGTCGGCGTCACCCCAGGGCGGGACCGGACGGGCGAGTTGCCCCTTGGACATTTCCCCCGAACGCTCCTCCAGCGCACGCAGCGGGACCACCACATCGCGCACCGCGAGCAGCACCACACCAGCCGCGAGCGCGATCCCGACGGCGAACGCGAAGCGCGCACTGCCGCCGGACGCGGCCTGCTGGAAGAGCCAGAGGAACCCGACGCCCACACCCCACACCCCAACGAAGGACACGGCCAGTTTCAGTCGCAGCCCGACGGGTGAGCTGACCTGATCCGGCGGAAGCAAATGACGCGAGCCCAAATGGCGAAACAGCGGCCGCAGGATCTCCTGTAGTGCAATCCTCTGATAGATTGCCACCACGCCCGCGACCAACACCAGGACGACGATCATTCGGCTGACCGCGGGACCATGCAAGCCGGGCCACGGCCAGGCCGAGGTCAGGGCCACAGCCCCGGCCAGCCCGACGGACAGGGCCTGCCAAGCCGAAAGGCGGTACGGCAACGCCTGCGCCGCCACGAAAGCCGCGATCGCCTTGGGCTCGTCGCGTGCCGGGCCTTTGCTACCACGCGCGCGCACGGTCGCGTCGAAGTACTGTTCGATAGGCGCAGCCCGACGGACGAAGGAACGCCACCAGACCAGTGCCGCCACAACCAGAAGCGCCCACAGGGGGAAAGCCGCCCGAGCCAGCCCCGGCAACCGCAGCAGCGAATAGGCCATGAGCGCCAGCAAGGCGTGCGACAGCGCCAGCGTGGCCAAGACGGCGCAGGCGAACCAACCCCGGTAGTCAGTCACGAAAGCCTGAATGGCCTGAAGTTGAGGCATGAGGATGGGCCGCATGGCTCCCAAGATGCGGTCAAGGACCAGAAGGCGCACCGCTGCCACCCCCGCGGCCGAAATGAAACCGAGTGTGGCCAGCGCCGCAGCCTCCAACAAATCACACCCGCCCGAGCGGAGAACCGCACCTGCCAGGACCAGCGCCAACCCGGTCCACAGGGCAAAGTGCACGAGAGCACTCTCGCGGGGCGCACGCGCGAGCGCGCGACGGGTGACGTCCGCGTTCAACGCCTTGGCCTTTTCACCACGCTGGAGCACGGCCAACTGTTCGGTCAACGATCGCAACAAATCCACCAAGCGAAACAGCGAAGCGGCCCAGGCAGCCAGCAAGACGGGCACCAGAACCTTGGCCCACAGCCAGCGGTCGGGCAGAGCGCGCGCGCACAAAACGAGAGGGGGAGCGCACACCGTGACCTCGATCGTGCCCAGGAACAGTTCGGCCGCCGCGATCTTGCGCGGAAGGCGAAACTCACCGCCGCCCTGTGTGGCCTGTGGCATGCGGGCATTGTAAACGAAACAGAGGAGATCTGGACAAAGCGACTTTCGCCGAGCA
>PMBY01000066.1 GCA_003153875.1 Myxococcales bacterium | reverse complement strand
AGTAGGTGGGGAAAGTTCAGGCCATACATTCTCTTTGGTGCAGTTCCATTGGCGGTGATGGCGGTACTTTCGTTTACGACCCCCGAATTTGCATACTGGGGGAAAGTCGTTTACGCATATCTCACATTCATCGTCTTCATGTTCCTGTATTCAACGGTCAATATCCCCTATACGGCTTTGCTCGGCGTTATGAGCGGCGACCCGGTCGAGCGGACGAGCGCATCATCCTTCAAGTTCGTAGGGGCCTATCTGGGCGGCATCATCGTTTCGATGACCGTCTTGCCGTTCGCCGCCCATTTCGGGCATGGCAGCGCGCAAAGGGGCTGGCAGATGACGATGGGGATCTACGGAATCGCCGCAGTAGTCCTGTTTGTCATCACTTTCCTAGCCACGCGTGAGCGAATCCAGCCGATTGCGAAGGAAAGAACATCCGTTCGAAGGGATTTGGGCGATATCGTTCAGAATGTGCCTTGGATATTCCTATTCATCGTCACAATTCTCTTCATCCTCTTCGTATGCATACGAATGAGTGTTACTACCCACTATTTCAAATACTACGTNNTTGTAAATCCCATTTACGGAATCGGCGGAAAGCCCGCGATCACTCTGTTTGAGCCCGGGCACAACTTCGGCTGGGAAACCCTGACGTCAGCGTTCAATACAATTGGGCAGGCGTTGTCACTTATTGGCGTCTTGCTCGTTCCATTCTTTGCAAAACTTGTCGGTAGAAAGAGCGCAACGATTATCCTCTTCATTGCGGCGCTCATCTGCACCGGGGCGTTCTATCTGTTCAAGCCCACCGACCTGATGTGGATTTTCGTGTTTCAAACCGTCGGCTCATTGGTAGGCGGCCCGATTTCGGCTTTGCTGTGGGTTCTGTACGCAGACACCGCCGATTACTCGGAATGGAAGACAGGCAGAAGGGCGACGGGCCTGGTGTTCTCGGCATCCATTATGTCAAACAAACTTGGCTGGGCGGTGGGAAGCATGATCGCAGGGTTCGTCCTCGCCGCGACGGGGTACGTCGCCAACCAAGTTCAAAACCTTGACGTTCAGAACGGCATAAAGGCAATGATGAGCATTATCCCTGCGGGTATAGGATTAGTCGCTCTAGTCATTTTGATGTTCTTCTACAAGCTTGATGACAAGACAATGGCAAAGGTCAAGACGGAGCTCGAGGAAAGGCGCAAGGCCAGCGGGCAAGACGCGGCAACGGCTTGAGCGTGGTTCTTTTTGTTCAGTGTTGAAAGAAGGCGAAGAAGTGAAGAGGGGCAGAACGATCATCGGTGAAGCACTTCCGAATATGCCATGGGAAGACAAGCCCAAGGGTTGCATCGATGTTGTGTGGAGATACAGTGGAAACCCCATTCTCGACTGGAATCCGATACCAAAGGCAGCGAGGATTTTCAATAGCGCGGTGGCGCCGCGTGCAAGGGGATTTGTCGGAGTATTCAGGGCGGACCAGAGAAACGGCCGGGCAACTTTGTTTTCAGGCAAGAGCAAGGACGCTCTGCGATGGAAGATCGGCCCCGACCCCATTGACTGGGTCACTGAGAAGGGAAGGTCCAGGCCTATAAGCTATGGATATGACCCCCGACTTGTGAGAATTGACGACACCTTCTACATTGTGTGGTGCGACGATATGCACGGGGCGTCGATNNATGCCATTCAACAGAAACGGCGTGCTTTTCCCGAGACGAATCAAGGGCAAGTACTATCTGTTGAGCAGACCAAGTGACAGCGCCCATACCCCCTTTGGTGACATCTATATCAGCGAAAGCCCGGACCTGATTCATTGGGGCAATCACAAACACGTCATGAGCAAAGGCGGCAAGGGCTGGTGGCAGGGAACGAAAATCGGTGCAGGCCCGATACCGATTGAGACGACCGAAGGATGGCTACTATTCTATCACGGCGTGTCTGGTACCTGTAACGGCTTTGTGTATAGTTTTGGCGCCGCGATCCTGGGTATCGAGAAGCCGTGGAAGGTTCTTTATAGGTGCGGCAACTATTTGCTAACGCCGGAAAGGCAATATGAGGCGGTCGGCTTTGTGCCGAATGTGGCATTCCCGTGTGCCACTCTGTACGACGCTGACACGGGCAGGATCGCAATTTACTACGGCGCGGCCGACACGTGCACAGCGATTGCGTTTACGCAGGTCGATGAGCTAATCGAGTACATTAAGGAGAACTCGGAGGTATTCTAGACGTCCCGAAAAGGCCGTGCCCACGGCACTACTGAATTTGTTGAGGATGCCATGCTTGCTTGCAACGATACTCGCCCTTCCCAAGATCAGGATGCTCTCGCTGCAACCCGCGGCTGGAGGCCCGCACGCCAGCCCGCGAGGGCGGCATGGCTTGGCCTAGCCGTTGGCGCCCTTGGGCTCACCTTGCTCGTGGCAGTCGCTGCATGCACCGCTGACGGCGGCTATATTCCCGACGGCGCGGTGGCCAATGCAGGAGGCATGGGTGCAGGAGGCGCGGGTGCAGGAGGCGCGGGTGCAGGAGGCGCGGGTGCAGGAGGCTCGACGTGTTTCCCAGCGACCGGCGGCACCGGCGGGCAACCGACTGTGACAGCACCGGCTTGCATCATGCCCGCCAAGTGGCTTGGGGCCTTGGCCAAACCCACGCCACTCGTCTCGGTCGGCCGGCCGGTGACGACGAACTCCACCGAGCAGGCGAACGTGGGTCTAATCGTCGACGGCAAGTATCATGTGGCGAATGGGCTGCTGCTCACCCCGGTGGCGGGTGCGCCGAAATGGGTTTCCATCGACATGGGAACCGGCTACACCAAGCTGCTGTTAGGGTGGCAGGATGTCGGCTACCAGGACTACGGTCCGTCTTTCTACACGGCAACCGACTACAAGAACGCGACCTCGCCGGTTGGCTACCTGATCAAGACCTCGGCTGACTCGACCAACGGCGACGACGGAACCTGGACGACAGTAGTGACCGTTACGGACAATCCGGTGCGGGCGCGTACCCATCTGATTCCTTTTGCGGGCATGAAATGGGTGCGCTTCGAGGTGACGGCCGCCGGGTTGGATGCCTCCGGGGCGGCGCGCGCCGTGCAGCTTGATGAGATCGAGGTTCGCGACTTTTCTGCCATCGGCGATAGCGATCCTACCGATGGCTATTTCATCATGGGCGACAGCATCACCAAGGTAAGCTTCAATCGCACTGGCGGCCCAAATGAGCTCGACAGGCTTATAACCGCTCAGCGTCCGGCCTACACGCCGGCGCTGGTCGAGGCTGGAAACGGCGGGGAAACGCTCAATCATGCCCTGCTCCATCTGCAAGACAACCAGTGGCTGACCTACGCCGAAGGGCTCACGTTCGTGACTTTGGCGTATGGCACGAACGATTCTTGGGGCAGCAATACCGCGGCAGGTGCGGGTTTCGAAGCCACGCTGCGGTCGATCATCAAGCTGCTGACGGATGCGAAACGCGTTCCGATCTTGCCGCGTATCCCCTGGAATACCGTCGGCGCGCACGTCGACGAGTTCAACGCCGTCATCGACAAANNAACTGCCCTGCGGCCCCGACCTCTATGGGCTTGTCGCGGCCCATCCCGAGTACGTCCAAGGCGTGGCTACCGTGCAGGCGGACTGCACGGTGAAATACTCGGGAGATGGCGTGCATCCGCAATCTGCCGTCGCCAAAGCCGCCATCCAGCAAGCCTATGCGGACGCGGTTCTGCCTATTTATCCATCACCCTAGTGCCGCCGCCCTCGGCGTCACTGTACGAACTTCGACAGCAGCCGAATATACGCGATCTGATAGCCGCAGCTGTTCTCCGAAACGCTCCAGCTATCCTGCGGCCAGTTGGCGTTGAAGTCCCGATAGGATTTCATGTCCGGCTGTCCCAGGGGCGGCGTGACCAGGGCCGGGTTGCACTTTGAGATATCCGAGAGGCCGCTGCAACTGCTCGGGCAACATCTGTCCAGCGTGTAGCGTGGGTTGGGGCCGCCCGCGAGAAATCCTGGCGCTGGCCCTTGCGTGGTCGCCGTCACGCGAGCAAAGCACGCGCTGGTCTCGTTGAACCAGGTGTGAAAGATTGCCGTCACCGAGCGCGTGGCGCCGGCCGAGCCCATGTTGGACAGATAGACGAGGCCCAAGGGATTCACGCCGTGCAGGTAGTGAATGTAGCGCTCGGCCAAGCTCTTCATCGTCGCGTCCTGCGTCGGTTCGAGACCGTGGGTCACCATGGCCCAAAACATGTTGCCTTGGTTGGCCTTCGTCGAGTTGCTCCCCCAAACATAGTCCTTCATGTGAGCGAGGTAGGGATCCTTGCTCGTGGTATGGGCAGGTAGATTGTCGTCGCCGGTCATCATGCTCGTGTCGTACTTGGTGCGAATATCGTCCCGTACTGTCGCCGTCGCGCCGGGCGCATCCGCGTAGTAGAGCAACATGTCTTGATTGGAGACCTCGAAGGGATAGGCGAAGGCGGAGTTGATGAGCTGCAATTGGGTGTAGAGCTGATCCACGATGGCGCTGTAGGTGGGGCTGCCCGTCAGTCGGAATAGATGCACGGCCGCCTTGATGCGATAGGGGACGAGCCCGGAAGGGGTGACTTCTTGTTGCCCCGCCGCGAGTCCCTGAGTCTTGGACGCTGAATCGTTGTTCTTGAAGAAGACCGCCGGATTGGCCTCGGCCCAAGTGAACGCTTGCACCGCGCGGCTGGCGAGCGCCGTGGAAAACGCGGGGAAATCGCCGACTGCGACCCCAGCGAGCACGCGCGCACCAGCGGCGAAGGCAGCCGCCGATGCCAGCGTACCCGAGGTGTTTGCCGGGCCGTACAGGGTCTGTCCGGTCGCAGCCGAGGGAGGGCTTCCCGAAGCCTCGCCGACCACCGAGAGCATGCTGCCATCCGCATTCTGCAAACGGGTCAAGTAATCGAGCCCCCAGCGCGCCTCATCGAGGATGTCGGGCACGCCGTTGCCCGATTCCGGAATCCCGAAGTCGTCGGTGAAGGCGGCCGGATTCTCCTCGTACGCCTGCAGCATCTCGACGATGTAGTTCGCCGTCCAGCTGGTGTACTTGTTGTAGTCGCCCGCGTCGTACCAGCCACCCCAAACGTCGCGCTCGGTCGTTGCATCGTTCTTGGCGCTGTAAAGCCGGGCATTGTGATCTTGCAGCGCCTTGACGTGGCTAGCGCCGTCGACCCAGGCCGCGTCGGCGTAGGGTTCTTG
>PMBY01000096.1 GCA_003153875.1 Myxococcales bacterium | reverse complement strand
CTTCCGGTACTCGTCGCGCTCGCCCTCCACCTTTCGCAGTTGCGCCGTCTGCTCGTTCAACTGGACGGCGAAGTGTGCGAGTCGCGCCTCGATCGTATCGTCGGTGCTCGTCGCTTCACTCACGCTTTCGACAAATGATCCCCTCGGATCAATCTGTCAAGCATTTGTGTGCAACTCATTGTTCTCTTTTTCGTCGCCGACCTTCGCGCGCGACGCCGGTCAGCAAATGCCCCAGCGCAGAGGCATCGATCCGGAGAAACGCGCTGCCATCTGTCCCGACCGGAACCTCGAACACTGCCCTGTGAAGACGTTTGTACAGGATGCACAGCCCGTGGCCCTCAAACCACAACACCTTCACCCGGGTTGCCGATCTTCCGGCGAAGACGAAGAGCGCACCGCCGGCCACTGGGTCTTGCCCGATCTTTTCGCGCGCGACTTGCGCCAGTCGATCAAACCCAAACCTCATGTCCACAGGAGCCGCGCACACGAAGATGCGAACGTCCGCCGGGATCACGAAGCCGCCTCGCTCAGAAGCCGGAGCAGCCGCCGCAGCGCCTCCGTGTCGAACCCGGCCGGCACACGCAGTCGCCGTTCATTTGAAAACTCGATCTCAAACCGGCTGTCCCCCATTGGCACGCCCTGCACCTCCACCAACGGCCAGGGCGTCGCCTTCACCGTGCCGCTGCGCCTGGCCCCACGGTTGCGCACCGGCCCCCCACGCCTCTCGGCCCGCAGTCGGTACAGCCACCGCTGGAACGACCCACACTCCACGTTGTGGCGTGCGGCGAAGTCCCGGTGCCCCTCGGCCCCGCCCGCCTCCTCGAATTCCTCGACCAGTGGCGTCCAGAACCTACGACTCCGGCGAATCTGCTTCGGCATGCCCAGAGCCTGCCGGAAACCACCCCCTGCCTACCAGACGCGGATCCCCGAACGGATACCATTTTTCCTTCACCGAAGCGCACCCGCAAAATGTCCGATAACATCTCTTGGACGAAGCCGCTTGCGCGGCAGCTTGGCGGCCGTGCGACTTGGCAGGCATCGGAGCGGGGCTAGCTTCATCCTGAGGTGACATCGCCTCGCGGGATCTTGGTCGCGTCCTTGGGCGCGTGACGGGTGACTCTCTGGCTTTCACCCAAGCCAAGGAGATCACCATGTCCGACCCGACCGATGTCCAGAATTCCATCGAGAGAATGAAGATCCACATGGAGCTGCGTGGACACCGCCCAATGACGGTGTACACGTTCAACGGCTACGCACGAAGGTTTCTTGCCCACGTGGGCAAGGCGCCCGCGGCTGTCACTGCGGCCGACGTGGAGAGCTTTGTGCTCGACCTCTGCCGCAAAGGCCGCGCTGCGCGTACCCGCAATGTGGCGCTAGCCGCCGTGCGCTGCCTGCTATTTGCCACCACCGGCAACGACGCTACTGTCGGAATTCCCGCCCACAAGGCGAGCCGAGGCCGCTACGGCAGCCTCCCCGCCGAGTTGCTCGTCGAAAGTCGCGCGGCTCCGCGCCGGCGCAAGGCACGCCAGTTGTCGCTTTTGAAATCGTAGCTTCTTCCTCACAGAGCCAAGCACCTGAAACAACCCCTTTGCCGATAACCCTCCAATGTGGAGGTATCGGTACACGCACAAGCCCCATCAGCAGGGCCGGTCTATTCGCGCCGCCAGCCCGAGAAGACCGCCCTTTTCCAGGTAGTCCAGCAACACTTACTGACCTTCGAGCAACAGTGGACCGACCACGCCGCGGATGGCCGCGAGTATGGGGGCCGGCGTTGTGGCAACTTCGATTGGATCGGGGCGTGGCACAAGCCTCTCCGTCGTTGCGCCGGTCTTCCACAAAATCGTGATCCTCGTCAAACGCTTCGGCACGTCTACCGGAGTGAGCACCACGTCTTCGCTCACCAATCGAAGCGGTTGCTTGCGATCGGCAGCAGTCGTCGTGTGAGCGCTCCACACCTTCGGCAGATCCTTGGCCAGAGCCATGATTGCCCTTCGATCATCCGCATCCAGCACGAGCTTCCGACCTCGTCGCGCATCTTCGTGCTCCCGCTCGACCGCAGCCAGCTCTTCGAGCTTCTGGTTCCATTGTGTTTCCAAGCTGCGTGCGACAAGACGGTTTTCGGGCTCCACGGCCTTGTAGTGTCGCTCGGCTCGTCCAGCCTCGTACCGGGCGCGTTCTAAGCGCAGTTTCCATTGCTGATCGATCTCGGTCCCTTGCCGCTCCACCTCCTTGAGTACGGCGAGCGACAGATCTATTTCCGGTGGTGCCACCGCTTCGAGAAATATCGACGCAATCTCCTCGTCGACCCGTCGGGCCGCTGTGGCCCAGCACCGACGCTGGGCGGTCATACCACGAGGGCATTCGTAGGCCGGCGCCCAGGTGGACGGATACATCGTATACATGCGCCGCCCGCAACATCCGCACACCACCAAACCCTGAAGCAACGCCTCCCCCTCCCGTGGGGCGCCCTTTCGGTGCAGCGCCTGAGTCCGGGCGGCGTTTTCGTCGAGCCGTTTCAGGTTCTCGGTGTACTCCTCCCAGCTGATGTATCCGGGGTGTGCGTCCCTGTGGAGCACATGCCATTGCTCGCGTGGCACCACGGTTTGTCGCCCTTTTCGGACCACCCCGTCGACCAATCGGCGCCGCTCCTTTCGCCGCCCGTAGGCGTAGACGCCGGCGTAAAACGGGCTTCGCAAAATGCTCAACGCTCGTGACCGTGTCAAAGGCTGCCACCTCAGCTCATCCGGTCCATCTTTGTGGGCCACCCGCGCGGGAAACAGTAGTCCCTGGTCGTTGAAATGGCGAACCACGGAGGTCGTTGAACCGCCCAAGCGGAAACGTTCAAACAGGAGTCGAATCGATTTTCTAACCTGCTCGTCGGGGTCGAGCACGAGAGTCCCTCTTTCGTCGAACAGATATCCAGTGGCTGGTGCGAAGACCAACTCTCCCTTGCGGGCCTTGTGTAGCTTGCCGCCCTGAAGCCGCAGCCGCATGACGTGCCTCTCAGCATCGCTCATCGTCCCCTTCATTCCAAGCACCAAGCGATCGTTGAAGTCGTTCGGATCGTATGCACCGTCATCGTCTACAATCAGAGTATCGGACAGCGCACACAGATCAAGCAGTCGGTGCCAATCCGCCGACGAGCGGGCAAGACGTGACACCTCCAGTGAGAAGATTGCCCCCACTTTGCCCAGGCTGACTTCAGCGGCCAACCTTTGGAAGCCGGTTCGCGAAGCCGCGCTTTCCCCGCTGCGGGCCAGATCTTCATCGATGACCTCTACCTGTGTACTGTGCCAGCCCATCTGTTGCGCCAAATTGCCGAGCTTGTATTGTCGCTCCGTCGACTGACGGTGCTCGATCACCTGCATCAGGGTGGACTGCCGAATGTAGACGAGAGCACGGCGGCCCAGATGTTCGGCACGGATCTTCGCGCTGGTTTCCATCATCGCCCTCCTGTGCGAGTCGATTGGCTTCCGCCGCGATGGCGCGATGGACGAGGCTGCCCAGAAGCTGTAGCAGCTTCTCCCGACTGTCCTCCGACAGAACACGGTATATCGGTCCCGCTTCCATCGCCGGCCTCAAGCTTCGCGCCGCCCGATGGCAGCGCAAGTTTTCTATTGTCCCCCTCCCGACCTTTGAGGTCGGTCACCAGCCGCAGCAGCGGCGTCAGCGCTGTTGGGTGGAGTTTGGCGCAGCGGTTGCCCACCTTCAGCGTCGGTGGCCATGGCCGCCGGTTCGTCCACGGGTATGCAAACACATCTCCCCGTCGGCAATCGCACGACCAAGCATGCGCGCCCCCACCATCGTCTCGAGCTCATGACCTCCAGCGGGAGGCCCCTCAAGGGATGCACAGGATGAACGATCACGACTTCTTCCCCAGAGGATCGTCGGTTTCCACTGGTAGTTTGCGGTAACTTTCCCCTTTCCGCTGCGTTTTCCGCTGGCGTTTGATGGCAAGCTCCTTGGCGAGGTCCTGCGCATCTTCATGGACACGGTGGCCACTTGGTACCGCGAGCGCCAGGCCGACCGTGGCCTGCCCGGCGGCCAGTGCGGTGCCGTCGCTGTCATCCAACGGGCAGCCAGTGACCTGCGCCTCACGCCGCACGTTCACGCAATTTTCCTGGATGGCCTATGCGGAGCTCCGCATAGGCCATCCTATGCTGACTCCCGGATTA
>PMBY01000105.1 GCA_003153875.1 Myxococcales bacterium | reverse complement strand
GCCACCGCGACCATCGCAAACCCTTGAGCCTCGACTTTGGACATCGAAGACGAGTCGGCCCCAGGCATCAGATTGCCATTGCAATCGACGAGGCGTTTCTTCTTCCAGTTCTCGTACCAACTGCTGACGAAATCGTTGGTAATCTGGGTCGATTGCACCCCGTACGGGTACTTCACGTTCTGCGGGAACGGAAAGCGCTCACCCTGCTTGGCCGTGCCGGGTGAGCCCGTACCACCTTGGCCCGACGTGCCTCCAGAGGAAGTTGCCGTTCCGGCGTCTCTACCTGAAGTCCCGCCCATCGTCGTGGCTGCGCCGCCAGTCTGCTGACCACCAAAACCCGACATGCCTCCGGAAGAGGTTGTCGTTGCGGCGTCTCTACCTGAAGTTCCGCCCATCGTCGTCGCTGCGTCGACACCCTGCTGACCGCCGGAACCGAGCGCGCCCCCCGCACCCGTGGAGCCACTGGAGCCACCGCTCAAGTTCTCAGTCGTCGCGGTGCTTGCTCCGCCAGTGCCTCTACCGCCGGCGTTCCCGCTCCCCGACTCACCCGTGCTCGTGGTGCCGCCCGTGGCCGACCCACCCGTGCTCGTGGCGCCGCCCGCAGCCGACCCACCCGTCCCGGTCGTTCCTCCGCTCCCGGGGGCTTCACGGCTCGAGTTACCACAGGCCCCCAGTGCCAAGGCCAGGGCCAGGATGGCCGCTGCCATCGTCATCGTCGAAACGGGTGCCGCTTTCATGGGTGCTCCTCGGGACAAACGTCTACCTCGAACCAACTGCTATCTCCAAAGATGTAACGACGGGCGCAGATCGGTCCACAAAAAAACTGGTATCCGCGCCCCTGCGGAGTCTCGCGTCGAAGGTCAACGGAAACCTGCGGGAAAGGCACCGTGACGACGGATTGTCGCAGCCGTAGGTAGTTCGCTAGGAGTGACGCGTAGCGCGCGGCAACCCGCCGGTCACAAAGGCCGTCTTCCGCATGTCTCGCCCCTGCTGCTTAGTTTCTTGAAAGAACGGAAGAACCACTCGGCTCTCTTGGTCACATGTAAGAGAAGACACCCAAACAAGACAAATGAGAGCTTGTCGTGTACCTCGACAAAGCCTCTACGGACGGCAACCGAGGCCCCTGCCAACCCTGCCAGCCAGGGCACATATCCGGTGATAGCCACAAGGACGAAAACAATCGTCAAGGTTACTGCGAGTCGGTTCTTCGAAAGCAGCCTTTTCCTCAGGACCGTCCCATACCAATTCCAATGCAAGACGATATGGACGATCGCAAGAACGGATATGGCGATAATGGATATCTTGTGAGCGCTGGACCACCCCGAATGGTCTAGCCCTAGAACGACGGCTTTCGCGTCGATCCTTCGGTGATGTCCCATGTGGAACTTGAACTGTATCAGGAAGCCTGTGAACACCATGGCCGCGCCCGCCAACAGCAGCCCGAGATTCGTCGCCAGACTCGACATCAGACGGCTCCCCTCCTTCACGGTCTCTCCCTGGCTGGTCGAGCTGTCCCTGTCAACGCGCCGGATTCGCACACTGTCACACATTTCAGACACCCCAGGCAGGCATCCGGATTGGCGATTCGGACGTGCTTGTGCCAGAGGATTGCTACCTTGCCAATCACCTTGCGGGGGCATGCCGAAAGGCATTTCCAACACGCCTTGCACCGTCGTGTGTCCAACCGGAGGAACCCCGACTCCAAGTGGTTCCGTTTAGGGGAGCGCATGGTGTCCATCTGCTGCCCTGCAAAGGTCGTCAGGTCTCATGTGTCCAGGATAATGGGCGGCGCCCCTCGGCGCGAAGCACTCCCGACCAACTGGCTTTGCCATCGGACGAACGGCCCTGCAGTGACGACGAGCCGAGGCATTCCTGCTTCGGCGCCGCCACGCCTTGGAGAAAAGTTGTCGAACCGTACTATCCAAAGACTCAGTGGAACAGACGCCTATCCAATACAAAGTCGGTGGCCACATGGATATCGATTTTCGCAAAATTCGGGTGTCTCGGATTGAGCAGGAGGTTCAGCTCGTTCGGGACGATTGCGCTCGGGACCGCAAGGATGACCGAATTGCCTGCTTTGACCCACGCATCGCCAAGTCGCTGCAAAGACAGCGGCGGTGGTTCGTGCTGCCAGTCCTTCGGTAGCTGCTGGACAAGAAGCGTCCGCATCAGCCCCTCATCGAAATCAAAGGCGAACGACTTGTAAACACCGGACATCGCGATGTGAACCCTAACCTCAAGTACGGCAAGAGACTCGTGTTCGCTGGCATAGACCATTGGTACACCGGCCGAGTTCCATCGCCCGCCGTAACGTCTTGCCCCCTCGCCGTCGAAGGCCGCTATCTCTTGAGGTAGGGGCACCAGCCGCCACCCCCTACGTATCACGTATAGACTCCGTACTCGATTCGACCCAAAAGCTTCTCAACCTCCCGAGCACCAACTTCGCTCTTTGCGAAGTCCAGGGGCACTGCTCCACCTAGGCCGAACTGCGGAGACTTCAGCCATTTGTTTGCCTCATCTTGGCTTCCGAAGACCGTGATCGCCTTGCTGAGCAGCATGGCGAAACGGACCACGCGATCTGAAACCAAAGGACTCAGGTTGGTGCCCGTTGTCTTCCTACGGTGAAAGGTAGCTTTGGACAGACCAACCAGGGACAAGACCTTTTCCGAGGGGAGATCAAGACTGGTCTGTAGATCGGTCAATTCAGACTCTCGCAAGCCGCCCTCCATGGCTTTGACTTGTAGCGAGACGGGGATGTCATATGCGGGAGGGCGCCCCAATGCAGTGTCTACATGGAAAAGCACCAGCCTATGAGCGCCTTTGGACGCAACAACTTGAAACTTCTTGGGAGCCCCAAGTGAAGCTTTCTTGGCGCCCGCTCCGACGGATGTTGGTTTCATGTGAGACATATTGTAGTCGCATTTGCAACCCTTGGCAAGGGCGGAAGGGCGGATGGGCGGATGATGCCCTCGATGTTCGACGTGAGGCGCGACCTGCTCCGCATGGCCAGCCTG
>PMBY01000227.1:1771-8269 GCA_003153875.1 Myxococcales bacterium | reverse complement strand
TGTGGGCGAATGACCAGGAGATACATCACGCCAAAGATCAGCAGCATGGGAATCAGCATGCCGCCGAGCGCACCGCCCGGAGATGCTGCGCCCGAAGAGGATTGGTCTGCTAGGGAGACGAGGTATTGAGTCACGAAGGGGAACGTTTAGCAGAGGGGTGATCCGCGGTCAATCTAAGCCGGCAAGGGGAGGGGCAATAGCCGCAGGAAGTCGTGGCGGTAGCAGCGGCCGGCCCGCGGCTCGCGGGTCGCGTGTGCGTGAGGGTGAGCGTGTTCGTGGGCGGCACGCGGGAGACGAAGAGCGTGTCGCGAGTCGCCCACGCTGGCCGCGCCACGCTGGTCGCTCACGCTACCGCTACCGCTCACGCGGGCCGCCCTGCGCTGGCCGGTATCTTCCCCGACAAGCCGTATCTATCTGACCGCCGGAACCGTCCTCGCCGGAACCTCTCGTCCAAACACCGCCTCGGACTTGAACTTGCCAGGCAGATAGGGATCGAGATGACCCAATCGCCAGAGCGCGGCCAAGCCCAGCAGCACGAGGAGCGTCAGGTACAGGCCCCAAGGAGTTCGCTTCTCCGCAAACGGATCGCGCAACTGGCGGCGCGCGCCCGGCGGCAGCGCCGCCACCTTGGTCAAGGCGGAGCCAAAGGGAATGTTGATCTTCGCTAGCGCGTTCACCGACCAGCCGTTCGCGTCCAGGATGGGGCCCACGTTGCGCTGGCGCAGCTTGAGCCAGGCGATGAGCATGGACGGCCCGGAGATGGCCAGCAGCAGGCCCAGCGCACCCACCGGCATCCACATGCCCAATCCCAGGAAGGTGGCCAAGATGCTCGACAGGAAGGTCGCCAAGCCAGCGACGGCCACTCCTATGGCGGCCACGGTGCCCACGTCGATCTTTTTGGGCTCGGGCTTCTTCTCTGCTGCCTCTTCGGCCTTGGTCTTGTCGGCGTGCACGGTCCGCGCCGCCGCTGCCCGCGTCTTCTGCCGCGCCTCTTCATCGGCGGCCGAGGCGCGCTTGGCCACCTGCTCTTCAATCATGCGCACGAACCGCTTGTAAGGCGCCCATGCGGCCTGCCGGATGCCAATGGGATTCTCGATGATGCGTGTGACTGTGGCATCCCAATCGTTGCCCTTGTGGTCGTAGAACACGCCGTTGCGCCCGACCATGAGATTGTCAGTGCCACCGCCAGTGACAACCGCGACGATGCTGCGTTTCTCGCCCGCCGGGCGGGTACAGTCGCAGTAGACCAGAAAGGCCCGGGCCAGACCGGCCACAGTAGCGTGCTTGGCAGCATCTTCGACGGGCAAGCACAGACTGCAACTTCGCCCATCAAGGTAGAGAGTGCCGGCCTGGAAGATGGCCCGGCGCTGACCGTAGAACTCGGAGAAGTTCACGAAGTTGCGCACCAGGCGAACCAGGTCGCGGCGGAACAGGATCATCTTCTCGACTAGGTCGATCTGGCTGCTCTGGTCCTCCAGGGCCACGTCTTTGACCACCAGCGCGCTCAACTCCTGACGGAAAGTCCCGGCGTGGAACTCGCGCACCCTGGCGTCACTCAGCCCCGCCAGAGCCGCCGACGGCCGGGCCGCCTGCCAGGCGGCAAAGGGCGCCAGTCTCTCCTTGATAGTGGTCCAGTCCGATTCGGTTAGCGCGGTCTTGTCAGCGCCCAGCATCGGCCGAACCGCGGCCGATGCCATGGCCGCCACCTTGGCCGCCCAAGCCGGATTCAGCCCGTCGGACAGCAGCAGCGGACGCTCGGCTCCGATGGCGGCCAGCGGGAGTTGCGCGATCTCAGCGGCCTCGTTGGTCAGGGTCCTGCCGGCCAAGGCAGCCAAGTCGCTCTCGGCAGGACCAAGCGCCGCGACAGCCCGTCCGTCAAAGGCCGCCAAGCGACAGCGGGCAAAGTAGTCATCGACCTTGGCCCGAACTGCATCCACGGCTGCCGCAGCCTCGGACGTTGCGCTGCCCACCGCCCGAATGGAGGCGTCGCGCTCGGCCTGGTCAAGCCAGGCGACAGTGGCAGCCGCCTCTTCAAAGAACTTGTCGATGGTGGGTTGATCCACGCCCGGCTTGCCGCTCCGGTCAGGCTTCCCACCCATGACTTTGATGACGTCCTCGATGGCCCGACGGGTGGACTCGTCGTCCGCAGAGTCGGCTGGCACAATTCCGTCGCCGTTGAATCGGCTGCCAGCCAGGATCTCGGCCGCGCCAGCCACATCCTCCACCGAGAGTGCGCTGGCGTCGGGACGGCCCAACTTGGCGAGCAAGCGCCGGGACGCGGCCAACAGATCGCGGCCCAGTTGGGTCTTCTCATTGATGGATGCGAGCGGGACAGAGCTGCCCTCGGAAAAGAGTTCATCCAGATTGCCAAAGACCTGCTTGGCCCATTCCACCGCGGCCAAGATCTCGGGCGACCGGATGCGCCCGTCGTGATCCGCGTCGACGCAATCCAAGGTGCGGCTGTCGAACTCCAGCCCCCGCGTGGGACAGGACAGCGCCATCCACAGCTTCTGGTCGAGCTCGCTCAGGTGTTCGAGCTCAGCCCCCTCGGCGAGCACGACTTGGTCCACGTCGCCCGCGCGAAAAAACTTCCACCGGTGCGATTCTTTGTTCTGGTCACCCATGAAAGCGTACCTCCGGCAGGCGAAGCGCTACCCGTCTAGAAAAATGTATACAGGAGCGTGACCTCGGTGAGTGTGTCGACCTTGTCGGAGTACTCCCAGGATTGGTACGTCGTGTCGATGGGCTGTGCCCCCGCCGGATACGGCCGCTGCGCGGGGTTCTGGTCGTACTTGAGAGTGAAGCTGACTCCAAGGCCCAGCTTCTTGAAGAGATTCGTGCTGATCCCCACCTTGCCATTGATGCGCGTGTCGTGAAAAGCATCGACGCCCTTGTTGCCGTTGCTGACGTCGATGGCCTTGGTTTCCTTGTTGAGGTTGAGCAGGGCTTCCACGCTGGCAGTGAGGCCGGTTTCGCGAGTTAGTGAGAGGGTCTCACCCACCAACATGCGGGCTGAGTGAATGGTGACGGGTTCGCTCCCCTGTTGCACATAGCGTTCGTAGGAAAAATCGTAACCGAGCTCGACCACCGACAGGTTCCACTTGTCTTTGAGCAACTGGCGGCTGTAGCCGACCTGGCCACCGCCGAAGAGCGTCTTGCCCGCGATCTTGTCCGCGGCCCACTGGGTGCTGGCATAGACAATGTTGTTCTCGGAGAGAAAGCGATCGTAGCGGCCCTTGGTGGCCCAGTTGTTGGTGCTGACCACGTTGTCCCGCGAGAAACCCGTGAGGATTGGCGACGCCGTCGTCTTGTCAACGTTGGCCACCAGGTTGCTCGAACGGCCGTAGGCCACGCCCCCTTCCAGCTCCAGCTTGTTGTTGCCTTCCTTGCGCGAGCCCTTCACGCCAAAGTTGACGTTGGTCGCCTGCGAGTTGCCCGAGGTCATGATGAAGCCACCCTTGGCCTGCACCTTCCATTCCACAGCAGGGGCCGGAGGCGGCGCAGGAGGGGTCTCCGGTTTGGCCGCCGGGGGTGGCGGCGCGGGCTCCGCCTTGGCTGCCTCGATCGGAGCCGCAGGCTGGGGCTCGGAGGCCTCGGCCGGCGCTGCGGGCTGGGGCTGGGACGCCTCGGCCGGCCCGGCGTTGGGCTCAGCAGGCGTGTCTTGCGCAAGAGCGCGGCCACTGGTCAAGGTCAACACCAGCGTCGCCAGCGCGGCCACAGTCGGGCGATTCGCTTTCCACGAGGGCGAAAAACTAGGCTTCCTCGAATCGAACATGCAGCACCTCCGGACGATTTTGATGCGATTGTTGGGCAAAGGTCACGCCGCTTCCAGACTTTTTTGCCCGGGCGGTGCCCGCCGCGGGTCCGCCGTATGCCGACTCTCTATGGGAACCCTGAAAGGGTTCCCATGCCCTCCCACGATGGTGCGCCGCCGGCGAAGCCGGTGGGCTCCCCACGCGGCTACACTTCGTCGTCGGCGAACGCCATGACGTCACGGATGCTGTCGGCGCCAGTGACCAGCATGACCAGGCGGTCGAAGCCCATGGCCACGCCGCAGGTGGGCGGCATGTCGGCCAGGGCTGCCAGCAATTTCTCGTCGATGGGATACACCGCCCTGCCCTGTTGGCGACGCCGCTCGGCCTCGGCTACGAAACGCGCGCGCTGCTCGACCGGATCGCAAAGCTCGCCAAAAGCGTTGGCCAGCTCCAGCCCGCCGGCATAGAGTTCGAAGCGCTCGACCGTCAGAGGATCGCCGGGCTTGCGTCGCGCCAGCGCGGCCAGGGGCAACGGCCAATCAAAGACAAAGGTAGGCCGCACGCGGCCCAGGTACGGCTCGACGCGATCGAGGAAGATCTGAAAGAAGATGTCGTCCCAAGTTGCCGCCGTACCCAGGTTGCAACCCGCGCGCGTCGCCGAGCCGCGCAGCTCAGCCACGCTCTCGTCCCCGCGCAAGCCAATCCCAGCGAAGCGTGCAAGCGCCTCGCGCACCGTGAGTCGTTCGAAGGGCGCCTCGACCGCCAACCTCTCGGGCTTTCCTTCCCGCCCCCGGCCGGACGGCACCTCGACCGCCGGCCATCGACCGACTGCGCGCGCCGCCACCTCGACCAGCGCCTCGCAGTCGCGCGCGATCTCCTCCAGGCTCGCGCCAGCCCGGTACCACTCGATCATAGTGAACTCGGGTTGGTGGTGGCTGCCTTGCTCGCCCGTGCGCCAGCAGCGACAGATCTGCACGATGCGCGGCAGGCCGGCTGCCACCAGCCGCTTCATGTGGTACTCGGGCGATGTGATGAGGTAGCGCCCGTTACCTGCCGGGATGGCCTCCAGGTGAACCTCCTGGCCGGGTGAGGGAACGCGCGCCGGCGTCTCGACCTCGACAAACCCCTGCCCCTCAAACCACGAACGGACAGCGCGCCTGACCTTCGCCCGCGCCTCCAGCCCTGCGTTCCTGCTGGCGGGGTTCACCACGCAGCACCAACGGCCGGCCCACGGCTCGCGGGTCGCGTGTGCGAGGGCGTGAGCGAGTTCGTGGGCGGTACGCGAAAGGTGGAAAGCGCGGGCGTGAGTCGCTCATGCGAGCCGCCCACGCAAGCCGCATTCCGCGCGCCGCTCACGCTACCGCTACCGCTCACGCTGGCCGAGCTGCGCCGGCCCGAAATTCCCAGAGAAGCCGTGGCTAGCCTCCGGCTGCCCTACGCGCGGCCGACCCGCTCCAAGTATTCGCCTGAGCGCGTGTCGATCTTGATGGTATCGCCTTCGTTGATAAAGAGCGGCACCGCGATGGAGGCCCCGGTCGAGATTCTGGCCGGCTTGGTCACGCCGGTGGCCGTGTCGCCCCGGAATCCAGGCTCGGTCGCCATGACCTTCTGTTCAATGAAATTGGGCAAGGTCACGCCCACCGCGCGTTCGTTGAAAAACAGCACCTCCACCACGATCTGCTCGGGCATCAGAAGAGCGTCGTCGCCGATGGTCTCGGACGGGATGTGTACCTGGTCGTAGGTGCTGGTGTCCATGAACACGAAGCTGTCTGCTTCCTTGTACAGGTACTGCATGGTTTTGGTCTCGACGTTGGCCGATTCCATCTTTTCGCCGGATCGAACATTGCGTTCAATGACCGCGCCCGAGAGCAAGTTCTTGAACTTGGTGCGCGTGAAAGCCGCGCCTTTGCCCGGCTTGATGAACTGGAACTCGACCACGGTGTAGGGCACGCCGTCCATCATGACCTTGAGCCCCTTGCGGATGTCGGATGTGTCGTAAGTGGACATTGGATTGGCGGATTTAGCTTGGCTGCCCTGCCCCGTCAACACCAGACTACATATCCGGGATCGGGCACTGTGCGTTGCGGGCGTGCAAAGCACGCAGCAAACCGCGGTTGGGCGGAGCGGGCTGCTCCTGCGCTTGCAACGCGGACAGATAGAGAAGCGCTGCCCGGCAGGCGTCGCCGTGGCCCGCCATGGCCTTTTCCAGCCACTTAGCCGCCTGCTTGTGGTCGCTCTCGCGCGCGGCCAGAATCCCGAGGACGAAGGCCGCGACCGGGCTGCCGCGCTCGGCCCGTCGTTCCAGTGTGGTCCGGTCGTTTGGGGAGACGCTGCCCTCGCGGCCCAGTTCCATGAACGTGCGCAGATCAGCATCGATCTCGCTGAGGCCGGCCGGCACACTCTTGATGGCCGCGGCCAGCGCCGCACCTCCGCCCTTCAGGTAGGCAGCCCGCAAGGCCACCAGATGACGTTCGGGCTGGGCGGGCCGCTCAGCCGGGGGCAACACACCGTCCGCCTGGCCGCGCCCGAGGCGAATGGCCAGATTGGCCCAAGCCAGCGGCACAGCCTTTTCGTCGGCCAGTTTGCGCGCGCGTGCCAGCACTTCGTCCGCGGCATCAATCTCACCTAGCGAGGCCAACACGAGCGCGGAGTCGGCCAACACGCGCGCATCCTCGGAAGTCTGACCCGCGGCCCGTGCCTTGCGCGTGGCCGTCGACCGTTCGCCGTCAAGCCGTGCATCCTG
>PMBY01000227.1:0-1727 GCA_003153875.1 Myxococcales bacterium | reverse complement strand
GCGACCACGGGAGCAAAATCAGGGGCCGCTTGCAGAGCCGAGTCCAAGTCTTTCCCGGCCCCAACGTTGTCGCCAGCCAGAGCACGAATCCGCGCCGAGACAAACAGCAAAACGGGCGGTGGCTTCTTGGCAGCCCAGGCCAGCCCAACCTCCAGGTGTGACTTGGCCATGTCGCGATCTCCGGCCGCCAGGGCAAGCAGTGCGCGCACGGCCTCGACCAGCGCTAGCCGTTGCGGGTTGGGGCGGTCACCGGGCCGCAGCCGCCGCAGATCCTCCTCGGCGCCCTTCGCCCCGGGCACCCCATGGTCCATCGCCAAGAACGCTTCGGCCAGCGCCAGCCTCACCAGGGCGTCGGCGTCGGGCTCGGCGCCAGCAAGCGCCGCGCGTGCCCGATCGCGCACGCGCATGAGGTGGTCGAATGATCCAGACGACAGTGCACTATCCAGCTCCTCGCGCGGCGAGAAGCCGCGACGCTGTCCCGGCTTGTAGGCGCGATAGCCCAGAATTCCGAGCCCCGCCAACAACACCAGCGCCGCAGCGACCGCCAGATACTTTCCGAGCCTCGCACCTGGTTTGGTCGAGGCCGGCGCGGCAGCGGCCGACCCGCTGGACAACGCCACGGGCTGGCTGGAAGACGGCATCGTCAGCGCCGTGGCCACCACAACCGGCGGCGTGACCAGGTCGGGGCTCGGAGTGACGGAATCGACCGGCGGCGTGTAGGGATCCACCAGGGGTGTGACGAACTCGCTTCGCGAAGCGACCAGAGGCGGCTTCCGCGCTGGCGTCTGCGCGGTCGGCGTCCGGTCAGCGCCGGCCTGGGCCGGGCGAGTCTGGGGCAAAGGCGTTGGCCGAGGCGTCTTCGCGTCGTGAACGCCTAGATCTGCGGCGTATTCGGTGATGATCCGCGCGCGCGTTTCGTCGCCCTTGCGATGCAACAAATCGCCCAGTCCCCGAAAAGCCTCTGAGTTGCCAGGGTGCTGCTGGCAGAGCTTCACCAGCACGCGCTGGGCCGTGCTCAGGTGGCCCTGCTCGAGCAACGTCCGCCCAAGCAGAAGGTCTTCGCTGATGTCAGGAACGTCAGGCGGCAATGGACGGCATACTACCGCAATTGGCCCAGCCTAGTTGTTCTAGCTCCCCAACTCGAAGGCGTCGTGCAGGGCGCGCACGGCCAGCTCGCTGTATTTGCCGTCGATGACGCAGGAGATCTTTATCTCCGACGTGGAGATCAGGTGGATGTAGATGTTCTCCTTGGCCAGCGCCTCGAACATCTTGAGTGCCACTCCCGCGTGCGAGCGCATACCCACGCCCACGATCGACACCTTGGACAGGTTCTCCACCGTGCGGATGTGCTCAGGCGGACAGAAATCGCTGCAGTGCTTGACCAAAAGGTCGCGCGCCCGCTTGCTGTCACCCTTGGATACCGTGAAGGTCAGATCAGTGCGCCCCTCGGCGGAAAGCGCCTGCACGATGGTGTCCACGCCCACGCCCGCATCGGCCAGGGGCCTGAACACCTTGGAGTGAATGCCGGTCGCATCGGAGATGCCAACCATGGTGATCTTGGTCTCGTCCCGCGTGGCGGTCACACCGGACACTAGGACGGCTTCCATCGCTTTTTCTTCAGGCACGACCCACGTCCCTTCGTTGTCGTTGAAGCTCGATCGGACGTGAATCGGGACGGCGTACTTCATCCCGAACTCGACCGACCGGATCTGCAGGACCTTGGCGCC
>PMBY01000453.1 GCA_003153875.1 Myxococcales bacterium | reverse complement strand
CCGCGCGGCGTGAAGACCATCGACATTGTACGCAGCATCCGCAACATCATGGGCGAGGCCGGGACGCTGCCGCCGCTTCTGCAATCGGCCTTGTCGGGGCTGGATGGCAATGGCAACCCCTGGGCTGGCGATCCGGACAAGCGGTCAGCCTGGGCCTCGGAAGTGGGGCTGCGGCCGCACACCGACGAGAGCGAGATCCTGCTCTACACCTGCTGCACCCACGCCTACGATCCGCGCAACATCAAGGCACAGCGAACCCTGGTGCGCCTGCTGGAGAAGGCGGGCGTGAAGTGGGGTAGCCTGGGCAACGACGAAAAATGTTGCGGCGATCCCGCGCACAAGGGTGGCCGCAAGGACGTCTACGAGAGTCTGCGCGACGGGAATACAGCGCAAATTCGCGCAAGAAATCCGAAAAAGATCGTGGTGACCTNNGGCCGGCACAATGGAATCTACGATGCACCCCGCGAGGTGCTCAAAGCGATTCCCGGCGTTGAACTGGTCGAGCTGTCGCGCCACCATGAGGACAGCCTGTGCTGCGGCGGGGGCGGGGGCCGCATGTGGTCCGACACTCCCGTGGCCGAACGCTTCAGCGTGCAGAGGATCAACGACGCCTGCGCGCGGGGGGCGCAATCACTGGCCACCGCCTGTCCGTACTGCGTGCTCATGCTGACCGACAGCCTGGGCACGGTGGGCAAGCAAGACGTGCTTGAGGTCGTCGATCTAGGCGAGCTGCTCGCAAGGTCGGTGGGAGTCTGACCATGAGCAAAGCGATGAGCAAAGACGGACAGCCCGCAGTCGGCGTCTACGTCTGTCACTGCGGCACCAACATCGCCGGCACGGTGGACGTCGAGAAGCTGGCCAAGGAGATGGCCCAAGAGGCCGGCGTGGTGATCTCGCGCGAGTACAAGTTCATGTGCTCGGACCCCGGGCAGGAGCAGATCAAGAAAGACATCAAAGAGTTCGGCTTGAACCGCGTGGTGGTGGCGGCGTGCTCGCCGCGCATGCACGAGCCNNGTGCTCGTGGGTGACCAAGGATCGCGAGCAGGCCACCGCCAAGGCCATCGCCATCGTGCGCGCCACCGTCCGACGCGCGCTCTGGATGCGGCCGCTGCAGCCGGGACGCGCCAAGGTCAAGCCCAGCACGCTGGTCATCGGGGGCGGCATCGCCGGAATCCAGGCGGCCCTCGACATCGCGGAGGCGGGCTACCAGGTTCACCTGGTCGAGCGCAACCAGTCGATCGGCGGCCACATGGCCGAGCTGGACAAGACCTTCCCCACCCTGGACTGCTCGGCCTGCATCTTGACCCCCAAGATGGTCCAGGTGGCCNNGTGGACAACGCCAAGTGCACCGGCTGTGGCATCTGCATCACCAAGTGCCCGGTGAAGAAGGTCCCCTCAGAGTTCGACGAGAAGATGGCCTTCCGTCCCGCCATCTACACCATGTTCCCGCAGGCCGTGCCCAACAAGCCGGTCATCGACCGCAAGCACTGCAACTACTTCGTGCGCGGCAAGTGCGGGGTGTGCGAAAAATTCTGCGAGCCGGGCGCCATCAACATGAAGGATCAGGACAGCATCCGCGAGCTGGAGGTGGGCACCATCATCGTGGCCACCGGCTACGACCTGGTCGACCCCGGCCAGTTCAAACAGTGGGGCTACGGTCGCTTCCCCGAGGTGTACACCGGCCTGGAATTCGAGCGCCTGTGCAACGCCATGGGCCCCACCAGCGGCAAGATCGTCAAGAAGAACGGCCAGGCGCCCGCTTCAGTCGGCATTCTTCACTGCATCGGCTCGCGCGACGAGAACTACTGCAAGCACTGCTCGCGCGTGTGCTGCATGTACTCGCTCAAGTTCGCCCATTTGCTGCGCGAGAAGACCACGGCGCGGGTGTACGAGTTCTACATCGACATGCGCGCCTTCGGAAAAGGCTATGAAGAATTCTATGACCGGGTCATGCACGAAGGGACGCGCTTCGTGCGCGGCAAGGCCGGCCAGGTGCTGGTGCCCAGCGAGGCTGACGCTGACGCGCCCGAGGGCTCGATGATCGTGGTGGCCGAGGAAACCACCCTGGGCAAGCTGCTGCGAGTGCCGGTCGACATGATCATCTTGGCCACTGCCATGGGCCCGGCCCAGGGGGCCAAGCAGGTGTCCGAGATGCTGCGCATTCCGCGNNCTGGCTGGTACCTGCCAGAGCCCCAAGGACATACCCGACACCGTGGCGCATGCCTCGGGTGCAGCGGCGGCGGCCCTGCACTTCTTGGCTCGCGGCGAGGTCGAGGTCGATCCCTGCGTCGCGCTGGTGCGGCCGGAGATGTGCACGGGCTGCGGGATGTGCGTCGAGGTTTGCGCCTACCAGGCCATCGAGATCGATGCCAAACGCAACAAGGCCGTGGTCAACACCACCACCTGCAAGGGATGCGGCACCTGCGTGGCCACCTGCCGGGCCACCGCCATCGAGTTGCAACAATTCACCGGTCGGCAGATCTATCACGAGCTGACCGGCCTGCTCGGGGAGGCATGGTGATGAGCGACCAGTACCAGCCCCGCATCGTCGGCTTTCTCTGCAACTGGTGCAGCTACGCTGGCGCCGACACCGCGGGCGTCGGGCGTTTCCGGCAGCCGGTCAACCTGCGTCTGCTCC
>PMBY01000393.1 GCA_003153875.1 Myxococcales bacterium | reverse complement strand
TCATCATCCGCGGCGTCAACGTGTACCCGTCGCAAATCGAGGCCGTGTTGCTGGAGGTGGAGGGCACCCTGCCCCACTACCAGATCATCCTCACGCGCGAACATGGCCTGGACCAGATCGAGGTGCAGGTTGAGGTCACGGCCCAGGTGTTCAGCGATCGGGTGGGCACGCTGGAAGCGCTGTCGGAAAGACTGGCAGACACGCTGGAGCGGGTCCTCGGCATCCGCATCAAGGTCACGCTGGTGGAACCGCAAACCATCCAGCGCAGTGAAGGCAAGGCCAAGCGGGTCATCGACAAGCGAGGACAGACATGAAAATTCAACAGCTTTCGATCTTCGCGGAAAACAAGCCAGGTCACATTGCCGCCCCCTGCCGCCTGCTGGCGGAGAACGGGGTCGACATCCGCGCCCTGTCGGTCGCGGACACGCAGCACTTCGGGATCTTGCGCATCATCGTGTCCGACCCGCTACGGGCCACGCAGGTGCTCGAGGCGGCTGGCTACGTGGTCAAGCCCACCGAGGTGCTGGCGGTGGAAGTGGAGGACCGCCCGGGCGGGCTGGCGCGCATCCTGTCCGCCTTCGAGCGCACCACCATCAACATCGAGTACATGTACGCCTTTCCCTTTGGCCACGGCGAACGCGCCGTGCTCATCTTCCGCTTCGACGATCCCGACGGCGCGGCGCAAGCGCTGCAGGCCTCGGGCATCAACCTGCTGGCCAAAAACGACCTGTTCAATCGCTGATGGCCGTCGCGAAAGGCATTGCCGAGCAACTGGAACGCGCCTCGTGGATCCGGCGCATGTTCGAGGAGGGTGCGCGCCTGAAGAAAGAGCGCGGCGAGGACAGCATCTTCGACTTCACTCTCGGCAATCCCGAGGTCGAGCCGCCCGCCCTGACCCTGGCCAGCTTGCGCCGGGTGGTGGAAAAGGGCCGGCTGCACAGCCACGGCTACATGCCCAACCCCGGCTTTCCCGAGGTGCGCGCGGCCATCGCGGACAAGCTGCGCCGGGAAGTCGGGCTGCCTTTTGCCGCCGAGCATGTGTGTATGACCTCGGGTGCGGCAGCCGCCTGCAATGTCATCCTGAAGTCGATTCTCGATCCCGGCGATGAGGTCATCCTGCTGGCGCCTTTCTTCGCCGAGTATCCCTTCTACGTGGGAAATCACGGGGGTCGCGTGGTGATGGTCGAGACCGACGCGGAATGCTTGCCCGACGTCGAGCTCATCGCCGCGGCCATTACCCCGCGCACTCGCGGCATCATTCTGAACACGCCCAACAATCCTTCGGGCCGCGTGTATCCTGCGGCGCTGCTGCGCGATCTGGGGACCATGCTCGCGCGCCTGCCCAACCCGCCGCTGGTCATCAGCGATGAGCCCTACAAGAGCCTGGTGTATGACGGCGTCCCAGTTGCCGAGGTGGCGTCGCTCATCGCGCAGACTGCGATCTGCTTTTCCTGGTCGAAATCGCAGGCCCTGGCCGGCGAGCGCATCGGGTTTCTGGCGCTGTCGCCGCGCCTGCCTGACTGGCCCCAGATGGCGGCGGCCTGCACCTTCGCCAACCGCACCCTCGGATTTGTGAACGCGCCCGCGCTCTGGCAGTTGGTCATGGCTGAGGCAGCCGACGCTTGCGTCGACGTCACCCTTTACCAGCACAAGCGCGATGTCTTCTGCGCCGGCCTGGCCGCAGCTGGCTATGAGGTGCGCAGGCCCGAGGGTGGCTACTACATCTTCCTCAAGACTCCCATTCCCGACGACGTGTCGTTCGTGGGTCTCTTGGTCAAGCAGGGCGTGCTCGCCGTTCCAGGCACGGGCTTCGGTCGCGGCGGATACATCAGGCTGTCGATAACCGTGCCACTCGACACTATCGAGCGCGCCCTGCCCGCTTTCCAGCGTGCGCTGCAAGCGGCGCGCGGGTGACACCGCCTACTTTCGCGCGCAGGGCACCGTCATTCGGTAGTCGTCCGTGACGAAGCCTCCGCCGATGTCACCGATCACGGCCTCGGCAATAGTGAAGCCAGCGCGCTCATAGGCGCGAATGGCTTTCTGATTCTTCTTGTTCACGTAAAGCGAAACCTCCCGCGCGCCCAGGATTTGTGCGACTTCCATCACATGGCAGAGACCAGCCCGGCCCAATCCCTGCCCGTGCCGCTCCACCTGGAGGTAGAGTTTGTGCAGCTTCAACCGAGCCGCCGCTTCATCGAACGAATAGGACAGAAAGCCGACGGCTTCCCCGTTTTCGCGGATCAGCTCCCAGCAGGTCCCGGCTTGCATCTCATTCTCGATGGTCTCGGTCGCGTACATCCGGTCGAGCATGTATTCAATCTGCGCGGTCGAAATGATCCCGGGAAAGTGTGCACGCCAGATTTCGCGCGCCAATGTCTGCAATAGCGGAATGTCGCTGGGAGCAGCGATGCCAAAGGTGACGTCGGACATGGCGAGAGTCCTACTGAGACTTTCTAGCCGATTCAGGGGGCAGGTGCGAAATAGCGATTGATTCCATCCATCTCTCGATAGGCGGTGATCTCGCGGTAGCCGTGCAGGGTGAAGTACTCGCTCATGGCGCGGCCGTGCTCGGCCGAGTGGATCTCGACGCAGGCCAAGCCTGGCCGGAAACGGCCGATCGAGAACCCTGCGAGCGCTGCCGGCTCGGCGCCCTCGATGTCCAGGGACAGGAAGTCGACGTGCGCGACCCCTTCACGGCCCAGCAGGTCGTCGAGGGTGATAGTGGACACCTGCCGTCTCTGATAGGCCCCGCCTCGCGGGTCGTCACCGCTGCCCGACGAGAAATCCCTGTCCGGGCTGGCGTAGAAGTCGCGCTTCTCACCACTCTTGTCACCGACGAAATAGGAGAAGAAACGCGTGGCTGGCCGCACCCGTGCGTAGTCAGCCGCATACTCGGCCAGGGCATCCACGGCGATCCCACGCCAACCCAGGTGCTTTTCCAGATAGTAGGTCGTGCTGTTCTTCACCGGATCGCCCGCGCCCACGTCGAGAAACACCCCATTGCGGCGATCCTCGAAAAACGCACGAATCAAGGTCTCCTCGGCATCCTGCGAGTAGAGCGCGTCGCCGTAGCGCGCGTGCAGCGCCGCCGGATCGACCCTGCTGGGAAAGTTGCGCGCATGCCGATCACCCGAGCGACAGGCGCTCGCAGCCATCAGGACGATCGCCGCCGCAGCGAACTTCGGCCCACGCCCGAACAAGCGATCAACTCCAAATGCCAGGGATAGCTTGCCCACAGAAAGCGCAATGGCCGGCCTTCAGGTTGACCGATTCCACGTGAAAGCCGTGG
>PMBY01000032.1 GCA_003153875.1 Myxococcales bacterium | reverse complement strand
GGCGAAACGCGCGTGGTGATCGACGGATACAAGCGGGTGCGGGCTCTGCGCCGGCTGGCGCGGGACACGGTGTGCGCGACGGAGTGGGCGGTGTCGGAGTCAGAGGCGCTGATCGTGGAGCGGGCGATGCGCAGCGCGAGTGGCGAGGACGCGCTGGAGCAAGGCTGGCTTCTGCGCGAGCTGGTTGATCGATTTGGGCTCGGGCAAGATGAGCTGGGCCGGCGCTTCGACAAGAGCAAAAGCTGGGTGAGTCGGCGGCTATCGCTGGTGGCGGACTTGCCGACGGAGATTCAGGACAAGGTACGCCAGGGGCAACTGGCGGCGCACGCGGCGATGAAGTACTTCGTGCCGTTGGCGCGCGCCAACGAAGCGGTGGCAGTGGCCCTGGCGGCAAAGGCCGCTTCGCTGCGATTGAGCACGCGGCAGGTGGGCGCCTTGTACGTGGGCTATGTGTCCGGGAGCGCGCGGACACGCGAGCTGGTGCTGCAAGACCCACAGATTTTCCTGCGCGTGCAGCAGGAAACGCAACAGAAGCAGGACGTGCCCAAAGGGCCAGCCCAAGAGATTGTGGGCGAATTGGGCGCGCTGGGCGGGATCTCCCGCCGACTACACCGGAAGCTGCAATCGGGACTGTGGCACAAGCTGGCCGCCTGCGAACGCGAGGAGATCGGGGCGCATGTGCGGCGGGCGCGCGCTGATGTGGCGAGGTGCCTGGCGAATTTCGACAAGGAGCAAAGCGATGCTGGACCAGAACACGCGAACAGCCATTCTCAAGCTTCGTGAAAAGGGGCACGGCACGCGCAAGATCGCCCGTGCGCTCAAGATCTCGCGAAAGGCGGTGGGCAAAGTGATCGGAACCGGAAGCGCGGTGGTGCCTGCAATAGAGCGACGGGAGCTGGCCGCGCCGTACCGGGATCAGATTCTGGAACTGCACGCCGCGTGCAAAGGACACCTGGGGCGGGTACACGAGGAGCTGGCGAAGGAAGGGGCGACCCTGTCGTACCAGGCCCTGACGGCGTTCTGCCGGCGGCACGGGATTGGGCACGAAGCGCCTTTACCGGCCGGGCGCTACGAATTCGCACCGGGGGAAGAAATGCAGCACGATACCTCTCCGCACCGGGCGAGGATGAAGGGCGCGTTGGTTGAAGTGGAGACGGCATCGCTAGTGCTGTGCTACTCGCGGATGCTGTATTTTCAGATGTATCCGCGCTTTCGGCGCTTTGAGTGCAAGGTCTTCCTGACCGACGCGCTTGAGTATTTCCACGGTGCTGCTGGCCGATGCATGATCGACAACACGCATGTGGTGGTGCTCAAGGGGACGGGCAAGGACATGGTGCCAGTGCCTGAAATGACGGCCTTTGGCCAGCGTTTTGGCTTCACCTTCGCGGCCCACGAGGTGGGCGATGCCAACCGCTCGGCTCGGGTCGAGGGGCCGTTCAACTGGATTGAACGCAATTTTCTCAACAACCGCGACTTCGACGACTGGGAGCACCTGAACCGGGAAGCCGTCGCCTGGTGTGACAAGGTCAACGCCATCCACAGCAGCAAACTGCACGGGAGCCGGCGCGAGCTCTTCGCAGTGGAGCAGCCCCGACTGAAGCCATTGCCCATCTTTGTCCCCGAGGTGTACCAGTTGCTCCACCGCTTCGTAGACGTGGAGGGCTACGTGCGCATCAATCGCATTCGCTACTCCGCGCCGTACCAGCTCATTGGCCGGCTCCTGGAGGTGCGCGAATTGAAGGACCGGGTCGACGTCTACGACGGCCCACGGCTGGTGGCCACACACCGCCGGGTCCACGGACCGCTCGACACACGCGTGACCGACCCGGCGCATCGGCCGGAGCGAGGCAGGCTAAAACCCGCAGCGGGTCCGCCACCCGAAGAAACCACGATCATTTCCCGCGAGCCCCGGCTTTCCGCCTACGTAGCGGCATGCAAAAAGCACGTTGGCGGGCGCGGTGTCCTGGTGCTGCGACGGTTGCTGGGCATGCTGCGCGAGTACCCGCGCGAGCCCTTGCTCGCAGCCGTCGAGCGCGCCCAGCAGTACGGCCTGTACGACCTCGGCCGGCTCGAACGCCTGGTGCTGGAACAGATCCGACGCGACTACTTCGTGATGGACGGCCTGTTGCCCGACGAGGAGAACGACGATGACCGATGACCTCGACCAATTGCTCAAACTCCTGCGGCTCAAGGGAATGTCCGAGATTCTCGACGAGGAAATGCGCAAGGCCGACAAGGAGAGCATGCCCTTTCGCAAGCTGCTGGCGCGCTTGCTGCGCGCCGAGTGGCAGCACCGGCAAGAGAGCGCGCTGGCCTGGCGGATCAAACACGCCGCCATGCCCGAACAGTGGAGCATCGAGTCCTTCCCCTGGAAGCGCCAGCCCGGCGTCAACCAGCGCGAGATCCGCACCTTTGCTGAACTGGACTTCATCCCCAAGGCCGAAAACATCGTGCTGATTGGCCCAACCGGCGTGGGTAAGACCGGCTTGGCCTGTGGCCTTCTGCTCAAGGCCCTGCACAACGGTCATCGCGGCGTCTTCGTGCGCGCCCAGGACCTCTTCGACGAAATGTACGCATCACTGGCCGACCGTTCGACCCGCAAGCTGCTCAAATACCTGGCGCGCATTGATGTCTTGCTGATTGACGAAATGGGCTACCTGAATGTGAAGCCTGAGCAAGCCAACATCTTCTTCAAATTGATGGAAGAACGGTACCGTCGATTTCCCACAATCATCACCACCAATCTTGACTACGACGATTGGTACGGCTTTCTGGGCAACAAGCCGCTGGTCGCGGCCCTGCTCAGTCGCCTGCGCCACCAGTGCCACACTGTGAAGATCGACGGCCCCTCCCTGCGCACGCCGGCCGCGCCCTGACCTTGCGCCTACGAGGATCGCAGCCATGAGCCCTCGGACACCCCCGACCATCGTCTCCTTCGCCATCCCTGCAATCGAGCCCCGACAGGCCGAGGTGCTGATGGACCTGCTCGAACAATTGCAGGCCGCCCTCTGGCACGCCTACGGTGACG
>PMBY01000175.1 GCA_003153875.1 Myxococcales bacterium | reverse complement strand
GCGGGTTCCGGTGAGCGTGGCCGCGATGTGTACGCGGCTCGACAAACGGCCATGCCGGTTTTGTGGAAAATGGTTCTGGCCTGACCCACGGGTCGGGCAGCGGCAGCGGACGTGCTCGAAGGCGGAATGCCAGCGGAAGCGGCGGGCGAAGACGCAGGCGTCGTGGCGGCTGATCAACCAGGGGTACGCGATTGCGTACCGACTGCAAAAGCGGGCGGCGTTGTCGGAAAGGGAGCGGGTCGATGCGCGGCATTCGCCACCTCTGGATCGACTGCCCTGGGATCTGGCGAAAGACGAGTTCAAGGCTCAAGGCTGCGATTTCCTTGAGGTATTCGGACGAGTCCTCCTGGGAGGCGTGAAAGACCAGATACGGGAGCAACTAGCCGTAATCACAAGGGAAAAATCAGGACACCCCCCTTCGGTGCCGAAAGACGAGAGCGGGACTGCGGCAGGGTAGCCGGGCGATGGATGTCGAATTCCAGCACCTGGACCTGCGCTACGAGCGGCTGCGCAAGCAGCAGCCGCAGCGCGAGCGGCAGTTGCTCGGCTCGCTGGCCGACCATGGGCAGCAGGTGCCCATCGTGGTGGTGCGCGGCCAGGGCGAAACGCGCGTGGTGATCGACGGGTACAAGCGGGTGCGAGCGCTACGGCGGCTGGCGCGGGACACGGTGTGCGCGACGGAGTGGGCGGTGTCGGAGTCAGAGGCGCTGATCGTGGAGCGGTCGATGCGTAGCGCGAGTGGCGAGGACGCGTTGGAGCAGGGCTGGCTTCTGCGCGAGCTGGTCGATCGATTTGGGCTCGGGCAAGATGAGCTGGGCCGGCGCTTCGACAAGAGCAAGAGCTGGGTGAGCCGGCGGCTGTCGCTGGTCGCTGACCTGCCGACGGAGATCCAGGACCGGGTACGCCAGGGGCGACTGGCAGCCCACGCGGCGATGAAGTATTTCGTGCCGTTGGCGCGCGCCAACGAAGCGGTGGCAGTGGCCCTGGCGGCAAAAGCGGCGTCGCTGCGGTTGAGCACGCGGCAGGTGGGCGCCTTGTACGTGGGCTATGTGTCCGGGAGCGCGCGGACACGCGAGCTGGTGCTGCAAGACCCACAGATCTTTCTGCGCGTGCAGCAGGAGGCACAGCAGAAGCAGGACACACCCAAAGGGCCGGCCCAGGAGATTGTGGGCGAATTGGGCGCCCTGGGCGGGATCGCCCGCCGACTACAGCGGAAGCTGCAATCGGGACTGTGGCACAAGCTGGCCGCCTGCGAGCGCGACGAGATCGGAGCGCATGTGGGGCGGGCGCGCGCTGATGTGGCGAGGTGCCTGGCGAATTTCGACAAGGAGCAAAGCGATGCTGGACCAGAACACGCGAACAGCCATTCTCAAGCTACGTGAAAAGGGGCACGGCACGCGCAAGATCGCCCGTGCCCTCAAGATCTCGCGAAAGGCGGTGGGCAAAGTGATCGGAACCGGAAGCGCGGTGGTGCCTGCAATAGAGCGACGAGAGTTGGCCGAGCCGTACCGAGATCAGATTCTGGAACTGCACGCCGCGTGCAAGGGACACCTGGGCCGGGTACATGAGGAGCTGGTCAAGGAGGGGGCGACCCTGTCGTACCAGGCCCTGACGGCGTTCTGCCGGCGGCACGGGATCGGGCACGAAGCGCCTTTTCCGGCCGGGCGCTACGAATTCGCACCGGGGGAAGAAATGCAGCATGACACCTCCCCGCACCGGGCGAGGATGAAGGGCGTGCTGGTTGAAGTGGAGACGGCATCGCTGGTGCTGTGCTACTCGCGGATGCTGTATTTCCAGATGTATCCGCGCTTTCGGCGCTTCGAGTGCAAGGTCTTCCTGACCGACGCGCTTGAGTATTTCCACGGTGCTGCCGGCCGATGCATGATCGACAACACGCATGTGGTGGTGCTCAAGGGGACGGGCAAGGACATGGTGCCAGTGCCGGAAATGACGGCCTTTGGCCAGCGCTTTGGCTTCACCTTCGCGGCCCACGAGGTGGGCGATGCCAACCGCTCGGCTCGGGTCGAGGGGCCATTCAAGTGGATTGAAGGCAATTTTCTCAACAACCGCGACTTCGACGACTGGGAGCATCTGAACCGGGAGGCTGCCTCTTGGTGTGACAAGGTCAACGCCATCCACAGCAGCAAACTGCACGGGAGCCGGCGCGAGCTTTTTGCAGTGGAGCAGCCCCGACTGAAGCCATTGCCCATCTTTGTCCCCGAGGTGTACCAGTTGCTCCACCGCTTCGTAGACGTGGAGGGCTACGTGCGCATCAATCGCATTCGCTACTCCGCGCCTTATCAGCTCATCGGCCGGCTCTTGGAGGTGCGCGAATTGAAGGACCGAGTCGACGTCTACGACGGACCACGGCTGGTGGCCACACACCGTCGGGTCCACGGGCCGCTCGACACACGTGTGACCGACCCGGCGCACCGGCCGGAGCGAGGCAGGCTAAAACCCGCAGCAGGTCCGCCACCCGAAGAAACCACGATTATTGCGCGCGAGCCCCGGCTTTCCGCTTACGTGGCGGCATGCAAGAAGCACGTTGGCGGGCGCGGTGTCCTGGTGCTGCGACGGTTGCTGGGCATGCTGCGCGAGTACCCGCGCGAGCCCTTGCTCGCAGCCGTCGAGCGCGCCCAGCAGTACGGCCTGTACGACCTCGGCCGACTCGAACGCCTGGTGCTCGAACAGATCCGACGCGACTACTTCGTGATGGACGGCCTGTTGCCCGATGAGGAGAACGACGATGACCGATGACCTCGACCAATTGCTCAAACTCCTGCGGCTCAAGGGAATGTCCGAGATTCTCGACGAGGAAATGCGCAAGGCCGACAAAGAAAGCATGCCCTTTCGCAAACTGCTGGCGCGCTTGCTGCGCGCCGAGTGGCAGCACCGGCAAGAGAGCGCCTTGGCCTGGCGGATCAAACACGCCGCCATGCCCGAACAGTGGAGCATCGAGTCCTTCCCCTGGAAGCGCCAGCCCGGCGTCAACCAGCGCCAGATCCGCACCTTTGCAGAGCTGGACTTCATTCCCAAGGCCGAAAACATCGTGCTGATTGGCCCGACCGGCGTGGGCAAGACGGGGCTGGCCTGTGGCCTTCTGCTGAAAGCCTTGCATAACGGTCATCGCGGCGTATTCGTGCGCGCCCAGGACCTCTTCGACGAAATGTACGCATCGCTGGCCGACCGTTCGACCCGCAAGCTGCTCAAGTACCTGGCGCGCATTGATGTCTTGCTGATTGACGAAATGGGCTACCTGAATGTGAAGCCCGAGCAAGCCAACATCTTCTTCAAGTTGATGGAAGAGCGGTACCGTCGATTTCCCACAATCATCACCACCAATCTTGACTACGACGATTGGTACGGCTTTCTGGGCAACAAGCCGCTGGTCGCGGCCCTGCTCAGTCGCCTGCGCCACCAGTGCCACACTGTGAAGATCGACGGCCCCTCCCTGCGCACGCCGGTCGCACCCTGATCTCGTGTCCACGAGGATCGCAGCCATGAGCCCCCGCAAAGCGCCGACCATCGTCTCCTTCGCCATCCCCGCCATCGAGCCCCGCCAGGCCGAGGTGCTGATGGACCTGCTCGAACAATTGCAGGCCGCCCTCTGGCAGGCCTACGGTGACGCCATCCTCGCCGCTGCAGACGATCCTTGCCACGACGCCGCAGACGAGCCCACGTCGGACCCAGACGACTCCTCGCCTCTCTGACCCGCCGGGGTCTCGCCTCCACTTGGCTGCCGGGCGAGCCGCATGGCCTCGCCATGCGCCCCCGTCCGGCCCGCCCTCTACGTCGTCAGGCTCAATTCCGACTGCGATCGCATTTCCGATCGCTGCTTCGCCCCTGGCCTCCCTCTGCCGAGCAACACCGGACTACTCTTGGTGAGCGGCTCAGTGGGATCGATGTCAGAGGCAGCCAACACCCGCAGCGC